>JAAYFQ010000082.1 GCA_012728165.1 Synergistaceae bacterium | reverse complement strand
AGAGAATTAAATCCTAATTTAGGATGTGTATGTTTTTGTGAAAAATTCTTTTTATCGTTTTCCGTACTAGAGGGTTTCCCTGTTTTTGATACGCTTTGTGTTGACTTTTCAGTCGATGTTTTAGCGATTGTACTATTAGTGGTAGGCTTTTTTTCTGCTAATCTAGAATCTGCTACTTCTTTTTGATCAATTTTATCTTCGCTTAAGGCACTTGGAGAATGGTGCTGTATATGTTCAGATTCTGCTTTTTTCTTAGATTTTAAACTTTTACTATCTGATTTTGTAGTTATTTTTGATGATGCCTTAGTATCGGCAGAAAGTTTTTTCGCGGTACTTGCCTTGGTAGGTTTTTTTGTTTTTGTAGACAACTTCTTTGGCTCCTTTTTTGTTGAGTCCGGTAACAGAGTTTCTACAGGTTTATCTTTAATCGAGCAAATAATCTTTTCCTTTTTATTATCATCTTTTGCCTCAGCAACTTCGGTAATAGCTGTGGTTTTTATTTTTTCCTTTGACAAGTGACATACCTCCAGATTAAAAGTTATTTAATTTATAATAAACGGTATCTCCGACAAAGTTTTTGTAGGAGTTGATATCAATACTTTATAAGAACCAGCTGAAAGAGGAATTCCGTTTTCTTTAAGTAGATAGAATGCTTTTATTCCTTCTTTGTCTATTAATTTCATTTGCTCTGACAATACTAACTCATTATTTAAATACCAAGATATTGTGAGATAACTTTCTCCCTGTGCCGAAGCATAACGGAACCAAAGACATACCTGACGTGCTCCATATGGAATGTTAGTGCTTACTGACAAAGGCTCTCTGTTATCTCCTAATTCTAAACAAACGAAAGCTTTTTCAACATACAACGAATTTCCAAAAAAATCGTATTTTAAACTCCAAGCACATAGTAAAAGTATAAAGACTATAGATGTAGCTAATATAGTAAACAATATTTTTGTTGTTCTGTCAGAGATTCTCATTGAAAAGTGTCCACCTATCTTTGACTAATAATTTTAACATGACTAGGGATAATTATATGAAGAATCATGAGGTTTTACTAAAAGATTAAAAATCATAGGATTTTGTCAGGAAAATCCGATTAAAAAACGTTCATGTATTTCTGTAGAAAATTTTCATACATAAATAGCTTCAATAGATTCTAAATCGTCAAGTGTTTTATCCAGTTATTTTTTTGATAATTATTTGAGATAAATTACTAGTACTCCACGGCTTTATAACATTATATGCTTAGAATATCAAGTAAACTTAGCATTTCCGAATTAAGAGACCTACGATGTTCCCATGCATGACTCAATGGTGATGCTACAATGTTCCCGTCAATACTGCCAACCATAACCCCATTCTTGCCTTCTATCAAAGATTCTACAGCGAATGAACCAAGCTTAGAAGCAAGAACAGCATCAGCACATGAAGGAGAACCACCCCGTTGAAGGTGCCCAAGGACAACTATTTTAGGTTCATAATCGCACTTGCCTTTTAATTGGATTGCCAATTCAGAAGCAGACATTACACCCTCTGCTAATACAACTAATGAATGAGTTTTGCCACGAGCTTTGGCATAACGAATTTTTTTGCAAAGAGCTTCTATATCAACAATTATCTCAGGGACAAGAACAAATTCTGCTCCGCAAGCCACCCCTGTTTCTAGAGCTAAAAAACCCGCATGACGTCCCATAACTTCTACAATAAACATTCTGTCATGACTCGAAGCTGTGTCACGGAGTTTTGCTATGCAGTCAAGCGCAGTATTACATGCTGTGTCAAAACCTATTGTTACATCTGTTCCTGCCATGTCATTATCAATTGTTCCAGGAATTCCAACTACTCTGATTCCCTTTGTATGGAGTTTTTTAGCTCCGTGAAATGAACCATCTCCACCAATTACGACAAGGGCATCTATATTGTTGTTTTTCAACGTAGAGATTCCTAAGTCAATTCCTTCTTGAAGTATAAACCTAGGAGAACGTGCCGTACGCAACATAGTGCCACCACGAAGTAAAATTCCACCAACTGAGCTTCTAGTAAGAGGGATTAAATCTCCTTCAATCAACCCTTCAAAACCACGTTTAATTCCGATTGCTTCCATATTATGATACAAGACCGTCCTCGTAACAGCACGTATCGCTGCGTTCATTCCTGGAGAGTCGCCACCACTTGTAAGAACGCCTATTCTCTTTAGCACTCAACTTCACCTCTTAGCTAATTAACTGCACTTAAGACTTAATTATATTAACCGGTATAATTAATACTCTCAGAAATTTTCCCATGTAGCTTCGTTTTCTATTGATGTAATCCTTCGTGACCACAACATAGCTGAAACAACTTTTCCACCTTGTTTTTCTATAGCGGCTTTTGCTGAACGCAAAGTACCACCTGTAGTATAAACATCGTCAACTAAAATGATTTTTTTATTATTTAATTTTGGTATAGCAGTAAGTGCGTTCAAAGGCATTGATGCTCTTTGTAGTCCATAACGCTCCGTCTGCTTCGGTCTATTGTTACTCCAGAACAGGATTGATTCGTCACATTTAATTTGATATTCTTCAGAAATTCCTGTCGCCAAAAGTGTGGATTGATTATATTCTCTTGAAGTGTTTCCGTGCAAAGGAATAGGAACAATCAAATCTGCCGAGGACGGATTATTTTCTTTTGCCATAAGTCGTCCCAAAGAGATTCCTATAGACTTAACGTTGTGATATTTTAATTTTAGAATAAACTCTCTGGCTGCACCATCGTGTATAGATGATGCGAAACAAGGGACAGAGTTTTTGCAACAATGTGCTCCATATTTTCCTCCACATTCAAGGCAAAATGGAGGAACAGCATTAACTACAGAGGCAAGACATTTGGGACAAAAAGAAACAGTAGCTCTTCCACAAATAGGACATGCTTGTGGCCACAACAAATGTTCTGTCATTAATTTAATGTCTTTTAGAATTCGTATAATCATATTAACAACAAACGCTCGTCTGAGTAAAAACAGAAACGAGCGTTTATCTAATTATAAAAACCTCAGTGCTGCGGTTTTAAGTATCTCTGTCTTGTCAGTAAGCTCCCAACGCGGCATTGGAGTTATATCAATGCGTCCCATGTGACCATAAGCAGCAAGCCTCTTATACTGTGGTTTCTGTAGCTCTAGGCTCTTAATTATTGCTGCCGGTCTGAAATCAAAATTTTCACGTAAAAGCGCGGTTATTTGTTGGTCGCTAATTTTACCAGTACCAAAAGTTTCAACCATTATTGAGACAGGACAAGCTACTCCTATGGCATAAGCAATTTGCACTTGGCAAGAAGAAGCCAAACCTGCTGCTACTACATTTTTTGCGGCGTAACGTGCCATATAAGCTCCTGAACGATCAACTTTCGTAGGATCTTTACCTGAAAAAGCTCCTCCTCCATGAGGAACAGCTCCTCCATATGTATCAACTATGATTTTACGACCTGTCAATCCGCAATCAGCTTGAGGGCCACCCAGCACAAATCGTCCAGTTGGATTGACAAAGATTTTATAATCGCCTTTTATCAAATTAGCCGGAATAACAGGCTTAATAACATATTCTGTTATGTCAGCTTCAATTTGGGATTGTTCTACAGCAGGGTGATGCTGAGCACTTATAACTACAGTATCGATTCTAACGGGCTTACCATCTACATATTCAATAGTAACTTGGCTTTTACCGTCAGGACGAAGATATGGAATCGTTTTGTTTTTGCGCATTTCTGAAAGTTTGCGAGCTAATTTATGTGCGAGCGAAATAGGCAAAGGCATTAATTCTTCAGTTTCGTCACAAGCATAACCAACCATAAGCCCTTGATCTCCAGCTCCCATTTTATCTATCTCATCATTTGAAAGCTCGCGCATTTCTTTCGCTTTATCAACACCTTGTGCAATGTCTCGTGACTGCTCATCAATTGCAGTAAGGACTGCGCATGTATCTCCATCAAATCCATATTTCGCTCTTGTATAGCCAACTTCTTTTACTGTATCACGCGCAATTTTAGGAATATCGACGTAACAATCTGTACTAATTTCACCTGCCACAACTATAAGACCTGTGCTTACAAGTGTCTCACACGCCACCCTTCCCATTGGATCTTCAGCAAGGATTGCATCAAGAACAGCATCAGATATTTGATCAGCGAGTTTGTCTGGATGTCCTTCCGTCACTGATTCTGACGAAATAAGGTTCCTTTCTTTGCTCATTTTCAAACACCTCCGTTTTATTTTGTTATACTATTATACAACGCATTAGATTTTAACTCAGATTAACAAATGTGTATACGTAATTTATATGCTATATCTATTTTTTCGGCAAAATAAAAAAGTGGTCTTTAAAAAGATTCGAGGAGTGATCATATGTCATACGGCCCTGAACTTATTTATGAATGGAACAGAACTCTTAAAAATGCTGCTTCACATAGAATACAAAAAGTCGATGGAGGAGACAGTTGGTGTATTTTTTCTCTATCAAACAGTCAGATGTTTTTAATTTCGTGGGGTGCTCAAAACTTTGGCTTAACATTTGTTTCTCGCAATGAACGAAAGATCTTGATTTCCTTAGCTAACCAAACTCCAACTATCATAAGCGCACTAAAAAGTCATATTAGTGGTGCTGAGTTTGTTGGTTCGGAACAAATTAGACGAGATAGAATATTAAGACTGACGTTTAAAAAAACACTTGGGGCAGGTTTTTACAATCTAAAATATCTTGTTTTAGAGGCAATGGAACATCACAGTAACTTGATTCTACTTGATGAAGATGAATCTATTCTTCAGGCTGCAAAACACATTCATCCTTCAGAAAATAGATATCGGTCAATTCTTCCTGGAGAAAAATATGTTCTCCC
Organism: Synergistaceae bacterium; assembly: GCA_012728165.1. Taxonomy (GTDB): domain Bacteria; phylum Synergistota; class Synergistia; order Synergistales; family Synergistaceae; genus JAAYFL01. Next base: position 13,672 of record JAAYFQ010000082.1, on the reverse strand, counting down.
CCCTGAGTTCAAAGGTATATCTTTAGAAGAATGGTTGGATAATCCTTCACAAGATACTCTCAAAGACATTATCGGTCTGGGAAGACCTCTGATTAAATCAATATCTACAATGTCAGAAAAATCACAAAAGAAAAACCTTGCGTGTTTTTATAAAGAATCTTTTGACAAAATGAAAGCACAGAAATTAGGAAAATATGTAACAGTTTTCCCTGAAATATTAGACACTGCTATTACAATTACAAATGTAGAATTTACTTCTAAGTCTGTAGTTCTAAACCCACTTTTAGATAAAGGTGTTGATTTAAGGAAAAAGAAAATATCACAGTTTTTGACTAAAGAAATAATCAGAAGAGAACGACAAATAGAAGATATAAACAATCTCCTCAAAAATCGTGATTATGAAAACTATAAAAAATATGGGGAGATGATTGTTGCTAATATTTGGCAAATCAAACATGGCAGTTCAGAAGCATTGCTTACTCATTATAATTCAAAAGGCGTTGAATTTAAGGAAAAAGTTCCGTTTAATACTGCAATCTCTCCATCTGAAAATGCGGCTCTATATTTCAAAAAATATAAAAAAATAAAAGGATCACAGGAACGTGCATATAAATTACTAGAAAATATTTTAAATGAGTTGAATGATTTAAATGAAGATCTAGTTTTAGCGATGTGTTCTAATGACCCGAGCTCACTTTCTATAATCGAAGATGAACTTAAAATTAATAAACGCACTATAAAAAACCGTAAGACGCTAAGAAAGAGCAATTATCCGCCACACAAACGTTTTTATATGGAAGATACCGTAGTGCTTGCTGGACTTTCAGCAAAAGGTAACAGATATGCAACATTTAAGTTCGCTAACCCAGACGACATATGGTTCCATGTTCAAAATACACCTGGAGCGCATGTTATATTGCGCATAGGAAATACACAGGAAACCACGAAGAAAGAAACATTACTACGTTTTTGTTCTTCGCTTGCCGTTTATTACAGCCGAGCCAGAGGTAACAACGGAATCCGCGTGGATTACACACTTAAAAAATATGTTAGTCCAATACGTGGGGAGATTGCTAATGTAACTTATCGAGAGTTTAAATCTATGAGTGCTGACAGTGATTTTTGGGAGAAATATCTTTCAGAAAATCCACAAGTTCAACAGGTAGAGGGTTAACGAAAACCATTTCCTTTCCGCTTCTTGGATGCTTAAAATTAAGTTTCCATGAATGCAGAAAGACTCTGTCTTCCAAATCAAATAACGGCTTCTTCGGCAAAGTATAAATTTTATCTCCGATAATAGGGCAGCTTAACGCTAGCATGTGAACTCGTAATTGATGAGTCCTGCCCGTGTGTAAGATACACCTTATAAGAGAATATCCTGAACTACTCCAGATGACACTATAATCTGTCCACGCACTTCTACCGTCCTGAACCACAGCCATTCTGGTTCGGTTATAAGGATCTCTGGCTATAGGAAAGCGAATTTCTCCAGCTTTGCTAGCTGGAACTCCATAACAAAGTGCAATGTATTCTTTGTGCACTCTTCTTGCTTTAAAATCCCTAAATAACCCTTCTTGTGCCAATCCGTTCCTGGCAATAACCATTAGACCTGAAGTTGTCTTATCAAGTCGGTGAACTATTCCTGGGCGCTTAACACCATTTAAACCTCCAATATCTGGAAATTTATATAAAAGTCCATGCACCAGTGTACTTTCCCAATGACCCTCTGATGGGTGAACAACTAGCCCTGCAGGTTTATTGATAACGATTATGTCATTATCAGTATATAAAACTTCAAATGGGATATCCTCCGGAACCAAATCCAGGGTTTCAATCGGGTACATATTAATACTAACAATATCACTAAGTTCAAGTTTGGTTGATGGTTTAAACCGTCTGTCAGGTACAAGTTTCACTCTGCCATTTTTAATCAATTTTTGTGCATAATTACGACTTAATCCTATTTCTCTCGAGATTGCAAAATCTAGCCTATGTGTAGCTAAATCTTCAGATATGTTGAATTTTATTTCCTCACCTTTTATTTCATCATCACTTAAAGATAGTGAAGAACGAGTTTTTTCACTATCTTTAGACAGCGAATTATTATTTTTACTTTTCAAGAACACTCTTACAGCGATCGCAGATATTATTAGTTGCAACCTCAGGACGTTTTTTCCAACAACGCGGGCATTTTTCTTCAGCAGATTTCGTTACGCCAATTGCGACACCCGTAACTTCATCTTCGTACACAACTTTCGCGTTCTCAACATTATTCACCACATTACATGATGAAACAATTGCGATTTTTTCCCACATTTCATTTTCTATCTTTCCATCTAGATATTTATATTTGTCGCCAAGAACTATTTGTAAATGTGCATCTAATGGATGTCCAATTTCTCCCTTACTTCTAGCAGATTCAAGTCCACGAAGAATCGACTGTCTGACAGTCATAATACTGTCCCAGAGCACTTCAATTTCAGGGTCAATCTCATTATTGAGTTCGGCAGGCCAGTCATTAAGAAACACACTCTTAGGCAAGTTCATATCCATGATTGTCATTTGCTGCCATATTTCTTCCGCTGTGAAAGAAAGTACCGGTGACATCATTTGAGTAAGTGTCTTTAAAGCTGTCCACATAACAGTCCTTATAGAACGACGCGTTATTGAACTTTCTGCGTCTGCGTAGAGTGTATCTTTACTAACATCAATGTAAAAAGAACTGAGTTCGTTGTCACAGAACTGATGTATGCCTAACATCGGCTGGTGAAATTCGTATTCATCCAATCCTGTAGTTACACGATTACGTAATTTTTTGAGTTTAAGCAAAACATATTTATCTATTTGAGACAATTCTTTTGACGGAACCATGTCAGATGTTGGATTGAAGTCTTTTAAATTCGCAAGAAGAAAACGGGCTGTATTTCTTATTCTACGATACGACTCTATCAAGTTGTCAAATATCTCTGACGATATACGAACGTCTCCTCTATAATCAGAAGAAGCAACCCACAAACGAAGTATATCAGCACCATTTTTGTCACTTATTTTCTCTGGAGTCATTGCGTTGCCAAGTGATTTAGACATCTTTCTTCCATCACCGGCCATAATAAACCCGTGTGTAAGCACTGCCCTATATGGAGCCTTGCCGCGAGTAGCAACACTGTTAAGTAACGAGGTTTGAAACCAACCTCTATGCTGGTCACTTCCTTCGAGATAAAGGTCTGCAGGCCAACTCAAGTCTTCCCAGTTATCTAGCACAGCTGCATGACTTGAACCTGAATCAAACCATACATCCATAATATCGAATTCTTTACGCAAATTCTTACTGCCGCATTTTGGACATACTGCTAAATCGCCCATAAGTTCTTCAGGGTTCATAGTCCACCAGCAGTTACTACCATTTTCGCGTACCTTGTCAGCAACTCGTAAGACTCTGTCGCCGCTAATAATGACTTCTCCACAATCATCACAGTACAGGGCAGGAATAGGAACTCCCCAAGTTCTCTGACGACTTATACACCAGTCGGGACGATCTTTTAACATGTTAGACATTCGCTCTTTTCCCCATTCGGGGATCCATTGCACTTCGTCCACACATTCAAGAGCTTTATCTTTAAAATCTGCCACAGCAACAAACCACTGATCTGTAGCACGGAATATAACAGGTTTTTTACAACGCCAGCAATGCGGGTATGAGTGCTCAATTCTTTCGTAACCAAGTAATCTCTTGGATTCATTAAGAAGTTCAAAGACTCTCTTCTCGCCTTCCGGCAAAGACATACCTCCAAATATTGGTGTGTTCTGATAATAATGACCAGTTTCATCGACTGGATTATAAATATCTATTCCATATCGCATTCCTGTTTCATAGTCGTCTGTACCATGCCCAGGAGCCGTGTGAACACACCCAGTGCCGGAATCAAGTGTTACATAGTCTGCAAGAACAAATGGTGTTTCTCTTTCATAGAATGGATGAATAGCCTTAGAGTTTTCTAGCTGTGCACCTTTGCAGGAGATAATTGGATCGGCTAGTTGCAATTTTGTTGCTTTAGAAACTATTTCTTTCAACTCTTTAGCAATTAAATATACTTTGCCTTCTACCTCGTAGAAACCATAATCATAGTTGGGATGAACTGCTACTGCCATTGAAGCAGGAATTGTCCATGGAGTGGTTGTCCAAATTAATACGTTAACATCTTTGCCTTCAAGGTCAGGAAACAATTTTGCAGCTTCATCATACTGATACGCAACAAACATTGAAGGTGAAGATTCGTCTGAATATTCAATTTCTGCTGTCGCCAAAGCTGTCTGACAGTCCGTACACCAATGAATAGCTTTCCGGCCTTTATATATCAGTCCTTTGTCTACCATCTGTGCGAATCCTTCAAGCTGCGTCGCTTCATAAGCAGGAACCAATGTCATATAAGGATGTTCCCAATCAGCTATTACTCCAAGTCGTTTGAACTGTCCTGTTTGTACTTCAGCAAATTTTTTCGCGTATCCCGCACACTTATCACGCAGTTCAACCGGAGAGATTTTATCTCTATCAATTGCGTGTTCTTTAAGTACCTTAAGCTCAATGGGAAGACCATGTGTGTCATACCCAGGGACAAAAGGAGCAAAGTATCCTCGTTGCCATTTGTATTTGACTATAAAATCTTTTAAAATCTTATTTGTTGCTGTTCCAATATGGATACTTGCATTAGCATATGGTGGCCCATCATGAAGAATAAAGGAGTGTTTCCCCTTGTTCTTTTTTTTCAATTCATCATATAAATTAATTTCGTCCCAAAACTTCAGGAATTCATGCTCTCTTTTAGCTAAGTTTGCTCGCATTGGAAAAGAAGTATTAGGAAGAAATAGTGTCTCTTTGTAATCTATTGGCATAAAAATAGCCTCCTATTTATTATGAAAATTTTTTGTTTCAGTAATTTATGAATATAAACAATCAATTATTATAATTGAGAACGTGACATAGGGCAAGAAATCACATTGCTTGATCGCTACAATTTTCGTTTAATAAATTAAGCGCAGTAATGATATATAATACTTAAGGTTTTACATATAAACATTTAAACTAGACAGGTGACGAAATGCCAATAGAAAAAAATTCAAACCTCTATAATAAAATTGGTTATTCATTAAACGGGTTATGTAGTGCTTTTTTTTCAGAAAGAGCAATCCGAAATGAATTTATATCACTAATATTTATGACACTATTATCTTTAATCTATAACAGAGACATCTTAAAGTCACTGTGCGTGATGTTGCTTTGCACAATTCCTTTGATGATAGAACTTATAAACACCTCCGCGGAGATAATTATAGACCTTATGCTTGGCTCCGTTTACAGAGAAGAAATTCGAGTAGCAAAGGATATGCTTTCATGTGCTGTTTTTTTTAGCCTCTGTATATCTTACGGAATGTCACTTTTAGTTATATTTTATTTCTAAATGAATCAAATTATTTATCTATTTTTCTTATTTTACTTTGCTTTTCAGTCTCACTTTTATCTTTTTTTTGTGTAACCTCTTCTTTTCGAGCTTTACCCTCTTCTATGACCTTTTTTATTTTTATAAATTTCCGTAGTTTGCCTTCAACATAATAATCTGTTTCTAATATTACCAACGATCCTTCTTTGATTTTCTCTTTTTGTATTTCATTTTGCAAACGACTGTCATTAAGATCATTCGGCAAATCTAAATCTGCATCCTTCTTGTTTCTTGGCTGTAATCCTATAGGTGCTATAACCTCAGCGATAACCTGATTATTCTTCTCACTCACACTTAGTTCTTTCATTAATTCTTCCAAAGTTGTTATAGATGAAAGACCTTTTACAGTAGAATCATTACCAACAGAATAGTCTCTACCAGCTCGAACAAGAATTTCACAAAGCATGGCAGCATCTTCAGGAACTACTAAAGTGAGTCTTTTTTTCTTAGATTGTTTTCGCCAAACTCTTAAAGTCAAATCAATTTTTATTTTCTCACCGGGAGCATAGGTGTCTTTTGAATCTACTATTTCAAGCTTTTCTATAAAAATTACCTTGGGGTCCCTTGTAATTTCTACATCTACATCTACACCAAACGGATGTATTTCCTGAAACTGGTTTAATGAAAATATTTTTGTCAAAGCTTCAAATTCTTTTATCATGTTACTTACAAGATCTTCGCTTGAAAAAAATATGTTTTTTCGTTCCCATCCTTTGCTTAGATTTCCGCCTGAAAATTTATATTTTATTGATGCTGTGCCCTCTCCTGAGCGCCCCCATTCATTCTCAACAAGAGCAGCAATACCTGAGGAAGCCAATGCGGGGCCTGTAAACGAATCCGTTATAGTTTGAAAGCGTCTTACTACCTTTTTATTTGTGTCACTGTCATGAAAACGCAATACATAGCTTGATGCAGGAGCAAACTGTCCAATTTTTCCAGCGATTGCAACAGGCCTATCTTGCGTTACAACTCCAATAATTCTTCCAATACTACCCAACTTAAATGTATTGTTAATGCTTGGTATAATTTTTATTATTGACGCCTCAGTTAACGGATAAGCAACGGCACCAGTATTTAACATCGGGTGGGCAAACGCAATAAATCTGCCGTCTTTATCAACAGCACTAAGAGTGCCTATTCCGTTAACCTGAATATCTCCCCACGCCAATGCTACTCCCATGGCAGCACCAGGGTTAAGTTTCGCAGTATAATTTGTATTCATAGATGACATAGTTGAAGAGCCAGTGGGAATTATTGTCTGACCAAGCTTTTTCTCCAATTCTTTCGCTATTTTGGGAGACATCCCGTCTGCAAGAATAGGCATTCCCAAAGACAAAAGTTTCTTTGTACTAAACACGTCTAATTTCTCCTCAAAAGATAAGGAGAATAATTCCTCTGGGCTTAATTCATTGCAATAGCTTTGGTCATATATATTTGTTTTAGTCCTCGTACTTATGTCTTGTGAAATAGCAATATCTTTAGAAACTATTGTTTCTTCATATTTATCTGTAGAAGTTTCTTCCAAATCAGGACTAATTGGAGTCGTTGGAATAGCAGCTGGAATGCTGAACTTAGGCACATTTTCAGGCCAGTCTAACGCTGAAATCATGTCTTCTATTGGAGTAGCAAGACCTAAACTTCTTTCTGAAAAGGACCACCCATAGCCTATAGCTCCTAACAACTTTCCATCGACATAAATAGGGGAACCGCTCATACCTGCGGCAATACCTCCATTAGCATTTATTTCCTTGTCTTCTATTTTAAACAAGATAAGGTTCTTAGGATTTGTCTTGCGGGGAAGCACCCCTACTATCCTTACTTTAAACGGAGTAATTTTCGTTCCGGAAATGACTGTATAAGCTATCCCCTTCATGCCTGGTTTTATTTTATCCACAGACATAATGGGTGCAGTAGGAATAAATTTCGTATTTTCAGCCTGTGCGGTAAATGTTGAATATAGCAATAAAAACAAAGAAAATAATAACGATAGTGCTTTTCTATTCACTATTTATCACTCCTGCTTATTAATCAGCCTTTATTGTTTTGAAGTCTTAGGAAACTCATTATAAAATCATCAATTTTGCCGTCAAGCACAGCTTGAATATTTCCAGTTTCATGAGCAGAACGATGGTCTTTTACAAGCTGAAAAGGGTGGAGCGTATAAGAACGAATTTGGCTTCCCCAACCTATTACACGCTTATCTCCCTGCAAATTATTAAGTTGATCTTGTCGCTCAGCAAGAGTCTTTTCAAATAATTTTGAACGTAGAACCTGTATAGCCGTTGCTCTGTTCATGTGCTGTGAACGCTCTGTCTGGCAGCTTACCACGATACCAGAAGGAATATGCGTGATTCTTACAGCCGAATCAGTCATATTAACATACTGTCCACCTGCACCACTGGCACGAAAAGTATCAAGTTTAAGATCTTCAGATCTAATCTCAACTTCAACACTGTCTGGAAGAATAGGCATAACTTCTACAGAAGCGAAACTTGTATGTCTTCGTTTTGCCGAATCAAAGGGTGAAATACGTATAAGACGGTGAACGCCCTGCTCTCCTCGTAGAAAACCATAGGCATAATCGCCATTTATAGATATCGTAACACTTTTTATGCCCGATTCTTGATCAGACAGCTCATCAATCAATTTTATCGTATAATTATGGTCTTCTGCCCATCTTAAGTACATACGATAAAGCATAGAGGCCCAATCCTGTGAATCAAGGCCTCCTGCTCCAGCATGTACACTTAAAATAGCGTCTCCTGAATCATACTCGCCGGACAACAAAATCAGTGTCTGATATTCTTCTATACTTTTTATTAGCAACGTAGCGCGTTTATAAAATTCATTTTGTAGTTCAGTGTCATCTGTCTCGCTCAGAATTTCCGCGAATGTTTCCAGTTCTAATATCTCATTTTGTGTGTCATTAAATTTATCTATACGATTTTGAAGTCGTGCTGTTTCTCTTGATAAATCCTGTGCTTCTTCTGATTCCCAAAAATTTGGTTTTTCTGCAATTTTACGAAGTTCTTTCACCTTTTTTTCAATTGAGGAAAGGTCAAAGACTTTCACGCAACTCATCAAATGATGAGCGCAGGTTGATCATGACAGATGTTACTGAAAATTCTACCATTTTGCAAACCCTCCTATTACTTTATGTCTTTTATTATAAGCCTCAAGAGTGTAAAATATAATAGTTTTTTAACTGATTGGAAATAAATATTTATATTTATATGGAGGAACATTATGAACATTGAAAATATAAATAGAACATTGAACCGATTTAAACTGCTTGCTCTTCTTGCCGATAATGAGAATAAGCTTATTTCAGGTTCCTATCTTGCAAAAAAACTTAATTTAACTCGCCAGTCTATATTTAAGCATATAAACGCTTTAAAAGAAGAAGGATTGAAAATAGATTCTATACCACAAAAAGGCTACAAAATTCCTCTTTTATTACAAATAGATGCAATGAGTCCGACTTTTATAAATTACTTGTTAAAAGAAAATGATCTTTTTCATACCTGTTTATCTTTTGATGAAACCGACTCAACTCAAACGGTCATTAAAAAACTCGCAATAGCAGGAGCCTCTCAAGGGATAGTAGCAACAGCGGACTACCAAAACAGTGGTAGAGGCCGCAGTGGTCGGACATGGGTTAACTCTAAAGGGAACAACCTAATGTTTTCTATTCTTTTAAGACCAAAATTACTCCCCGGAAACATACAATTACTTAATCTAGCTGTTGGATTAGCGATAAGGACAGTTTTAGTTTCTGAGTATAGTCTTAATGCTGATTTAAAATGGCCTAATGATATACTGATAAACGATAAGAAAGTCTGCGGAATATTAAGTGAGGTTGCAGGAGAACCTGATAAGATTTATTATGCCATAACTGGAATTGGTCTTAATGTAAATATGCAAAAACACGATTTTTGTGTGGAAATAGAAAAAATTGCTACGTCAATTCTCATTGAATCGGGCAAAAATATTTCTCGCCCATATCTACTTGTAAATATTTTGAATAAGTTAAGTTCAACTGTTAAACTATTAGAGACACCAGAAGGTCTAAAAAAAATACTAAAATCATATAAAGAAAGTTGTGCTACTCTTGGTAAAGAGGTTATAGTAAGTCAAGGCAAGGAAACACATACAGGAACTGCAACTGATATAACAGAACAAGGTGCTCTAGTTGTTAAAATAAATGGCAAAGATATGTTATTCTTTGCTGCAGACATAAAACACTTGCGAATAAAATAGAAGGTGGAAAAAACATGAGACTTACAGAACTTGCACAAACAAGCGGCTGAGCAGCTAAAATTGGTCCAGCGGAGCTAGACCAAATCTTAAAAAATCTTCCCGTTGTAAAAGATTCATCCCTTATTTCATCGTGGAGCAATGGCGAAGACGCTGCTACCTGGAAAATAGATGAATCACGTGTTGGAATACTTACCGTAGATATAATCACACCAGTAGTTGATGATCCCGTGAAATTTGGAGAAATAGCTGCAGCAAACGCTTTAAGTGACGTGTATGCAATGGGGGGAAAACCCGTTATTGCATTGAACGTGGTTTGTTTTCCAACCTCATCCGAGCCAATCATCGTCCTTAAACAAATACTAAAAGGCGGAGCGCAAAAAGTTTGTGAAGCAAAGACTATCCTTGCTGGTGGACATAGCGTCCAGGACAAAGAGCCTAAATATGGACTTGTTGTTTTCGGTGAAGTTAACGTAGAAAAAATGTGGCAAGTTGGAACTGCAAACGAAGGAGATTCTCTTATCCTTACAAAACCTCTTGGTACTGGTATTGCTATAACAGCAATAAAAGCAGGATTATTTTCTGAAAGTAATACTAAAATAGCAATTAAAAGCATGGCAAAATTAAACAAAATCCCCGATATATTATCTTCTAAAATAATTGACAACATATCTAGCTGTACCGACGTTACGGGATTTGGTCTCGCCAGTCATGCTATAGATTTAAATTCTGAGAACACTTCAATAGAAATTCAAACATCTACTCTGCCGCTCTTATCAGGAGTAAAAGAAATGGCATCAATGGGTTTAATTCCTGCAGGATTATACACAAATAAAGAGTACATACGCGAAAAAGTCTCTAATAATTCTAGCATGGGTGTATTCGCAGAAGATATAGTTTTTGATCCACAGACTTCTGGTGGGCTACTTATAGCTATAAAACCCAAATACGAAAAACAATTACTTGAAGAACTTCATATTGGAGGGTTCACTGATTCTGTCAAAATTGGTAAATTTATCAAAGGAAATAGACAAATAAAATTACTATAGTAATTATAAAAGATAAAAGTAAGAGCCTGGGAAATTCCCCAGGCTCTTACTTTTATCCTAGTTTATTTGCGTTTTTACACATCAACAAACCTATAATTAAGAAAATCACATTTGCCGTCCATGCGGCTATGTATGATGGCAAATATCCTGCGTCTCCCAATGACTGCGTCAACGAAAGTATCACATAGTAAACAAATACTATAATTACACTTAATCCAAGACCAAAACTAGAACTTGATCTCTGGGGTCGACTACCAAGCGCAGCTCCAACTAGAGCAAGCACCATACAGGCCCACGGAACAGAAATACGGAGGTGGAATATCATCCACAACTTAGCAGAACTTATTCCGCTTTTTTCGTTTAATTTTATTGTGGCTAATAGCTCTCTCATCGTCATTTGTTCAGGATTATGAGAAGAAGCCTTAGCAATTTCATCAGGGTTCATGTCCAAAGTAATTTTCTGCTTATCAAACTTAAATAAGAGGTTAACTTCTCCATCCTTATTGACTTCAAAAACATTACCTTTGTTCAGCCACCAACTACCATTTATCCATTTCGCTGATTTAGCAGAATTTATACTGGTCAAACGTCCATCTTCAAACTCTTGCACAACGACTTGTGACATGTCACCGTTTCTTATTTCCATTTTATTTATATAAATAACTCTCTTTAAAGCTCCATTACTTTCCTCTTTTAAGAATACTTTTTCATGGAATAAAGGTGGCGATTGTTTAAAAACTTCATAAACCATTATATTTGAAGCTGCCTTCTCTGTTAACGGAACTATTGTTTCGTTGATAAAAAACGCTGCAACAGATATAAAAAAAGTGGCAATAATAACAGGTTTTACTATTCTACTGAATGACAATCCAGCAGCTTTTAAAGCTATTAATTCTGAATTAGCGGATAGTTTGCCAAATCCAGTCAAAGTTGCCAACAAACAACTCATTGGTATTGTATATGTCATTAATTTAGGAAGATAATATATAAAAAGACGAATAACTATCCATACTGAAACGCCTCTTTGTATAACAAGGTCAGCTATCTGAAATAAAAGACTTCCAGCTATAAGTATAATTGTAAAAGACATTATTCCAAACAAAAAAGGCCCCATAAGTTCGTTCAATATGAACTTATCTAAGGATTTAATTTTTAAAAAATCAATAGTTCGAGAGCAATAGTTCCTCACCTGTGTCCTCCGTTAATCTTACATATATAATCTGCACATTCACGTATCGCGCCATAGCCGCCACTTAATGTAGTATGCCAATCAGAAGACTTTTTTACCTCTTCTACCGCATTGTTAGTGGCGATGCCAAGCCCCGACCATTTAATACAGTCAATATCAGGAATGTCGTCACCAGCATAAGCAACTTCTTCACGCGATATTTCGAACTTGTCAGCTATTTTTTTAAGTTCAGCAAGTTTATTATCAGTTCCGTTTATACATGCAGTTATTTTGAGTTCGTTAGCCCTTTTTTCTGTGGCAGGAGAAAACCTACCGCTTATAAATACAATCTTTACTCCAGATTTTAAAAGAGATACTAAGCCATATCCATCCTGAATGTTAAAACGCTTGTACTCATTCCCCTTGCCATCCAGATAGACACCACCATCTGTTAATGTGCCGTCAACATCAAGAGCAAATAATTTTATCAAGAGCCTATCTGTCCTCTGACTTATTATGCCAGTCCTTAGTGATTCTAGGAGCTAAACCACGCTTTGCTTCCGCTGCAAAATCTATTATTAATTTTGCTACGGGTGTATCTCCATGTAAAGCGGCGACCTGAGCAATTCCGTCTTTTACTCCAAGACCAGAATTGTAAATTATTCTATATATTTCACGAATAGTACGACGTGATTCACTGTCAAATCCACGACGTTTAAGCCCCACTCTATTAATATCATAAACTCTACATGGAGCACCAGATGCAAGGCTATAAGGAGGAATGTCTTGAAGAACTCTGGACATGCCACCTATCATACTGTAAGAACCAACATGAACAAATTGATGAAAGCCAGACATTCCGCCTACTACAACAAAATCTCCGATGTGTACATGACCGGATAAACCAGATTTGTTTGCAATAACGCACCCAGTTCCAATTTTCGCATTATGTGCAATATGCACACCCTCCATAATATAACAATTATCATCGAGAGAGGTTATCTGTCCTTCTCCAGTTGCTCTATTTATGGTTACAAATTCACGACAGACAACTTTGTTACCGATTTTTACCCAAGTTTCTTCGCCCTCGTAGCAAAGATCCTGAGGTAAGCCTCCTATTACTGAGTGTTCATGGAAAACACAATCCTCACCAATTTCAGTATATTCGCATATATGTGAATTGGCTCTTAGAACTGTGCGATCGCCAATCTTTGTTTTTTGGTCAACAATAGCAAATGGGCCGATAGTGACATCCTTGCCTATCTCAGCATTTTTGGATACTATCGCTGTGGGATGTATTTGTAAGCTCATTTTTTATCTCCCGTTTTTAGAGTTAATCCATCAGATATGATAAAACCCATCTGTCCCTCTGCAGCAAGTTCTCCATCAACAGTGGCTATAAATTTAAACTTTCCCACTACTCCCTTACGTTTTATAAGTGTGGCAACTGTTTTAAGCTGGTCTCCGGGTTTTACTGGCTTACGAAATTTAACCTTATCAATTGAAGTCAGATAAACCACACGTCTTTCGTCGTCTTGAAACTCAGGTTGTAGCTTGAGTAATATTGCTCCGATTTGGCCCATTGCTTCAAGAACAAGGACTCCTGGCATAACTGGTTCATCCGGAAAATGTCCTTGAAAAAAAGGCTCGTTATACGAAACATTTTTATACCCTGTGACTTGTTTCAGATTTTCGTCATTATT
>JAAYFQ010000081.1 GCA_012728165.1 Synergistaceae bacterium | reverse complement strand
GCTCAGGGTCAGCGCCTTGTACTCTATACAGAAGAAGGCATTGTTGTCGCAGGCGCGGTTATTGTTCCAGCGAAAAGCTGATTGTTTTGTCCATATCTTTATATCTGTTAGAATATAGTAATTGAGACACATCTTGGAGGAATTCGCATGACACTACGCAAGAAGATAAGAATTACATTAGGCATGACTATGTTGATTCTGCTGCTTTTACTTGATCTAATTTTCACGGGAATTCTGAGATCAGCCTCTTATCAGGCAAGCAGAGAAAGAATGAATCGCGATCTATCCAGCGCAGTTGGTCTAATAAATGGAGAAGCACAAACACTTTCGGCAATTTCGAGAACTTGTGCTTATTCAGATGCAACATGGGAATTCATGAACGATAATAATGCTAATTTTGTTCTTCCAACACTCAACAGAGATGTTCTCACTGAAATAGGAATCTCTTCGATAATTCTTCTTGACAATGATCATAATGTTGCTCTGACTAAAGACTACAGTCCTTATAATGAACCATCTTCTCCAGAGAGCGAACTTACAACAATTTTTTCAAATCCTAAAAATAAAGAAATGATTGAGAATATTAATGATAACGGAATCAGTGGAGTCGCTTTACGAGGCAATGAGCCAATACTGTTTTCACTGAAGCCGATACTAACTTCCCATATGCAAAGGCCTGTTGCTGGGTATCTTATGGCAACAAGGGCTTTTAACTCCGAATGGGTAGAAAGAATGTCGGAAAGTCTGCATTTTAATTTTACAATTGAACCAACAGACGACAACGAAAAATCCAATCCCGACCTACCAGAAACAATTATTGATGAAATAAAAAGAAAAAATCCACTTGTTCATGGAAGTATGCTTGTTAAAGACCATAGAGGAATTCCTTCTTTCTGGATTCGTGGTACTGCCCCTAGAGAAGACACATCTGAAATAGAAAAGAAAATGCAGTATCTTTTCTTGCTTCTAGCCGCATGTGTACTATTACTATGTTGCGGATTTGACCTCGTTTTAAAGCATATTTTTTACAATAGAGTAAAAAGATTAGAAGAAGAAACGAAAGCAATGCTTGATGCTGTAGATATTTGCGATAGCGTCACAGTAGATAATAAAAAAGATGAGATTTCTGCCCTTCAGCAAGCTCTTAATGATCTAATAGAGCATAAAGAATATTGTAGTAAGAAAAATGTAGAAGTGGACAAAATTAGCCTTATGGTCTACGAACGCTTCGCCAAAGAAGGTACACGACTCTGTTTAAAAACCCTTGAAGAAATTGCTTCTTCTGTAACACCGGGGAATGAAAGCTTCCGTAACTCTATCGTTCGCGAAGCAAAAATGACGGAACGTTTCTGTGCAAAGATAGGAATCGGCGAAAAGGAACTGATGCTCTCATACTTAGGAGCACTCTTTAGCAGAATAGGTATGCTTGGTATTCCATTTCAAATTCGCAATAAAACTACCGAACTCACTGCAGATGAAGAAAGAGAATATCGAAATTATCCTTTATTATCAAGAGACTTTATGAAGTCAGTTGAAATATTGCGCTCCTCTACACCGATTCCAAGCAACTGGAATGAAAACTGGGACGGCACAGGTTTTCCAAATGGCAAGAAAGAAACCAACATTCCTATTGAGGCTAGAGCATTCGCTGTGGTTGATGAATGGAATGAACTTACTCGTCTGCGCCCTGGTCGCCGTGCAGTTTCACAAGAAGAATTAGAAGCTGCGCTCCGTGCACTGAAAGGAACTAGACTTGATCCTGACCTCGTTGAAGAGTTCATTAATATGCTAAAAGAGGATATAGAACAAAAGGATAACGTATGCATTCCGAAAGAGCTCGAGGAGGAACAAGAATAATGATTACAATTGACGCAAGAGGGTTAGCCTGTCCACAGCCTGTCATGATAACTAAAGAAGCTGTTGATAGAGGCGAAAAAGAGCTTTCTATTTTAGTTGACAATAAAGTAGCCGCTTCCAATATAGCAAGATTTCTAAAAGCACAAAGTATTTCTTTTTCTTCCAAAGAAGAATCAGGCACAATACAAATTGATACAAAAGGCTCTACTGATGGAGTAACCTTATACAAACAGCCAGTAAAAAAAGATGACTCTAAGCAATTGAGCATCCTTATCACTTCAGACAAAATTGGAGCCGATTCGGATGGTCTTGGCGAAGTCCTTATGAAGTCATACCTTGGCACTCTCGTTAAAGCTGACAACCCACCAGCAACAGTTGCTCTGATGAACGAAGCAGTGAAGATGACTCTTACAGAATCATCCGCTCTTGATTATTTGAGAGAACTTGCTGATAGAGGAACCAATATTCTCGTTTGTGGTGCATGCACAAAACATTTCGATATAACAGAGCAAGTTTGCATAGGCATAATATCTAATATGTTTGAGATAACAGAAACTGTATTTAATGCCTCAAACCCGATTACAATCGGTTAACAGATAAAATGACTCAGATCTATCTAAATAATGCTGCTACCACATGGCCAAAACCCAAAAGCGTAGCATCTTCAATATATGATTTTATACTTAACAGCGGAGCGAATCTTGCACGCGGAACAGCATCAAAACGAGACATAGAAACACTCGACGATGTTTACACTTGTCGTTCTATGTTAGCGGAACTTTTCGATGGATATGAAAAAAACAATCCCAAATATGTGACTCTTACCAAAAACGTTACCGAATCAATAAATATCATACTTAAAGGAATACTTAAGCCTGGAATGAAAGTTGTAACTTCATCAATGGAGCATAATGCTGTTATTAGACCTCTTCGTGAATTAGAAAAATCTTGTGTCGACTTCGATATTCTTCAATGTAGCATGCGCGGTTACCTT
>JAAYFQ010000080.1 GCA_012728165.1 Synergistaceae bacterium | reverse complement strand
CTTCAGACCAGATGTTAAATTGCCAATCATAAGATTGGTTTTCTTACATCTGATTTAAGATTAGTAGCGTAAGATTTCCTCGCGGATTTCTTACAGAACTCTTCTCTTTCGCTTTACCTTTATTCTTCTGTCATGGTGCGTATTACGCTTGTTACCCCTTAGATCTAAAAGACCTAAAAGAAGCGCAACGAGAGGTAGTGTATTACACCCAAACGTTTTCGTCAAGCACTTTATTTTGATTTTTTTCATTAAACACACGGGCTGGTGGAAGATGAAAGAATTGCACAACAAGGCTCTTTAAGGAGTTATTGACAATAACTATCCATAAAATGTTATTCCGCCTATATTATTTTTTATAAATAGTCAGTCAACTATGCAAATAAAGTATGCTTTTTATGTCAAAAAGGAATGACAAATGATGAAAAAAAGATATAGTCTTCGATAATCATTTTGATAAGTGTCTTTGTTTATACATAGAGGATAGGCATTTAAAAATCATTGCCACAACAAATAAGTTGTGGCAATGATTTTAGCTTTTTCTAGTTTTGGTTTAAAAATATTTTAGCTTACTTCTTTAGCAAATCACGTATTTCAGCAAGCAATTCTTCCTGTGTTGGTGAGGTTATTACTTCAGGCGCAGGTTGCTTCCTTTGGAGTTTGCTCACTAATTTTACAAAAAAGAAGACACAAATAGCTATAAGTAGAAAGTCAATTATGTTTTGTATAAATAGTCCATACATAATCGCAGATTCGGCAACAATGATCTCACCAGAGGCACCAATCTGAGCAGGAGATAAAACATATTTGAGCATTGTAAAATTAACTCCGCTGGTAGCCTTACCCAAAATTGGCATGAATATGTCACTTACAAGAGATGATATTATTTTGCCAAAGGCTACACCAATTATTACACCTATTGCCATATCAAGTACATTGCCTCTTAAAATAAAGTCTTTAAATTCCTTATACATTTTTTAACCTCCCAAATAACGATTTAAATTCAGTCTCATTTTATATTGTGATTGTAACTATTATATAGCTGAAGTATGCAATTAGAAGCAAAACGCCTTGCCAACGAGCAAATTTTTTCATAAAAAGAGTAGGCAGCAAAGCAATGGATCCAACAAGCAAAGCAGCAGGAAGGTCTAGCAGCGCTAAAGTTCCGGACACTGGAATAGTTTTTCCAGAAAGAATGGAACAAACTGGCAAAATAAATGTAAGGTCTATTATATTTGCTCCTATTATGTTGCCTACTGATATACTTGATTCCTTCTTAATAATTGCTGATAAGGTAGTAACAAGCTCAGGCAATGAGGTCCCCAGTGCAACTAGTGTTACAGCAATAATGCGCTCCGGAACACCCAACAACGTCGCAAGATTGCTTCCATTATCTACAAGTAAGCGTGAACCTATTACTATAGCGGCTGCGCCTATAAAGAATTTAACGATATTAGCTTTTTTTTCTTTAGCTACAATAATTCTTTTTTCTGAATAAGGATTTTTTTTGCTCATTTCACCCATGTATAAATGTGCTTCATTTATATTTTCTACAACCGCAAACACAAAAATAATCAATAAAAGGGCACTTCCAATAACTCCTATTGAGCCTATAAACCCACAAGCAACGAGGATCAATGTAGCGCTAAGCATAAAAAATGCTTTAAAAACATAATCTCTACGCTTGATAACAGTAGGAATAAACAGCAGAGAAATAGCCATTATTAGCCCTGTATTAGCTGTGACACTTCCTACTGCATTACCTATTGCCATGTCAATTTTTCCATCCAATGTTGCCATAACAGAGACAATTAGTTCGGGAAGAGTTGTTGCAAGACTAACTACAGTCGCTCCGATGATAAGCTTGGGAATGCCCGATACTTCCGCCATCCATGTTGCAGCGTCCACAAACATATCCCCGCCTTTTATAATAGCAATTAGTCCAACTACAAAAAGCAACACAACAATCCAAAGGCTCATAGGACACCCACTCTCAATAATATATAACTACTTTAAGCTGTGTAATAATATCACAATAGTCTTTGCCAAGTGATATAAAATACTGAGAACTAGTAATATAAATGAAAGAGCTTTTCCTTTATACTTTAGTAAAGTTTGAAAAAGACCCTGAGTGTTATTTTTCTAATTTCTGAAATAACTTTATAATTTCTTCGGTATTTAAAACTTTTCCTGAAGATATAACTTTGCGACCAATCGCTATTGCAGGAAGCCCCATTACTCCATAAGAAGTAATCTCCGCCATATCAGTTACTTTTTCAACAACGGCGCTTTTACCCATTTGTCTTAGCGCTTCTTTTATGTTTTCCTCAACGAGCTTGCAATTACTACATCCAATACCCAAGACTCTAACTGTTGTGTCATCACTCTTATTGCATAAAGTAGTTTCTCCTCCGCAATCACAAGCGCAGCAGCTGCTGTTATTCTCTTCGACCTTTTTGCTGCCAAATCCAAGCATGTCCATTACTTCTTTTGAAATTCTACCAATTACTGCCATGACAAAACCTCCTATATAAACATCCAACCAAATGCATTGAATATGTATCCTATAAATATTATGCCTGTTGTTACAATACCCACGAAAAATACAAGCAACGGTAGCTTAACAGCCTTGCGTAGAAGAATAATAGAAGGCAGCGAAAGTGCTGTTACTGCCATCATTAGTGACATTATAGTTCCAAGCCCGACACCTTTTGAATAGAGAGCTTCTGCGATTGGAATTGTACCGAAAATGTCTGCGTACATCGGAATCCCTATAACTGTTGCAATTATCACAGAGAAATGGTTGCGAGTTCCCAACACACGCTCAATGAGTTCTTGCGGTATCCAATTGTGTATCAGAGCACCAATAGCAACACCTATAAAAATATATAGTGCAACCTTTTGTACCGTAAAAGCGACCTGATCTTTTGCATAAATTAGCCTATCTCTTCTTGTAAGATTTTCAGACTCTATATCAACACAGCTGTTTGCCTTAATATATTCTTCAACATAACGCTCAAGATGCAGAGCTTCAATAAGACTGCCACCAGCTACTGCAAGTATCAGGCCAACAATCACATAAGCTATAGCAATCTTTGCGCCAAATATACTCATTAAAAGAACTAACGAACCCAAGTCTACCAACGGAGAAGATATAAGGAATGAAAATGTGACTCCTGCTGGCAGCCCGGCTCTTGTAAATCCAATGAAAAGCGGAATAGAAGAGCAGCTGCAGAAGGGAGTGACGGTGCCAAGCAAAGCTGAAAGAATATTCGCTTTTATTCCACGAAAACGTCCAAGAATTCTTTTCGTGCGTTCCGGTGGAAAATAACTCTGAATGTATGAAATTATAAATATAAGCACAGATAAGAGTACGAATATCTTTATCACATCATAGATAAAAAACTGAAGCGAAGCTCCAAGTCTTTCGGTGGTATTTATTCCGATTAAATTTAAAAACTTGCCAGCAAGAACATTTAACCACTTCATGCCAAGCAACTGATTTTGTATAAAAAGAAAGAAACTTTTTATTGTCAACATTGCAAATTCCCCCTAATCTTTTATGCAATTAATATAAATTACATATTGATATATGTCAATGTATAAGTATGTACGTCAGTGTAACAAAAAAGAGCCTCAGAATGAGGCTCTTTCATGAGATATTTTATTCCAGTTATTTACATAATTCTTATTAAAAAAGCTCATTAATAATGGTTTCAGTTTCGTTTAATTCTCTTTTTACCTCTTCTAGAGCTACTAACATTCTAGTCTTGCACTGCGCGGCAAATATTTTATTTGTAATCACAGGAAGATTTGCTCGAACACTACATGCTGCTGCTCTAGCTACTGCTTCTGCTAAGATTGCAGCACTTGCAGCATCGCTTATAGCATTAGGGTTACCATATTTGGCCGCCTTGAAAGATAAGCTTACTACCTCTCTGCAAGTCTCTAGTGTTTCAAGAGGAACTTCCGTGGTGCATCTACAAGCTTTTTCCATTGCTTGGGCGCGTTCTTGTTGTTGATCTTCTGTGCCCTTAGGCATTCTAAGCGCGGTCATAAAGTCGCTATATGCTTTTATATCCTGGTTTGCCAAATCTAAAAATTTTAAACGTAGAAACTCGCTTCGCCCCAAAACCTCTTTCATTATTATCCAATTTTCTTTATGTTTTTCCTTGTCTATTGTTAGATTAGCAACCATTGAAACGAGCGCGGCCGCAGTAGCTCCGCATAGAGCAGCAGAACTTCCTCCTCCTGGAGTTGGTGTTGCTGAAGCAAGTTTGTCAAGAAATGACTGGACTTCGTTTTTTTCAATTGGCATGGCTATATCTTCTTTTTAGGCTATTTGTAAATGTCATGCAGTTGTCTAAAAATGCCATTTTTAAAACAATCCGCTAATTTTGCCATCATTGTCAACATCAATTGAGCACGCGGACGGTCTTTTAGGAAGTCCTGGCATTGTCATTATCGTGCCGGTTATGGGAATAATAAAACCCGCTCCAGCAGAAAGGCGAACTTCACGTACTGTAAGAGTGTATCCAGTAGGGCGTCCTTTTTTATCAGGATCATCTGAGAGCGAGGCCTGCGTCTTTGCCATACAGATAAGAAGATTATCTTTTCCAAGCTCGTGAATCTGCTTCAAATCTTTCTCCGCTTTATCTGTAAAACTAACTCCGTCAGCTCCGTATATTTTTGTTGCTATTGCTGTAATTTTTTCTTTTGGACTAAGCTTTTCGTCATAGAGAAAATGGAAGTTGTTTGGCTTCTCACATGATTTCAAAACTGCTTCTGCCATTTCTATGCCGCCATCTCCACCGCGTGCCCAAATATCTGATTGAACGACTGGAGCTCCTAGTTTTGCACATTTTGCAGTGATGAGGTCAAGTTCCTCTTTTGTGTCTGTAGGAAATATGTTTAGTGCTACAACAACAGGAACTCCATATGAGAGCATGTTCTCAACGTGCTTCTCTAAATTCGGAAGACCTGCTTCAAGAGCTTTCATGTCTATCTTGCCAAGGTCTTGCTTTGCAACCCCACCATGCATCTTTAGAGCACGAATTGTAGCTACAACAACTATTGTGTCCGGCTTAAACCCAGCAAGACGACACTTGATATCAAGGAACTTCTCAGCGCCCAAGTCTGCGCCAAAACCTGCTTCAGTAATAAAATAATCAGAAAGTTTCAAAGCATATTTAGATGCCATGACACTGTTGCATCCGTGGGCTATGTTGGCAAACGGACCTCCGTGAATAAAAGCAGGAACATGTTCAAGTGTTTGAACAAGGTTTGGTTTAATAGCATCTTTCAAAAGCATAGCCATTGCGCCCTGTGCTTCAAGTTCTCTAGCTGTTACCGGCTTACCATCAAAATTGTATGCGACAATAATATTTGCAAGACGTTCTTTGAGATCATCTATTCCGTCAGCTAGGCAGAGAATTGCCATAATTTCAGACGCAACCGTTATATCAAATCCGTCTTCACGAGGAACACCTTCTGTCCTGCCTCCTAATCCAACGACAATCTTGCGCAACGCACGATCGTTCATATCCATCACGCGTTTGAAAACGATTTGACGCTGATCTATTCGTAGTGGATTACCCTGCTGCATTGAGTTATCAAGCATAGCTGCCAAAAGATTATGTGCCGAACTAACGGCATGAAAATCACCTGTGAAATGAATGTTTATGTCTTCCATAGGAACAACCTGGCTATACCCACCACCTGTAGCTCCGCCTTTTATACCAAAGACAGGCCCAAGAGATGGTTCGCGAAGAGCTAGGCATGCTTTCTTTCCCAGTTTAACAATAGCTTGTGCAAGTCCAACAGAGGTGGTTGTTTTGCCCTCTCCGGCTGGAGTTGGTGTGATGGCTGTAACAAGAATCATTTTGCCGTCTTTGTTGTCTTTGATCTTTTCCCAAAGGTCAAAAGATACTTTTGCTTTGTATTTTCCATAAAGCTCCAAATCATCTTCATCAATATTAAGCCTTGCTGCTACTTTCATTATCGGGTCCATTGGTGTTTTCTGTGCGATTTCAATATCACTGAGATATGCCATTATAACTTCCTCCGATTGATGTAAGATATTTGTTTATACAAACAGAAAAATTTATTTCTTAATATATAAACTGCAGAATAATCTGTCAAGAAAGCCTTGACTATTTTTCTATTTTACAACAAAACGTCAACTATTTTAAGATGTTTAATTGATTTTAAAATTTAAACATTAAAAATAAAGGAATAATAAACTTAGCCTTTGAAAAGGCTGTTTAAAAAGGATAAAAGCTCTTTAAACTTTTCATTCACAAGAGAATAGTGCATCCATTTGCCATCTCTTCTTGAGAACACTAAACCAGAGTCACACAATATTTTCATGTGATAAGAAAGAGTCGACTGAGAAATATCAAATTCCTCAAGAATTTTACATGCACATAGCTCGCCTGACGAAAGCATTTTGACAATCATCACTCTGTTTTCGTCTCCAAGCGCCTTCATCATTAAGGATATTTTTTTAGAATTATTCATCTTATTACTCCTTGTTTAATTAACATATCGACATGTGTATATATATCATATCAGATTTAAACTCAATGTGTGTTTAATTGACAATAGTCGTCATAACGTTGAAAATTAGACATATTGGAAATGAGAGTGAATGTCATGAAAAAAATAGAATATACCAAGCTTTTACAACTTGCAAAAGAATCTCAAAACTTCTCATATTCTCCTTACTCTAATTTTTGCGTTGGATCGGCTATTCTTTTTGAAAATGGGCAAATTGTCACTGGCTGTAACGTTGAAAATAGTAGCTATGGTCTTTCTTTGTGTGCTGAACGCAACGCAATGACTACTGCAGTCACAAAGGGATTAAATAAACCAATCGCAATAGCTATTGTTGGGAAACCGGGAGTTCCTTGTGCCCCTTGTGGAGCCTGTAGGCAATTCCTTGTGGAATTCAATTATGAAATGGATGTTGTTTTGGAAAATGGATTAGATTTCAAAGTATATAAGTTAAGCACACTTCTACCTGATCACTTTGTATATAAAACTGAGTAAATCTTCATAACTAATAACCAAAATAAAATCGTTTTTAACAGCACGAAAAGGATTGATATGAAATGCTCATACTAGCTGCCCTAGTTCTTGACAGTATTCTAGGAGATCCACATTATAGATTTCATCCAGTAATTATCGTTGGACACATAATTAATTACTGGGAAAATGTTTTTTACTCTAGTAAAAACGGAAAAGTTCGCGGAATAATATTTCTTTTTTGTGTTCTGCTTACCGTCGTTATGACAACTTCTACGATACTGTTTATTGCCTTTCTACTTGGTAAATATGTTTACATTGCAGTTCAGATATTTATGCTGTATTCGGCTATATCTTTTCGTTCGCTTCAAGCTGAATCAAACCTTGTTGCGATATCACTAAGTGATGGCAACATTGACAAAGCTCGTTTATTTTTATCATATATAGTTGGTCGCGACACAAAAAACCTTGAAGAAAAAGCTATCATTCGAGCAACGATTGAAACTATCGGCGAAAATTACATTGACGGAATAATTTCAGTGCTCATTTATATGCTGCTCGGATCCTTTTATGGTCAAGCAGTTCTTTTCGCATGGGTTTTTAAAGCGGTAAATACAATGGACTCAATGGTCGGGTACAAAAATGATCGCTATTGCGATTTTGGTTGGGCTGCCGCGAAACTTGATGATGTGTTAAATTTTATACCTGCGAGAGTAGGGGGACTTATTGCGATTCTTGCTGGTGGACTTATAGGATTTGACTTTAAAAGAGGATTTTCTGTGTTTTTTCGAGATCGAAAAAATCACAAAAGTCCAAACAGCGCACACGGAGAGGCTGCCTTTGCTGGACTTCTTGGCATAACTCTTGGCGGTGGCTCATTCTATCAGGGAGAGTTTGTGCAACGACCAACGATGGGAGATAACACAAAGGAAGCTGAAATAAGTGACATCACTAACGCTCATAAGATCTTAACGGCTTCGGTTGTTCTCTGCGCCTTTATAATTCTTTTTATGGAGGGCTTTATAAAATGACAGAATTTCGGCTACATGGTGCGAACCCAGAAAAAACATATAGAAGTTTTTCTATTCCAGTTCCTGATAAAATTTATGATTTCAGCACAAACACAAATGTTCTTCCATGGAATGGCAAATTTGAAATCGACATACAAAAAACTTTATCTGAGTATCCTGACGACGAATCTTTAGAGCTGTGCCATCTAATCGCGGAACAGAACCACTGTTCACTCGAAAACGTCCTTGTCACAAATGGATCGAATGAAGCTATATATCTTATCTCTTCTTATCAAACTGCAAAAAGAAACTGCATTCTTCAGCCTGCATATGGAGAATATATGAGAGCTTTAAAAGCATTTGACGCCAGTGTAGTCAATGCAATGTCGTTGTCTGACATTAAAACTACAGATGAAACTGTATGGATATGCAACCCATGCAATCCCACTGGCGCTTTTCTTGAAGACAAGGTGCTAATACCCCTTTTGAAAAAGTTTGATAATAACATCTTTATAATAGACGAAGCATACAGAGATTTCATGTACGACAACAACAGCAATTTAAAGGTAAAAGATTTCTCAAATTTGATCATTATGC
The DNA here is from genome assembly GCA_012728165.1 of Synergistaceae bacterium. Lineage (GTDB taxonomy): Bacteria > Synergistota > Synergistia > Synergistales > Synergistaceae > JAAYFL01. The sequence continues at coordinate 2,138 of JAAYFQ010000080.1, read as the reverse complement.
GCTCTCTCACAAAGAGCTATCATTTATGTGGTTCTCGTATCGGCTATGTGATGTCAAGTCCAGAACTTATAAAAAACCTTAAAAGACGACAGCCGACATGGAGCGTTAACTCAATTGCACAGCAAGCTGCCGTAAAGTTTATGCAAGACAAAGAATTTCTCAAAAAAACACGCGAGTATTATCGCACCGAGGTACCCAGACTCATTAAAGAACTAAAAAACTTGGGATTTGAAATAAACCCTACAAGCGTTAATTACTTTCTGTTAAAAACTAGTGACGACGAAAAACTTATACGTTTTCTGCTCACACGTGGAATTGTTGTAAGACACACAAGGAATTTTCTCGGACTTGACGGGAAGTATGTAAGAATAGCTGCTCGCTCTATTGATGAAAATGATATTCTTATTAATGCTATGAAGGAATACGAATCAAATTGAAATTTTATCTAATTCGTCATGCCAAGTCTATCTCTAATGATTTGAATGAATGGACCGGACAAAGAGACGTTCCTCTTTCTCAGACTGGTATTGATGATCAAAAAGAAATAGCCTTAAAGTACTCTTATCCAAAAGGTGAAATATATTTTTCTTCGCCTCAATTGCGTTGTACTCAATCACTTGAGACAATTTACGGACACGGAGCTGATATTCTACTCCCAGACTTGTTAGAATGCTCTATGGGAATACTTGAGGGCAAGAAATATGACAATCTGAATAGCGATCCTCTGTATCTTTCTTGGATTAATGAGCCGAATAAGCCAATTCCTAATGGTGAGAGTTTTAATGCTTTTAGAACAAGATCAGAGCTGGCTTTTGAGAAAATGCTCGCTCTTACAGTTGAGAAAAAAATCGGCAGCGCGGTCGCTATGATGCATGGCAATGTAATGAGAGCAATACTCCACCGTTTCGCTGATTCATCAATTGAACATAATAAATGGATGATACCAAACGGCGGGATTTACATGTTGACTGTAGAAGAAAAAACACTCAGAGTAAATTCGTGGAAAACTATGCCATCATTTTTATTTAAAACGGTTGAGGAGACTAAAATATGAAAATAGGGAAATTCCAAATATATACAGGAAAAGGGAAAGGAAAGACAACTGCCGCACTGGGACTTTGTTTTCGTGCCCTTGGGCAAGACCTAAAGGTAAAAATATTTCAGCTGAGAAAAAGTCAAGTGTGCGGAGAACATATACAGGCAAAAAGAATCGGACTTGATATTTCACAATGTCCTGTAGGGCGCAGTGGAGAACCTTGCGTATCTCCCTGCCCATTAATAATAGAAGCAATGGAGATGTTCGAAAAAGATGCTCCAGATATTCTTGTAATTGATGAAATGATGGAAGCCATAAGAGTGAAATGTGTCTCTATAGATGAAGCAGTGGAGCTTGTGAAGGCCAAACCCGAAGGGACAGAACTGATTATGACGGGAAGAAATGTCCCGCAGGAACTTTTAGACCTAGCAGACCTTATTACTTCAATGGAGCCTATTAAGCACTACTATAAAGACGGCGTGCCTGCACGTGAAGGAATTGAGTATTAAGGAGACGTTGGTATGAAGGGAGTAATGATACAGGGCACAAGTAGTGACAGTGGAAAAAGCTTTATAACAACTGCTTTGTGCAGAATTTTTTCCGATATGGGATATAAAGTATGTCCTTTTAAATCCCAAAATATGTCAAACAACTCCTTCGTGACTGTCAACGGACTTGAAATGGGACGTGCCCAGGCTGTCCAGGCTGAAGCAGCGCGTCTGCAACCTGATGTCTTTATGAATCCCATCCTTCTAAAACCCCAAAAGGACGCTCCTGTCGAGATAATCCTAATGGGTGAAGTTTATGATTTGCCCATCGGAAGTAAATATAAAGATTTCACAATGACTAAGGGACTTGAAACTCTTCGTTTATGTTTAAAACAGATAGAAACTAACTTTGAACTAATGTTGGTTGAAGGCGCAGGAAGTCCTGCTGAAATAAACTTGAACGAGCATGAAATTGTAAATATGAGAGTGGCAAGAGAGGCAGATGTACCTGTAATACTTGTAGCAGATGTTAATCGTGGCGGCGCATTGGCTTCAATTGTTGGAACACTAGAACTTTTGGGCGAAGACAGAAAACGAGTAAAGGGTTTGATTTT
>JAAYFQ010000079.1 GCA_012728165.1 Synergistaceae bacterium | reverse complement strand
CGGCAAAACTTTGACCAGCTTCAAAACGGCACAGATGGCAAGCAATCTCGGCTTTATAGACAAAGTTATTTTCGTTGTTGACCGCAAAGATTTGGACTATCAGACGATGAAAGAGTATGACCGATTTGAAAAAGGCTCTGCAGACGGGAACACTTCAACGAAGGTCTTGCAAAGACAGTTGGAAGATAAGAAAGAAAATGGAGCTCATTACGATTATAAAATCATAGTTACGACTATTCAGAAATTAAATCATTTCATGAAGGCAAACAAAGAGCATGATGTTTATAAGAAAAATGTAGTTTTAATATTTGACGAATGTCATCGCTCTCACTTTGGCGAGATGCATCAGGCAATTACAAAAAAGTTTAAAAAGTATTTTATCTTCGGCTTCACGGGAACGCCGATTTTTGCCGAAAACGCTTCCAAAGATTACAAATCCATAATTAAAACTACGGCACAAGCGTTCGGAGAAAAACTGCACACTTATACAATTGTCGATGCCATAAACGACAAAAATGTGCTTCCTTTCAAAATTGACTTTATCAAAACAATAAGCAAGAAAGATGATATTGACGACAAAAAGGTAACCGCAATTGCCAAGGAAGAGGTGTTGGCCGATCCGCGCCGAATTAAAAATATTGTCTCTTACGTGCTGGAACATTATGACCAAAAGACGAAGAAGGCTAAAAAGTATACGCATCTCATAAAATGGGATGAAAAAAATCCGCAAAATAGAAATCAGAGAATTGAGCGGAGCGAAGAGAAAACTCTTGCAGGATTCAACTCAATTTTCGCCACCGCTTCTATTCCGATGGCTAAAGTATATTACAACGAATTGAAAAAACAGATTGATGAGAATAATAAAAACTTAAAAATTGCAACGATTTTCAGTTTCAGTCCAAACGAAGAGGATATTGAAGGGTTTCTCCCAGATGAAGATTTCAACACGACCGCCCTTGACCAAAGTTCCCGCGATTTCCTTGAAGGTGCCATTGCCGACTACAACAGCTATTTTGGCACAGCATTCGACACATCTTCTGACAGATTTGAAAATTACTACAAAGACATTTCTCAGAGAATGAAAAACAGGGAGATAGATATTCTTGTCGTTGTAAATATGTTCCTAACCGGTTTTGACGCAACAACTCTCAACACGTTGTGGGTTGATAAAAACCTGAGGCAACACGGTTTGTTGCAGGCGTTCTCCAGAACAAACAGGATTTTAAACAGCATCAAAACTTTCGGAAATATAATCTGTTTCAGAAATTTGAAACGAGCGACGGATGACTCAATCGCTCTCTTTGGCGATAAAGACGCGTCGGGAATAGTTCTGATAAAAACTTATGAGGAGTACTACAACGGTTATGAAGATGAGTACGAAGTCTATCAGCCTGGATATAAAGAGTTAATTGAAAAGCTAAGAACTCGCTTCCCCCTTGGAGAGCAAATTGTGGGAGAAGAGGCAAAGAAGGAATTTATAAATCTTTACGGAAAAATCTTGCGCTATAAAAATATTTTATCTTCATTTGATGAGTTTGAAGGCAATGAAATACTTTCTGAGCGCGATGAACAAAATTATCAAAGCAGATATGTCGACCTTTATTTTGAATTCAAAAAAGATGGCGATTCAGAAAAAGAGAGCATAAACGATGATGTGGAGTTTGAAATTGAGCTGTTCAGACAAATAGAGGTAAATATTGATTACATATTAATACTCGTCGCAAAATACAGAGATAAAAATTGCCAAGATAAAAAGCTGAGAGTCGACATCGACAATGCAATAAACTCAAGCATCGAGCTGAGAAGTAAAAAAGATTTGATTGAGCGCTTTATAGACCAAATCTCTCCGGACGGCGACATAGATGAGGAGTGGAAAGTCTATCTCAGAAACAGTAAAGAAAAAGAGATTGAAGAAATTATTAAACAAGAAAACTTGAATCCTGAGAAGACAAGGAAGTTTATCGAACGTTCGTTTAAAACAGGAAACTTGAGAACAACCGGAACAGAAATAAATGACCTTATGCCACCCATCTCTCGCTTCAGGGAACAAGGAAGAGATGAAAAGAAAAACAAAATAATTGAACTGCTGTTGAAGATATTTGAAAGATTTTTCGGATTGGTATAAGTATAAACAACACTGATAGCGAAAAAACAGGAGGTTTTACTCGTTAAGTAAAACCTCCTGTATATTTTGTTCTGCCCGGCCTGATATTATTGCGCAATATCAGTTAAGACAACTTTTGTATTTTATTTGGCAAAACCCTGTCTAGAATTCTTTATTTTCGTATATGCGAATACGAAGATGTCCGATAAATACGTATCTGCCATTTACCGTTGCACCACCGGCGCCGGTAGAAGCCCAATAGATATCGGGGTTTTCAGCTTGTGTCATTACGGGTATAGCATAGCCAAGCAAGGATGCAATCTCTTCTCCATAGTCTTGCCGAACGTGGTCAGCTGCAAGGTATATTCCTTGATTACTTGAATTTACATAGGTTGCACTTGCATGTGGAACCTCTATTCCGGTAAGACTAGAGCGTTGATAGCCGGGCGAATAGACCTCCTGACCGATTTGCGCAGCGACAAACTCCGCAAGATACTTATTCAAGTTGGAACCACTGCCTACTGGCAGTTTAGAAAGTTTCTCATCTACGGTTGGATCACTTATATCTTTTAATTTCATTACAAACTCTATGAGTCTCCCCATGTTGCCACTATACCGTCCATCCATCAAATCCAGAAAGACATTTATTTTTGCTTCTCTTAAATCTCCCTTAGCTTTTGCTTCTCTTGCCTTATCCGTGGCTTCAGAAAAATTGAAAATAAGCACGCCAACAATAGCTCCAATAATTAACATTACTATCAGCATTTCAACAAGGGTGACGCCTTTTTTATTATTTTTTGTTTTTCTGTCTGTATTTATCCTCAAAATAATCACCCTTTCTAGACATATAGTTGCATTATACCTTTTTTGCTTTCATAAACCTAACAGGCAATATATAGGAGTTGGGTCTGTTCCTATTAAAAACAAAAACACGTTCTACCTCATTAAAGTTTCGCAAATATATTGCTTGATATTATAATTTATAACCAGATATAAAAAAACAACTATTCCAGTTATACTTATTTAAGCTCTATCTCTACAAGTGATATGGCATTGAGGGCTATTCTAGAAGACAGGCAATCGCGTTTTGAGGTGACGAGCCTATGGATGTTTCTTCCGGCAAACTTTATACGTTAAGCGAATTTGGCGGTTTTACTCGTGCGGTAAAATCTCCGAAGTATGTCGCTCTGCCCGAAAAAACCTTTGATTCTCTTGAGGCTTTCGTTGTTGCCAATGAGGAAGCGGAAACGGACAAGGGAGTTAAGCTGCTCCACCTTTCCAATAGACGTAAAGTCGGCAAGATAATAGCAGTTCGAAATTACGCCGGTTTTATAGCGATGAATGACGGAACTATCGTTGAAGTTCTCCCTAAGTTTTTTGATAAGAGTCTGGATGAGATAGAGAAAAAGAAACTTTTTCTTGAGATGTTGCAATCTTTAATCAACATTTCTGGCAAGGATTTTGTTTCTTTGAGATTGCATACTGCACGATTAAATTTGTTTGAGACTTTTATGAAGACTTTCCTGGATCAGGTTGAACTTCTCGCTAGGAGAAATATGAGGTCTACCGTCAAAGCGAGAGAAAGCATGGTAAAAACTCATCAGGAGGGCAATTCTGAAACAAAAAACAGAGAGAATTTGCTTGACGCTTCCGAGAAAGTCGACAACAAACCGGAAAATAGGTTGATTAAAAATACTCTGCGACATCTGCTTACTATTTCAAGCGACATGCATAACCGATTGGTAGCAACACGTCTTTTGTTTAATTTAGAAGACATCCCCTATTCAAAAGATATTAACGAGGATTTTTCAAAATGCTTTATCGACAAAAGAATGGACCATTACAGGTTCACCCTTTTTTTATGTCGAATGTTTTTGAAGGGGAATTGCTACACAAACTACGATGGAAGCGATGTCGCTTTTGCTCTTCTTTTACCCATGGATATTCTTTTCGAAAGCTATGTTTTTTCAAAGCTTCGGAACTCCAAAAGAGATGAACTCAAAATTACAACTCAGCTGCACAGCTATAATTTTTTTGATAGACCGTCCCATTCATTCGCTTCCAACTCCGTAATTAAAATTGAAACGGGCGAAGATGTGATTATTCTTATTGCAAAGTGGAAGGAACTTTCAGAAAAGTTAGAAAATTTTGGAATTACACAAACAGAGGTAGAACACTTACAGCCTATTGTCCGAGAACATACTGCGGAAAAAATATATCTTTTATTTCCACACACCGGGAGTTTGGAAAAAGAAAAACCAAAGATCGAACTGGGTGAAGGCATTAATGTTGAAGTTGTTTTTGTGGATGTTAATAAAGAGATAGAGGCGTTGGCTGAGCGGTTGCTAAGCGATAGCTAAGCAGTGGCTAAACGATTGTTATGAAGCAAGTGCGTTGGCAAGCAGTCGGCAAGCTATAGGCAAGCGGCGACTTTGTCGCTGGCAAGCGATTGTTTAACCACTTGGAGAAGAGCTCCTGTTAGTCGCGAGAAGTAGTTCCCGTTGGTCACTGAGAAGTACGACCTTCGGTCGTGAGAAGAATAGTAAGGGCGTACAGGTCAAAACATTTAAGGGAATAAAAATAAAAATCTATAGCGTTTGATAAAAGATTGTTTAAAAACTGAAGTGTTTAGGGGATGAACGTGTATGTGGGAGAAGATTGAGAAATGGTTTAAATATTTTCAGGTTGTCATACTGCGGATAGTTGTCCTTTTGGCTGTAGCCTTTCTTCTGATGATGGGAATTGATAACTATAACTGGAAACCGTTGACAGCGGCTTGCGTCATTTTAATTTTATTCATTTATGAAATGAGATTTCAGCGCTAGAGGAAGCGCTGGCAAACAGTCGCTAAGCTATGGCTAAGCTACTGCTTAGCAAAACGCACTTGCCTGCCTTACGAAACTATTTCCACCTCAGGGAAAGCTGTAGGATCGTCTCCGAAGCGGTTTCTATAGTGGTCACTGTCTAAAATCATGAGCCAGAGGTACCAGAATCCACCGACTAGAGGAATACAGTTTATTAGCAGCCACCAACCTCTGCGGTTCGTATCGTGCAATCTTCTGACACTTAGGGATATTGACGGAAGCAAAGCGAAGAGGTAGTAGAAACGCTGACAGGGACCCAACCCTCTTATTAGAGGGAAGCAGAAATAATATTTTTCAACAAAATATAATGCAACTCCGATAATGATATTGAATAGAAAGAACATCCAATATTCTTGTCGAGTAGATCTGCCACTGAATACACCGTATTTTTTGAATGCCATCAAGTACCATTTCATAACTTAGCCTCCCCTTTCCTGGTTCTATGTCTATTGTTTTTTGATTTATTTGCTATGGAAATATAAGAGTTATTCTGCTGTTTCCGGAATTTACTCTGTCGTTTCTTTTTGAGCCTCTGTCACAGGCGGTTCCCCAAAGCGGTTTACCCCTTCATCTCCTTCTCGTGATGCCAAGTAGACGTACCAAATATTTCCCAGTATAAGAATAAGGTTTACGAGCAGCCACCAACCGCTGCGATTTGTGTCGTGCAACCTTCTGACGGCAATTGTTGCTGAGGGAAGCATCGATACACTCAAGTAGCTCGTGGATATTATAAAGAGAATGATGGCGGGGATATATAGCCTAGTCAACATTGAATATTCGGGAACTCTGCCAGATAGTGTTATACGGATTATGGTCAGCACTGTGATAAGAAAGGGCAGCGTTATGGCGATTGAAATTAAGCCGTTGATAAAAATAAAACTTCTATACTCTTCACGACTGGCTCTACTTCTGACATCTCCAGCATTTCTGAAGGCTTTTAAATATAAACTCCACTTCATTTAAAACTTCCTCTTCAAGTTCGTATTGTGGTCGTCCTATTGAAAATTATTAAGTATTAATATGTGGACGCCGCTTAGAAGAGTATATATCATTTTCTTGATTTTTTTAGATTTTTTTTCTATAATAGATCGTTGAATAAATTTTCAGCTTCTTTCCCTTCAGGAAGCTCGCCTTTAGAAAATGATGCAACTATATTGCCGCCTCTTAGAAATATAAAATGGCTGCCAAGTTTTAGCGCTTGTCTGACACTGTGAGAGATCATGACTATGCAGTATTTATTTTTTAGGGAGAGCAGATGTTTTTCTATTACTTCCGACGCCCTTCTGTCCAGAGAAGCAGTCGGTTCGTCAAGAAGCAATATTTCCGGCTCAAGAGCGAGAATTCTCGCAAGGCACAATCTTTGCTGCTGCCCTCCGGAGAGTCGTCCGGCCGGAGTATCCAGTCTGTCTTTTACCTCGTCCCATAGTCCGGTGGTTTTGAGAACGGATTCCATTCTCTCTTCATTTTCTGTTTTTTTGGAACCCGGTATTAGGCTGAGTGGCAAAATTATATTCCTTCTGATGCTCATGGGAAGGGGGTTGGGAGTCTGAAAGACCATGCCCACTCTTCTTCTGAGCTCTGTCGGTTCCGGTGCGTCATCAGAGTATATGTCTCTGCTTCTGCCTCCGAGGAATAAATTTACGTTTCCTGAGCCTTCATAGCCCTCTATGATTTCGTTGAGTCGGTTTAATGATCTCAGGAACGTTGTTTTACCTGAACCGGAGCGTCCCAGTAGAACTGTAATCCCACATGATGGAAGCTCTGTGCTTATGTTGCTTATAGCTTTTCTTCCGTGAAAAGAAACGGACAAATCTTTTATTTTTGCGCAATATTGCATTATTTTGCTCCTTTCCAACGTTTTTCCATTGTACTTTGCAGTCTTGATGCTATAAAAAGCAGTCCGGCGGAAAGAATCAGAAGTATTACTGCAGCGCCGAATCCACGTAGTAGATCATCTCTGTCTATATATTGTGCCGATGTATAGTATATAAGAAACGGAATGGCTTCAAATTTCGCGGTAGGACCTGCCGGAAGTCCGGAGTTTACGACAACTCCGGTTAGCATAATGACAGCTGTGTCCTCTGCAGCTCTACCCATTGCAAGCATGATTCCGCCGAGTATTCCTTTTCCAGCAGCCGGTATGAGAATGTGACGAAGAAGCTGTGTTTCAGTAAAGCCCAGTGAAGCTCCTGTCATGAGAAGGGCTTCAGGCAAGCTTTCTATTGAAGAGCGTGTTGTTACAACAAGTGCGGGCATGACAAGAATTGCAAGACAAAAAGAGGCAAGAATTATGCATGTAGTCGCATTCGGAGCTATTGTGTGCCTTAACAGAAGTATTAATACAAAGCCAAAAAGACCGACAACTATCGAAGGTACACTTGCCAAAAGGTCTACTGCCAATGAAAGAACTTCTTTGCTCTTGCCCTCCGCATAACGTGCGAGATATATTCCACAGCCGATGCCAGGAATTAACGAGATTAACATTGTGAGCAGTATTAGATAGAGCGTTCCGACAAAGGCAGGCCAAATGCCATTCCATACGGGGCGTGCTCCTATGATGGCTTGCCATGGATTTGTGTCTCCGAAGAATAAAGAAAGTTTTATAGAGGGTGCTCCCTTAACAAAAATAAAGCCGATTAGCAGAGAAAAAGATGCCAGTACAAAAAAAGCCGAAATGTATGAAAGTATTTTTAGGAGTTTGACTCTATTCATGAGATCTCCCCCTTATCATGCGAAATATTATGTTTGCCGTTACACTGACAAAAAGCAGTATTCCGCCTGCCACGAATAGGGAGTAGTATGCCGTTCCCCCAACGTCTGATGAGAGAACTAAACCGATATGTGCTGTGAGAGTTCTCATCGCATCAAGAGGGCTTATTGCGTATTGCACTGCATTGCCCGCAAGCATTGTAGGAATAAGCGTGTCGCCCGAAGCTCTTCCAAAACCGAGAAGGGCGGAGGATAATATCCATTTTTTTGATGTAGGCAGAACAACCAGTGCGAGGTTCTGTTCTTTTGTAAGTCCGAGCGCAGCAGAAGTTATTTCTGTTTCCGATTCAATTGTTCTGAAAGCGCTGTCCATCGCAAGCACCATTGTGGGCAAAATCATAAGGCTGAGAACTATTGAAGCCGTGAGCCAAGAGAAACCAGACCCTCCAAAGCCATTTCTAATGAGCGGCACTAAAAGAAAAACGGAAGCAAAACCGTAAACAACGGTCGGAATTGCAGTCATTATTCTTAGTACATTGGAGAGAATTCGAGCAAGTCTCTTTGACCCATAACCATGAATAAAACAGCTGCAGCCGAGAGCGAATACCCATCCAATGACTGATGCTGAGAGAGAAAGGATGGCACTAGCCCAAATCATCGGCAAAATGCCAAATTCTTTCCCTTCAGGATTCCATATAGAACCGAGAAGAGATGCGGGGCTTTTTATCAGACCATCCAGTGCGTAAACTGTAATGAATACAAACAGTGCCGCCATAAGCGAGGAAACGTAAATCGTCGACGCTTTTAACCAGATTGGTGTGTTCTTATTTTTTTTCAATTTTATAAGTAGTAGGGAGGAGAAAGTCTCCTCCCTATTCCTTTAGTTTCCGGCAGGAAGCGGAATGTAACCGCTATCTTTTATAATTTCTGCGCCTTCGGGGCTGAAGATATAGTCAATGAAAAGTTTTGTAATGCCTTCAGCTTTTCCTTTGGTGTTCATAAAAAGGTTTCTTGTGACTTTAAATGTTCCGTTTGCTGCGTTTTCCTGTGAAGGAACTACTCCGTCAAATGTCGGGGCTTTTACTGAGTTGTCTATGTGTCCGATTCCAACGTAGCCAATTGCTCTTTTATCCTGTGCAACGGCTGTTTTCATGGCTCCGTTTGAGTTGACTACGTTTACAGATGAAACGAGCTCTCCCTTTTTGATAGCTCTGTCTGTAAATACTTCTCTGGTGCCGCTGCCATCTTCTCTACCAAAGATATTTATGGCGCCTTTTGCTCCGCCAACTTCTTTCCAGTCTTTGATTTTTCCGGAATAAATATCCATGACTTGCTGAGTGGTAAGTGAATTTATTTTATTTTTCGGGTTAACGACAATTGCAACTCCGTCTATTGCAAATGGGTAGGTGACGAGGCCATACTTTTTGATCTCATCTTCTTTAAGGGGACGACCTGTGTTGCCTATTGTAACTAAGCCTTCTCCAACCTGTTTGACGCCGACGCCTGAACCACCGCCTGCAACCGTGATGCGAATGTCGGGGTTAGTGGTCATAATTCTTTTTGCGGCTTCTTTCATGACGGGAATATGGGCTGTTCCACCTGAAATATCAAGTGTGCCTTTCTGTCCTTTAAAAGTATCCAATGGTGCGGCAAAAGCTGCTGTAGCTGTGATTAATAGTGCTGCGAACATAAGTGAAGCAATTGTTTTTCTCATAATCAAAACATCTCCTTTAAATTTTATTTTGTTTATAAAAAAAACGCACAGGCAAATAGAAAGCTCATAAGAAGTTTTTTTATGCTTCTTGAGTTTTACATATTCATGCTACATAAGTCAGCTTAGTGGATTGTTAAAAGATAGGCTTTGAACTTTATTGTTATATTGAAAGGTTGAAAAGTTCGAAGGCTGAATATGCGGCAAAGGGAAAATGCAGCCCGTGCATTTTATTTTTTCTAGCAAATCATCTAAATGCCACAACATTCACCATCCTTCGAAATATTTTGTGTTCAAGTTTAACCCTTGTACTATTACATCTGTGATTTTTTTTGTCAAGAGAGAGAGTACTTAGCCTAACACCTTAGAGAAGAGCTCCTGTTAGTCGCGAGAAATAGTTTCCGATGGTCACTGAGAAGTGGCGATAATATCGCCGAGAAGAATGGTTAAAATCCTAGAACAAAAACTCAACTACTTAAGAACGTCTTTGAACTAGACGGCGACGAAGGAGCCACTTGTCACGACCGAAGGTCGTACTTGCCAGTG
>JAAYFQ010000078.1 GCA_012728165.1 Synergistaceae bacterium | reverse complement strand
TGCTATCTTTTTACCCTCTAATTCTTTCGGCTTGTATGATTCTCTAATATTTGAAACTATTGTGCGTTTCTCATATCCAAGGTCAAGTTGGAGAGTATAAAGCTTGTCTGCTTTTGGAACTATTTCAACTTTTTCAACAAGCGCGACTCTAATTTCAATTTTTCTGAAATCATCAATTGTTATTTCTTCACTATGCTCACCGTAGTCGAGAGAGGAATGCGGTAATTTTTTCGCAAGTTTAGCCGCATCTCGTGCTTCTTTTTCATTCTTCCATTTATCAAGATCAATGCGTGGAAAGAGAATGTCGCCCTTTTTAATAGTAACGGGGCCTTCTACTTTGCCCCATTCCCATTCTGTTCGTGCTCCAAAGTCAAGAGGTGAGCCAGCAAGTCCGAGCTGTTCCCACATGCGTAATGACGCATTCGGCATTACAGGAGCTATTAGCAGAGCGGCAAGTCTTAAGGATTCCCAAAGTGTACGGAGCACAGAATCAAGTCTTTCTATATTACCTTCTCTTCCAAGTATCCACGGTTGAGTTTCATCAATATACTTATTTGAGCGGCTAATAAATGCCCAAAGAACTTTCAGTGCTTCATCAAAAGCAAAACGTTTCATATAACCAGTCATTGACTTTAGAGTCAAATTAGCCATTTTTTCAATTTCATTATCAAGATCATTCTGTTTATACTCCATAGGAAGCTTGCTTTGGCGATACTTATCTATCATTTGCAATGTTCGAGAGAGTAGATTACCAAGGTCGTTAGCAAGGTCGGAGTTGATACGTTGAACAAGAGCAAGTTCAGAAAAATTTCCATCGTTTCCGAATGTTACTTCACGTAACAAAAAGTAGCGAAATGCATCTACTCCATACACATCCGCCATTTCAAATGGATCAACCACGTTACCCACAGACTTTGACATTTTTTCGCCGTCAACTGTCCACCATCCATGCGCGAAAATACGTACAGGAGGATTGATTCCTAATGCCATCAGTATCGCTGGCCATATTACACAGTGAAATCTAATTATATCTTTGCCTACAAGGTGATGTACTGAGGGCCAAAAAGTTTCCCATGCCGCTCCCTTTTCGGGATAGTCTAATGCTGAGAGATAATTTATAAGAGCGTCAAACCATACATATATAACATGTTTGGAATCACCTGGAAGAGGTATGCCCCACTTAAGAGTCGTTCTTGAAACAGATTGATCGCGAAGTCCTGTTTTTATAAAACTAACAATTTCGTTATAGCGCGTCTTCGGCATAACTGCGTCCGGATTCTCCTCATAGTACTTAAGAAGAGGTTCTGCATACTTTGAAAGTTTAAAAAAATATGTCTCTTCAGTCATTTTTGTCAAAGGACGATGACAGTCAGGACAAGTTTGTCCCTCGTCTATATGTGCTTCTGGAACGTATGTTTCACATGGTACACAGTACCATCCTTCATAATCACCTTTATATATATCGCCATTTTCCATAAGCCTGCGAAAAATTTCCTGAACAACTTTTTCATGACGAACGTCAGTTGTGCGGATAAAATCGTCATTTTCAATATTCAATCTTTTCCAAAGTTTTTGAAAGTTCAAGACAACCTCGTCACAAAGTTCTTTCGGTGTTATTCCTCTTTTTTCTGCTGTTGTTTGTATTTTTTGACCATGCTCGTCTGTTCCAGTCAGAAACCACGTATTTTCTCCGCCAGATTTATGCCAGCGTGAAAGTGTATCTGCAGCAACTGTTGTATATGCGTGTCCTATGTGAGGAACGTCATTAACGTAATAAATAGGGGTAGTAATATAAAAGTTTTTGTTTTCGTTTTTCATTTATTTGACCTCCTCAGCACAATCTTCCAATATAAAACGTTTTAATCTATTTCGAGGGATAGAATACTTTATTGCGAGTAAGTTTGCAACATTCTTTGTTGATTCGCCGCTTTTTACCATTGCTTTTGCTTCGTTCATCCATATCGTGTCATTCATAATCTCTTCCGCTTGTGTATTACCCTCTACAACGCAAACGAACTCTCCGCGTATTTTTTCTTCTGGTAATATTCCATCAAATGTGAGCAACGTGCCTTTTATTGTTTCTTGATGAATTTTACTAATTTCTTTCACTAGAACTGCTTGTCTGTCTCCAAGTATTTCTCCCATGATATTTAGTTCTCTCAGTATTTTATGTGGTGACATATAAAATACCAGAGTTTCTCTTACACTCATTACTTCTTTAAGCCTTATTCTCTTTTCTTGGGCTCTACCTTTAAGAAATCCAACAAACATAAAAGAATCCATATTCATTCCTGAAAGTAGAAGAGCTGGCAAGAGTGCGTTAGCTCCTGGAAGAACATCATAGGGTAGCCCTCGCTCAATAGCCGCTTTTATTATCACTCCGCCTGGATCAGAAAGTCCTGGGGTGCCAGCGTCTGATACAAGAGCTACAGTTTCGCCATTTTCTATTCTATTCATAAGAGTTTCTATGCGATCGATTTCATTATGTTCATGACAAGATATAAGTTGTTTCTTTATTTCGAAATGATTTAACAGTCTAAGCGTATGCCTAGTGTCTTCACATGCAATGATGTCTGCTTCGCGAAGGACACGAAGAGCGCGCAGCGTTATATCTTCCAAGTTTCCTATTGGCGTAGGAACAATTATTAGAGGCATAGTTTTTCACTCCCTTCCAGCGTATATGCGCTAGAAAGTTCGAATGTCTCTTTTCCGTCTGATCCACATATAAAAAGTGGTGGAAAAACTGTGATCCCTTTTTTCGCTGCTCTCATGCCTTCCACAAGCACGACCGAAGCAGAGGTGTTTGGTTTTGGATGTACTGACCGCATGACTTTAGCTGCGATATTATATTTATCAAGCAGAATAAAAAGTTCTACAAGTCTGCTTGCCGATATTATTATATTCAAATGCCCTTTGTTTTTTAAAAGATATTTTGACGCCATTATCACATCTTCTAATGTACAGTTCGTTTCTTGTGTGGCTTTGGCTTTCTCCTCAAAGGGACTTTTTTGAGAATTTTCTGTTTCGTAATAAGGAGGATTGACCACTATTCTATCAAAACTTTGTGCTTCCCATAGTTTCTTGTAGTCTTTTATATCTCCGGTGATAAATTTGGTTTTATCGTCAAGTTCGTTAATCTTTGCATTTTCTGTTGCCATTTCAATAAGGTGCTGCTGTATATCAAGCCCCACTATATTAAACCCGCGTTTCGCTAGTATCAATGAAATTGCGCCATGAGCACAACCAATATCAAGAATTTTCTCTCGTTTTGCCGGTTTTGCAAAATCAGCCAATAAAATTGTATCTACGTTAACTCGAAGACCTTTGTTTGCCTCTGGTTGCAATATATGTAAAATTCCATTTAGAAGATTCTCTCTCTTTTGCGACATTATGTCCAATCTTCCATGCGCACACCAATAACTTGAGATAGGCCTGGCTCAGATAGAGTTACGCCGTATAGGACATCTGCTCGTTCCATAGTTAGTCTTCTGTGTGTCATTGCAAGTATTTGATTGTTTTTAGCGTACTCTTTTGTAAGCTCGGAGAATCTTCTAAGATTGACTTCGTCAAGAGATGCATCTACTTCATCCAGAACGACAAGCGGACATCCCGCAACTTCCATTGATGCAAAGAGAAGTGATATTGCAGCAAGAGATTGCTCTCCTCCAGATAGTTGTTTTATTTCTTGAGGATGTTTTCCTGGTGGTCTGGCGACAACATCTACGCCTGCATCCCATATTGTTTCATCATTCGCCATCTCGAGATGTGCCTCTCCTCCGCCAAATAGTCTTTGGAAAAGGTTGCAGAATCTTTTATCTACTTCATACAAAGCATCGGAAAACACTTTGTGGGCTTGTTTATCTGCATCAGAAATTAGTTTTTGTAGCTCAGCTGCACTGGCGCGCACGTCATCAAGCTGTTCTCCAAGGAATGCTAGACGATCTTTTAAACTTTGATCTTCGGAGAGAACTCCCATGTTTACTTCGCCAAAAGCTTTTATTTTTCTGTCACCGTTATTTATTGTTTTTCTAAGTTCATTTATATCTATATCATCAGGTAAACCTTCATCGCCAGGGTAAGGATATTGTAATTCCCAAGTGTCCACAAGTTCTGCAAGTTCTCGTTCAGTTTCGCCCTTTTTGGACTCAATCTTTGTTATCATATCCATACCAGAACGGGCTCGCACCTCTGCGAAAGAAACTCTCTTGCGTAGATATTCCCGTTTATTTTCAAGTGCAGAATAACCATCAACAAACTGGTCTATCTCTTTTATGAGCTCTTTCCGCCTATAAAATATTTCAAGACAACTCTTACCTATTCCAGCAAGGCTTCCTCTTTCTCTAACGCATGTCTGATCAAGCTCTGCTATTTCTTCTTCAAGCTTGCGTATTGTCTGATTTTCAGCTCGCACTTCGTTACTGACACGTTCCATAAGAGCGAATTGAGAACGGAGCCGTTCTGCTGCAACTGCAACTTGTGCGCGCAATCGTTCGCGCTCCTCTATTAGTTTCTGATCATCTTCAATTTCTGACGGTCTATCCCATTTTTCTTCTAAATCTGCAAGTGATTTCAATATTTTTTGCCATTTTTTACCCTCTTCATTTATAGAGGAGAGAATACGTTCTCTTTCTCCCTCCATACGCTTACTCTCTTTTAGAAAGGATTCCTTCTGATCTATTAAAACTGCTATACGTCCATCAAGTTCTCTTATGTTTCGTATATAACTTTCTTTTTGTTCTGAAACAGCAAGTTCTTCCTGTTCTACTTTTTTAAAATCTTTCTCTGTTTTCTGAGATATTTTGTCTGCTTCTTCTGCTTCTTGTTTAAGTATTTCAATTTGTGCCTTCAGTTCAAGAGTTTTTCCTGTTCTTTGAGAACGACCACCCGAAACTGTTCCTCCTGGCTGAAACACATCGCCCTCCATCGTAACTACTGGACTATTAAATCCAGAACGCACTATTTCCTGGCCTGTAGCGTATGTGTCAACAATAAGAAGATCACCCATAATTTGCTGTATTGCAGGCAACCAGTGATGCTCAACTTTTATGAGATCTATTGCCCACCCAACTATTCCTTTTGAAGGAAGTTTAAAGCTCTTATTCGGAAACCGCGGTTTGGCTCGTTCTAGAGGAAGAAACGTTGCTCGACCTACAGATTTTGCTTTTAATTCATCAATACAACGTCCAGCCTCTTCAAGATTCTCAACTAGAAGCTGAAACTGACGCCCACCAAGATATGCTTCTAGTGCTATCGACAGTTTTGCTTCGCAGTTAAAAACATCTATTACAGCTCTCGGCGCAGCATTCAGCTTATTGCTTAACTGAACCATGGAAAGCAGATAATGAACAGGACGTGGATATATCTCTGACTGCATCGAGTCAGTAACCTGATTAAGTTTTGAACGGGCCTGCCCTGCAGTTCTGCGTGCGCGTTGAAGTTCACTAGCCAGTGTCTGTACTGATGCATAGAGCTCGCCATGTCTTTTAACAATTTTATCTTGGTCATTAAGAAGCTTGTCTCTATCTTTCTCATGTTTCTTTATCTGTTGATCAAGCTCTTTGCGTGGGTCTAAAGCAGTGTTCTTTTTGTCTCTTGTTTCAAGTAACTCTTTACCCAAGTATGAAAGTTTTGCTCTTACCTGCTGTAGTTCAGCTTCAAGCATGCCTTTTTCGGCATTCCAAGCTTCTCTTTCTTCTTTTTCTTCTTTTAAGCGCTCATTATATGCTTGCCATTTTTTCTCTGTTTTTTCAAGTTCATTCTGTGTTTTTTCCATTGCTGCTCTAGCTTTTTTATTTTCTTTTCCAGACTCTTCTTGTTCTTTTGAAAGAAGTTCCATGTGTTTATTGGCTTTTTCTTTTTCTTCCATCGCTTGAGCCAGTCTCGAACGCGATGTACGTAGATTTGTGGCTGACGCAAAGCCTGATTTTGTGAGGCCATCAAATCTATTTTTGCACTGTTCTAGTTCCCATGTCTGTTGCTCTCTTGCGCGTGAAGATTTTGCGATTTGTGCTTCTGTCTCTACAAGAGCTTTCGACCAAGCATTTGTGAAAAAGGTTAGATTTGAACGTTCAGAGTATGCGCGAGTTATTTCGTCTTCAATAACTTCTATTGACTTTTCAGAGGCAGATCTTCGAAGCCAATAAAGCAACTTTCTTTCTTCTTCAATGCTATTCAGTATCTCTCGCAACTGCGCGGCCCTTTTAACTTCCGGTCCTATTTCTTCGCGCCGTATATTTAATTCTGCCATAAGGTTACGTAGTTTTTCATATTCTTCTTTTACAGTATCAAGTCTATCTGATGCTTCCATACGCCGTTTGCGATAAACATCTATTCCAAAAAGTGTTTCAAGATGCTGTCTGCGAGCTGTAGGACCTTGTCTTATAACTTCGGCTACTTCTCCCTGCCCTATAAAAGCAAATCTGTCGCCCTCAAGTTTCCAATCTCTTTTTATTTCATTTAATTCTATTATAGTTTTTCTGTTGTTATCCACAAAGACAACCGTAGCACCATCGGGTGAACTTACTCGGCGCTTTATAATGCAAGAACGACCTTCATCTCTTAATTGAAGGATAACTTCTGCTTCTTTAGCTGCAGGCATAGTGATAGAACCCTGAAAGAGTAGATCACTCTGACGAGTTATGCGAAGACGACCCGGATGGCTATCTCCGAGCGACCATCTCAGAGCATCAAGCAGATTGCTCTTACCACTTCCGTTTGGTCCGACAATTGCCGTGAACCCTGACGAAAGAATAAGATCATGCGATCCTCCGAAACTTTTAAAACCTCTAAGTTGGAGACGACCTATGTACAATGGCCCATCCCTCTCTTTTTTCCAATGCTGCTATTTTATTTTCTACTTGATTCAACGTGCCTTGCGCCTCGAGTCTAAATTTTCCCCATGAGAAATCCGGGCAGCCTCGAATAAATATCTTTATTTCAAACTCTTCCTCCCAAATCAGGAGGAGCATTTCTGCTATATATTCAGCAACTAACGGATACGCTTCTATGAGTAGCGCTTTCGATTTCGATGAAGCCGTTATTTTTCTAATAAAGCGTTTTATTTGCATTGCTACACTTTCTACACGAGTAACTTGTCCAAGTCCTTCACAAAATGGGCAACTCCTTGATAGTGCGGCACGAGTGTCTGTTCTTGCGCGTTTTCTTGTTATTTCAACAAGTCCAAGTCCAGTTACGCCATAAACTCCTGGCTTGCATCTATCATCTTTAAATAGTTCCTGAAGTTGTAGAATTAGTTCATTCTTATTTTCATCGGTATTCATATCTATAAAATCGACAACAATTATTCCACCCAGAGCACGCAGACGTAATTGTCGCGCTATTTCAATCGCAGCTTCCATATTTGTTTTTATTACAGTGTCATTAAGATTCTTTGAACCAATAAACTTACCAGTGTTCACATCTATTACTGTAAGTGCTTCTGTTTGGTCAATTACGAGATATGCGCCTGATGGTAACCAAACTTTTCTATCTTGAAGTTCCAAAAGCTGTTTCTCTATATTATAAACATCAAATATAGGAATCGCTCCGTCGTAATAGTTTATTTCAAAATTTGCTTCAACAAAGAATCGTTTTATGAAATCTTCTATATTCTTTTTGTCTTCCTCTGTGTCGACAACTATTTCATCAATGTCATCATTCAATTCATCACGTAGTACTCTCTCTAAAAGTCCGAGATCTTTATGTACTAGGCTTGGAGAGCTACTTAGTTTGGCCTTACGCTGTACTTCCTTCCATTGCAGAAGAAGTTCGTTCACGTCGTCTAAAAGGCTATCTTTGTCGCAATTCTCTGCTACTGTTCTAATTATTATGCCAAATCCTTCAGGACGTATCTTCTTAGCAATGTTTCTTAGGCGTAATCTTTCCTCTTCATCTTCAATTCGCTTTGAAACACCAGTTTCATGTCCGTCAGGTATAAGTACCATGTAGTGTCCTGCAAGCGAAATGCGTGGTGATACGCGTGCTCCCTTGCCCTTGCGTGCATTTTTGACAACTTGAACAAGCATGTCCATGCCAGGTTTAACCTCAATACCTTGCACGTCATTAAGATAGAGAAACCCATTACGTCCATCACCAAGATTTAAAAAAGCAGAGTGCATTCCTGGAAGAACACTATCTACCTTTGCTTTATATATTTCTCCAGTCCTTTGATGTTCGAACATCCTCTCTATAAAGAAATTATAGAGTTTGCCCTTGTCATCTAGTACAGCTATTCTGATTTCTTCCGAATCTATCATGTTGGCTATAATTTTTTTTGCTCTAGTTTTTGTTCCCATATAAAATCCTCCCAAGACTAAATGAGCGAAAGCACGGAGTTTGTTTCGAAATCCCAAGTACCTACAATACGACGTACAAGGCGTAAATCCGTCCATCCTTCACATACTTCATTTTCTTTGAGTGCTTTAACGAGGTTTCCAGCAGTACAACGTTCAAGATTTCCAACTGTCAGTGTGATAACACCGGATTCAAGCGATGACTGATAGAGTACGCCAATTTCAGCAACTCTTTTCTTCAGCACTTCCAAAGCCCGCTCTGTAAGTTGTACACCTAAACCTTCAATTTCATAGATAGCAGCCGTTGTGTATTTCGACAAAACAGGTCCTTCTACTTCCGCACATTTTAATATTCTTATGCCTTTTGGCATTTGTTCATTCCATTTATTCAATGAAGACTCATTCCAGTCCAAAAACCAGAGTTCTGCAACTTCTTCTAGTCCCTCAACGCCTATTGCTAAAGGAGGGCCTAAGCTAACACGCGGTCGTGGAGAAAATCCCTGAGTAAACTCCTGAGATAGTCCTGCACGCCTTGCAGCTCTAGAAAATAGCGTTGGCAAGTCCATGTGATTCA
>JAAYFQ010000077.1 GCA_012728165.1 Synergistaceae bacterium | reverse complement strand
TCATTTTCAATCAAAACAACTTGGGGTTCTTTTGAATATTCAACTTGAGTTACAACTGTATCTTTGGTTATTGAATCTAAAATCATCTTTTTTTCATTCTCAAGATTGTCTATTTTGTCATTTTTCTCTTTAATTTCTTTTTTATATTTACTTCTCATTTCAAACATTGAAAATACAGAGAAAATCCACATAATAGCTGCACCTGCACAAAACAAAATGACTTCCCATACACCCTGAGGTAAAGTTTTTTCAAAGATAAGAAAACGCACAGTGACGTCACCTATGTTTTGATATGCAAAAAGAGCCGAAAGAAACATTGTCAGTGTAATCGCTAAAATATAACTTTTCATGTACTCTCCTCCTAATCTGTAGAACATGTAACATATATAGACTTAACAATTATTATACATTCAATAGCCCATGTGTACAAAAAAAGGGGGGCTTTCAAGCCCCCCTTAAAAAATATCGTTTATTAAGATTTTGGCGAGCGCAGATACAATTCTACTACAATAGAGCTAGCAATATATATCGAACTATATGTGCCAACTATAATACCAATTAAAAATGCAAAAGCGAAATTACCAATAACTTCTCCACCGAAAATAAACATAGCAAGAACCGGTAATAATGTGGTAATCGATGTGTTAACTGTTCTTGATAGTGTCTGATTTATTGACAAGTTAACCAGATTAACAACACCTAGTTTTTTAATTTGCGGCCAGTTTTCTCTTACTCGGTCTAGAATAACGATTGTGTCATTTAGAGAATAGCCCACTATTGTAAGAATAGCTGCTATAAATGTCACAGAAACTTCTCTGCCGGTAAGGCTGTATATGCCGAGCATCAACATTGAATCATGAATAAGAGCAAACACGGCAGCAACACCAAAACGGAATTTAAAACGAAAAGCCATGTATGTAAGAATTCCGAGAAGTGCCAAAATAACTGAAATTATAGCCTGATTACGAAGTTCTTTGCCAACAACTGGGCCGATTTTATCAATTTTTAGAATAGTTAAAGCGCCAAAATCTTTTTTTAGTGTTTCCAAAACAGAGCGGCGAACCTCTTCATCTTCCGCCTGAAAACGAATCAGAATATCTTTTTCGTCATAGGCTTGAATTGTTGCCTGTCCCTGTCCTATAGCACTTAAACTTTTTCGTACATCAGCTACATCAACAGAATTCTCAAATTTTACCTGTAGGACAAGTCCACCTGTAAAGTCAACACTGAGATTCAAACCTTTAGTCAAAAGCAAGACTGCAGATACAAGCATGAGCGAAAGACTTATAGCAATCCAAATTCTTCTGTATTTCATAAATTTTATGTTAAGTTTTGATGCATCAAAAGTAACCATTATTACAGCCTCCTTCTAAAGGGTCATGCCCTTACGGGATGCGAAGATTGTCCCGAGAAGGGTGCGCGTCACAACGACATTACAGAAGACTGAAGCAATTACACCGATACTGAGTGTGACTGCAAAGCCCCTGATAGGGCCGCTACCAAAATAGAAAAGTACTACGGCAGCAATAAGGGTTGTGATATTTGAGTCAAGGATTACTACTAAAGCCTTTTTGAATCCAGAATCAAGAGCAGCAACTAAAGATTTACCAGAACGAAATTCTTCTTTCATTCTCTCGTAAATAAGGATATTGCCATCAACTGCCATACCTATAGTAAGCACTATTCCGCCGATTCCCGGGAGAGTTAGCGTCGACTTAAGGAAAATAAGACTTGCAAGCACAAGAAGAACAGCCACACAAAGTGCTATATCGGCTGCAATTCCAAGAAGTCCGTAATAAACGAGCATAAAGAGCACAACAAGCCCTGCGCCAATTAGCCCTGACTTTATTCCTGAATTTACAGAGTCTGAACCAAGTGTAGGCCCAACCGATCTATTTTCAAGAATTTCGACAGCGACAGGAAGAGCACCAGCGCGGAGCATTATCGCAAGTTTGTTTGCATCTTCGGTTGAGAATTTACCTGTAATCTGAGCCTCTCCACCTGAAATCCGCTGCTGTACAACAGGAGCCGAAATCACTACCTCATCAAGTACAATAGCGATCTGCTTACTAATGTTAACCTCAGTTGCTTCATCGAACAGCTTGGCACCCTCTGCGTTGAACTTTATGGATACTCCTGCCTTGCCAAACTGGTCAAACATCGTCTCTGCCTTGGCAAGATGTTTTCCTGTGACATATGTTTTACCAAGAAGGTATGCGCTTCCGTTTTCACCCATAAGAACGTCAACATTAGAATCAGCTTTAACAGATACTTTCATTTTTGTAATATATTCGTCAACTTCATTTTTAGCTTCTTGCCAACGTTCTTCTGCTGCTTTAAACTCTTCGTCGTTTGAGTAGTTTTTACGTGCTGGTTTAGCCGGAACTCTAGGAGATTCGCCAAGAACTTGTCGGAAATTAAGAACTGCGGTTCGTCCAATAAGCTCAAGAGCTGCTTCAGGGTTTTCAATGCCTGGAAGATCTATCGCAATGCGATCTTCTCCCTGTCGCTGAATAACGGGTTCAGCAATGCCATACTGGTCAATACGACTGCGAAGCACAGCCAAAAGTCTATCAATACTGTCGGAAGTTACAGGATTTTCTGGTGTTTCCTTGGCTTGAAGAACGATGTGAACTCCACCCCTTAAATCAAGCCCTAATTTTATCTTTCCCTTAATGGGATAAACAATTATGGCGGCTATAATAACTACAATTAAAACCATCATCAATCGCCATTTATCTTTTTTAACCATTAAAATATCCTCCTTGCATAGAACACGAATCAGACAATATTAGTCTTCCGCGTACATCGCATTTATCTATAATCTAATTTATGCTTTTGCCGAATCAGAAATGTCAGCGACTTCCTTTATTTCTTCTTTTACAGAAGTATCTACCGCTTTTACTGCTGAATTATCTGTTTCAACTTTTTTTACTTTTTTCTTCTTTTTGGGTTTTGGAGCTACGTTTGTTTCTTCTGGTTTTTTCATCGAAACTGAGCTTTTTAAAATTCTAGCTTTGCTTCCAAGATTCTTGTCCATTACAATTATATAGCTGTCATCAAGAATTTTATCCACGACACCAAAAAACCCACCAGCCGTTATTATCTCATCGCCTGTTGTTATGCTAGAAAGCATCAAATCATGAAGTTTCTGCTTTTTTTTCTGCGGGCGGATTATCATAAAATAAAAAATAGCCGCAAACATTGCTAAAGGAAATACTAAACTTGTCAAATTGCCTTGTTGTCCCATCAAGAGAACTCCTCCTTAAATTTTTACCTTTATTTTTTTGAATATTTTTAAATTTTATTGTTGCATGACAAAGGATATTTTAACATGATATTAGCTACTTCGCACATAAAATATCTTAGGAAATATTTCTTTCCTTCTCTTTTAAGAAAAATAAGAGCTTTTCAAGCTCAACAAATACATCCACTGCATAAAATAATACTCCTTTAGGAAGAATCACGGGAGCTTGTGTAAATGAGAGAACTCCTTTGAGAGTGTTTGAACTAATCGCCTTGTCTATACAGGTTTGAGCCTCGACTGCAGGAACAGCCAGAATAACAACCTCAATATCATTTTCTTTCATTACTCTAGCTATATCATCAATGTGCCAACAATGTATATTCATTATGTTCTGACCAACTTTTTCTGGATCAACATCAAACAGTGCTTTCACTTCAAATTTATAACTTTGAAAAACAGAGTGTCCCATAAGAGCCATTCCAAGATTTCCCACTCCAACCAATGCTACGCTCCAAACTTTTGGTGAGGACAATATTTGTTCTATATGTTCACAAAGACGTTCAACATGGTACCCTACTCCAGGTTTACCAATCTCTCCAAAATAGGAAAGATCTTTGCGCACCTGACTTGCTTTTATTCCCAACATGTCGCCAATCTGGCGCGAAGAAACTACGCTGCTATTTCCCTGTTTCATGCTGATAAGGAGACGATGGTATTTTATAAGCCGTTCAACAGTGGGCTCTGCTATTCTCATTCTATTATTGTTCCTCGTTACCACGGTCGCTCGTCTTCATTCACGCGTTTTTCACTAATCACTTCGTAGGCAGGGGCATTTCTTCTAAGAAGCACTTCCTGGTCTTCCAAAACTAACACAGCAAGAACTCTTCGTGGATATGCTATTTCTAACATATCTCCATTAGATACATTCGCTGACGGTTTTACTGTACGCTGATTAAGACGCACAGCCCCAATGTTAGCCATATTTTGCGCAATAGTACGACGTTTAACCAGTCTGGAAAGTTTTAGATATTTATCCAACCTAATCATTAATCACATCTCCAATATCTTAAAAGTATAATGCGTACAGACACTTTGTGCAATATTTAGCAAAGTCTGAATTTAAAAAGTGACTGTTTAACAAAAAAGTGCCCTTCGTTGTGAAAGACACTTTTACTAAGATATTTTTCTCTATTCTAGATTTACTCTAGAAAATCTTTTAATTTTTTACTACGACTTGGATGACGGAGTTTTCTTAGAGCTTTCGCTTCGATTTGACGTATACGCTCTCTGGTAACGCCGAATCTGCGCCCAACTTCTTCAAGTGTATGAGCATGTCCATCTTCAATACCGAATCTTAGGCGAATTACTTCTTTTTCTCTATCCGTCAGATCGCCGAGCATTTCATCAAGTTGTTCACGTAGTATCTGACTTGCAGCAGCATCTTCAGGGCTTGGTAGATCTTTGTCCTCAATAAAATCTCCTAGCTGACTGTCTTCCTCTTCACCAATAGGAGTTTCAAGCGAAACTGGTTCCTGTGCTATACGCTGTATTTCTTCTACTCGTTGCGATGGAATTTCCATTTCTGCTGCTATTTCTTCTGCACTGGGCTCTCTGCCAAGTCTCTGAACAAGTTGGCGAGAAACACGAATAAGTTTATTTATCGTTTCAACCATATGAACAGGAATTCTTATTGTTCTCGCTTGATCAGCTATAGCACGTGTAATTGCTTGTCTAATCCACCACGTAGCGTAAGTGCTAAATTTATATCCCTTACGATAATCAAACTTTTCTACTGCTCTAATAAGTCCTAGATTGCCTTCCTGAATCAAATCAAGAAAAAGCATTCCTCGTCCTATATATTTTTTTGCAATACTCACAACAAGCCTCAGGTTTGCCTCAACAATAGAATCCTTACAACTTGTATCTCCTGCTTCAACACCCATCGAAAGAGTTACTTCATCCGCTTGTGTAAGAAGAGATATTTTACCTATCTCGCGAAGATACATTCTGACAGGATCAGAAAGAGGAAGGTCTTCAAGAACGCCCATTTCTTCTTTGTTGATTGCTGTCGGAAGAGCATCATCTTCTTCTGCAACCTCAGCTTTAGTCTTTGGCTCGTCCACAACATCAACGCCAAGCTCCATTAGGTTGGTATATAGGCCATCCAATATCTCTGGAGTAAGCAAATTCTTAGGCATATGCCTTTCTATATCTTCATAAGTAACAAAACCTTTTTCTCTACCTTCAAGAAATAAATCACGAACATTGTCTATATAAACCCTATAGTCACCTGTTACGATTTCTTCGGGTTCTTTTTCAGTTTTTGCTTTCTTTTTTGCTTTAGAGCCTTCAGCTACACTCTTAGCAGAGGCTTCTTTTGTGTTCAAAGAGCTTTTCTCTGCATTAGGTTCTGCGTCTTTGGGACTTTTCTTTGCTTTCTTGACAATCTCTTTTTTTGCAGCTGGAGCTTCGTCTTTTTTCTTTGTTACCCTTTTTGTGGTCACGACTAGCGGTTCAGCAAGCTCTTCTGTTTTTTTCTTAACAACTTTCTTTGTGCTACTTGTCTCTTTAGCTACAACTGTTTCAGTTTTTTTTGATGATGTATTTTTATTGAGAGCTTTTTCTTTGACTACAGCTGCTACAACTTTCTTCTTGACTGGTTTCTTACCAATTGTTTCTTTAACGACAGCTGTATCTGCCTTTTTTGGGGGCACGACCTTTTTATTTTTTTCTTTTTCTACGATAGGAGTTTCAACCTTATCTTTAGCTGCTTTCTTCATTTTCCGAAAGTTCCTCCTTTTAGAATCTTTGTCAGTTCTTGGTTTTCCAGTATTTCTGTTTCCGTTGCTGTGCCGTTTTTTAACTTATTTTGTAAAAATTGGAATCTATTTTCAATACATCTTTTTTGTAAATCAAGAGCTATTTTTGATATACTTTCACTTCCTACTCCCTCTTTACAAGCTATTGCATTACCTCTTGCTATCAAATTTAAACCACTCATGTCGCCCATTTGGCGCCAACGCTTTTCGAGCGACTCTGAAGTCTCTCCGCTTAAAAGTGCAAAGATTATATTCTGAAGCACCGGGTGTGTTACGTATTGAGCTGCCGTTTCTACAGAGAACATTCCTCTTTGATGTTTATTTTCCCAGAGTAAACTGCAGAACAGACACTCTAGTTGATCAGCTTGTTCTATCGTTTCATCTGCAAGCTCATAACTAACAGAATCATCCTCAGGAATACGTCGAGTTTCTTTTCCTCTCACATTTTCCTGACGTAGTGATATTTCTTTTTCTAGGTTATGTCTGAAGATTCCTAATATTTCAGCTACTTCATTTAGATATGGTTCTAGCTCAAAATATGAAAGAGTAGCCAATCCGTCAAGCAACTCTTCTCTTGCCGCAGCTGATTTTTCTGGAATAGCCATATCAGCACTTCTTAAAATAGCGTGATATATTGGCAAAGAAACCGCTTTATCAAGAAAATCCTGAAATTCTTTTGCTCCATCTTCTTGAAGCAAAACTTCATCAGGATCTCTGCCACCATCAAGTCTGACAACTTTGACAAAAACTCCTTGTTTTTGAAGAACATACATCCCTCTAAGAGCAGCTTCTTGCCCTGACGAATCAGAATCGTAGCATATATAACATAGACCTGTCATTCTTTTTATCAACATTGCCTGTTCATCAGTAAGAGCTGTTCCTAAGGACGCAACTGTATTTGTGAATCCTTTAGAATGTGCCCTTATGGCGTCTGTATAACCCTCTACAAGGATTACACTCTTTTTCTCACGCACAGACATTTTTGCCTTATTTAATAGGTACAAATTGTTTCTTTTATTAAAAAGTGGACTTTCAGGACTGTTTAGATATTTGGCTTCGTTTCCATCCAAAATTCGCCCACCGAAACCAACCAATTTGTTAGTAACGCTATATATTGGAAACATTATGCGTCCTCTGAATCTATCATAGTCGCCTTTCGTTCCTTTTGATATTAAACCACTGTCAATCATCTGAGAAGTAGTATACCCTTTTGACGCAAGCTTACTTTGCAAAGAATCCCATGAACTGGGCGCCCACCCCAACTCAAATTTGGTGGCTAATTCAGAAGTAATACTTCTACGGTTTAGATATGCTCTTGCTACTTCTCCGCTTGGGCCTTTCAACGATTCCTTAAAAAATTCAAGCGCTTCCTTTTGAATATCACTACTTGTTACTTTTTTTTCTTTTGTACCTCTATTTCCTCTAAGCTCTTGTAGTTTTACTCCAGCAGTATCAGCAAGCTTTTCGAGAGCTTCTCGGAATTCCAGATGCTCCATTTCCATAATAAAAGTAAAAATATCTCCGCCTTTTCCACATCCAAAGCAGTGAAAAGTCTGACGCTCCTGTGAAACACTAAAAGAGGGTGTCTTTTCATTGTGAAAAGGACAACGCCCCCAGTAAGTCTGACCTTTCTTACGAATAGAAACGTAGTCACCAATAATTTCAACTATATCAAGTTTAGATTTTATTTCACTAACATCACTGCCGGACATAACATCCCTCCGAGTAGAGAAATTTAGAGGGAGAGTAGAACTCTCCCTCTAAACATTATCACATAATTAAACTTAAAATTGGGGTCTGTATCTATTATACAAGAAGTGGAGCAAGAACGGTTGCAACAACCGACATAAGCTTAATAAGAATATTAAGGCTCGGTCCAGCTGTGTCTTTAAACGGATCTCCAACTGTATCACCAACGACTGCTGCCTCATGAGTTGATGTTCCCTTGCCGCCTAGATGACCAGATTCAATATATTTCTTAGCGTTGTCCCAGGCTCCGCCTGAGTTGGACATGAATATCGCCATCATAACTCCAGTTACGATAGATCCCCCAAGAAGTCCACCAAGAGCAGGTGCTCCAAGAGTAAAACCTACAACAACTGGAACAACAACTGCCATGAGTCCGGGAAGAACCATTTCACGAAGAGCTGCTGTTGTTGAAATATCTATACAAAGCTCATATTCAGGACGGCCAGTGCCTTCCATAATTCCAGGAATCTCGCGGAACTGACGACGAACTTCATCTATCATTTTTTCTGCTGCGCGACTTACAGCCTGAATCGAAAGTGCGCTAAATATAAATGGCAGAAGTCCTCCTATAAAGAGACCTACCATTACTTTGGGGTCTATAAGGTCTATCGAAGCGAGATTTGTTGCCTGTGCATATGTTACAAATAGTGCCAAAGCGGTAAGAGCTGCTGAACCAATTGCAAGTCCTTTACCGACTGCGGCAGTAGTATTTCCTACTGAGTCTAGCTTATCAGTTATATTGCGAACTTCTTCTGGAAGATTCGCCATTTCGGCAATTCCGCCTGCGTTGTCAGCAATAGGACCATAAGCGTCTACTGAAAGAGCCATACCTGTAATAGAAAGCATTCCTACGGCAGCACATGCGACACCATAGAGACCGCCGAATTTAACACCTGCAAGAATTGCAGCACATACAAGAATAACGGGAATAGCTGTTGATTTCATTCCTACGCCAATTCCGGCAAGAATATTAGTTGCAGCTCCTGTTTTTGATGCCTCTGCAATTTCCCTAACACTTCCGTAGGCATCTGAAGTGTAGTATTCTGTGGCTGCACCAATAAGAATGCCAGCAACAACACCTGAAGTTACAGCGTAAAATAGTGTAAGGTCTCCAAGAAATAACATGCGCGTAAGGAAGAATGAACCAACTATCATAAGAATACCTGTTGAACCAAGACCATTACGAAGTGCTTTTGCTGGGTCTCCGCCTTCTTTAACACGTACAAAGAACATTCCAAGAATTGAAGCTAGAATCCCAACTGCGGCCAACATGAGAGGATATACAACTCCGCTAAGACCGGCAGCTAGTGCGCCAATGGCCATTGCTGCAATAATTGAGTTTACATAAGATTCAAAAAGGTCTGCACCCATACCCGCTATGTCACCAACGTTATCACCAACGTTATCTGCTATAACGGCAGGATTACGAGGATCGTCTTCTGGAATACCTGCTTCAAGTTTGCCAACTAGGTCTGCACCTACGTCAGCAGCCTTTGTAAAAATACCGCCACCGACACGGGCAAACAAGGCAATCGAGCTTGCTCCAAAACCAAAAGCAATAATTACTGCGGGATCATCAAAAAGTATGAACATTGCCAAAACACCTAAAAGGCCTATCCCTACAACTGACATACCCATGACACTGCCACCTGTAATTGCTATTTTAAGAGCTCCGTTTATTCCCTTCATTGCAGCAAAAGCTGTCTTACCATTAGACCTTGTAGCAACTACCATGCCTATATAACCGGTAAATGCGCTGCAAAGTGCTCCTGAGACAAAGCATACTGAACTAGGAATACCAATCTTCCAGGCTAAAAGCCCTGCTACAACAACTACAAAAGGAACAAGAGCTTTGTACTCTCTGTAAAGAAATACCATTGCACCGCTGTGAATAATTTCTGAAAGTTCATTGATTCTGTCGTGATCAACTTTAAAAGCTCTGATTTGCATTGTTGCGTAAACAGCATAAACAAGTGCTAGTGCTCCAATGGCTCCGATAACGTACATAATGTTTACCATGTTCATAAAAAAAAGTCCCCCCTGAAGGTTTGTAATTATATTTATCGACTAACCGTCGACCTAACCGAAAGATTATAGCTTCTTTTATAAAAACTTACAACCAAACGCTAATGTTAGTTACCTTATAATGCCAAGAAAATATCAAACATTTGTGCAATTTTTATTTAATTTTTTTGTATCAATATATACGCGAATCGAATCTTCTAATTTGCCTACACCTTTAAGTGAACTCAACATGCCAACTACTCCACCGCTAACAAAATCAGCCACAAAACCTTTCATCGGAAGAGGCTTATTTCCTATATATACTTTTGCACTGCCATATGAACTTTCTCTAGCAAGTTCGAATAATTTCGATGCTATGTCACTTTCTTGCCCTGGTCCAAAACTAAACTTTTTATCTGTCTTTCCGTATCTGTCGTATATTAAAAATATTCCGGGATAATTCGGCACTTCTCCGGATTCAGAACAAACCCATATTTTAGGAAGGGTTAAACTTTTGCCGCCTTCAAGAATCAAAAGTTCTTTATCGGGAAAATATTTTGAGGCTATATACGCAGGATTTATTTCAGTTTTTTCACTTTTTTCTTCAAAAGATAATCCGTCATTCCCCCATAAAATAGATGGAATGCCCATGTTGATCACTGACCCTGTATCGCTATTAGCATCTGACTTAAGTGCATTTCCGGATGTATGTTTAATATAGCCTGTAGATACTTCCTGCAGACTTAGTTCCTTTAGTAAATTACGGCAAAGAGTTGTTTTGCCTGAATTTTTAAATCCTGAAACTGCGACAATATATGTCATGCAATTCACACCCCTATGGATATTTATTCAATAATGGTACTTATTCCATTACTACTATATTTTTTGAGCACTACAGATCTATAAATATCCAACAAGAATATTCCAAGAGAAAGAATCATAGGTCCAAGAAATAAGCCGAGTAGTCCCCATTTGAACAAACCACCAAATATGCCTATAAATATCACAAGCATGTGTATTTTGCTCTCTTCTGAGATAAAGATAGGTCTTACAAAGTTGTCAATCGTGCTTACAACACCAAATCCCCAGCCCAAAAGTAAAAACCCGCCAAATATATTATCGCTCATGAAAAGAGCAATTGCTCCTGGAATCCAAATTACTGGAGTTCCAACAAAAGGTATCATTCCCGCTATAAACATACAAAAACCAAAAAAGACGTAATTGGGCAAACCGACATACCACCAGCCAAGCCCACCTAATGCTCCCTGAATGCTGGCGGTAAAAACTATTCCATAGACTACAGAGTGGAGCATACTAGCCGCACGCTCAATTATTTGTTCGCTTTCACTCTGCCTAAGCGGAATTATATCGCACACATAAGTTATTATTAGATGACCGTCTCTAACAAAGAAAAATGATGAAAAGGCAACTGTAGCCAAAAGATAAAAAATGCGAAATGCATTGCCAAATATTTCCTTGGAAATTAAACGTAAAAGAGATGATATCCAATTAACACTGCTGTTAATAATTACCTCGATTACAGGCATGCCGCTTGCTGAATTAAAGTTAGAGAGAATAGGGCCAAAATACGGCACCGCATAAAGTTTTTGTATTATCTCCGAGTAGGAGCCTTTTAATATCCCGCTTGCCATGATTGCATCATAAATTCGAAAAGATTCTTTTGTTAGTAAAAGCAGAACAAGAATCATTGGTATTGCCATGAATACTAGTATCACGCCTGTCGTTATTGCAGCTGCAATATTAGCCTTCTTGCCTTTAAATATTACAAAATAAAGTTTTTTATAAATAGGATATGCGAAATAAGAGAGTATTACTGACCAAAGCAGTGGTCTTAATAACGGCCTGATTATCAGCCATGAAAGGAAAATAAAAAGACAGACAAGAGCAACAAATGGAACTGCACTTTCAGTTATCTTGTTTTGTGCCTTCATATAACGCTCATCAAACATCAAGAGGTCCCTCTCTTCGTTTAAAAATTATTTTTGTAGTTATTTACACTTAATGATCATAAGGATATTTTTTATTGGTTATGTTTTTATATTATTTAATTTAGATTTTTTGATGAAATATATTATTCCGGCTCCTATAAAAGACAAGATGGAATATACAAAAACCCAAATTAGAAAACTATCATTAAATATGGTATAAGTAGCAATTAGCCATCCCAAAAAGGTTATTCCAACGACTATATATATTTTATTTATTAACAGTTGACCGATTATTCCAAATAAGAATGAAGCTAATGGAAAAATATATAATACCATTGCAAACTCCATAAGCTATCTCTCCGTTAAGCTTAAATTAGCCGCACATCTTTCTACTCATGTTCTGTATATATTAAATTAAATGCTTTTAAAACCATTAATATAGTTTGTGCTTTTTCTGCTTAGCTTCGGAGTCATATTAATGTTATAAATTCATAAAACTATCTTCTAGAATAAGAAAAACTTTTAAAAAAGGACTTACAATTAAATATTTTTTAGTGACGCCATTTATTTAAAACAGTTACTTTTGTATTTACATATTTATAATAAGGATGTTTTATTCTCTACCCTTTTTAATCCATTTGGCAATTTTAACTGTTCTTTTAGCTTGATGTTTAACTGCGGCCTCTACATCTTCTACCATTTTCCCATCTTTTCCTTGAGTTACAGATGTTCCATATGGATTTCCTCCTGAATTATATATTGAAGCATCAGTATATCCTGGAGCAACTATAATAGCTCCCCAATGCATCATTGTTGTATATAAGGATTGAATTGTAGCTTCTTGTCCTCCGTGAGGATTTTGCGCTGAAGTCATAGCAGATACCACCTTGTTAACTAACTTTCCTTCTGACCATGCACGTCCTTGCAAATCAAAAAACTGTTTCATTTGAGAGGATACATTTCCAAATCTAGTCGGAGTAGAGAAAATTATAGCATCTGCCCATACTAAATCTTCTGAATTAGCTATAGGTATATCTTTCGTATCTTCCACATTTGCCATCCATACTGGGTTTCTCTCTATTGCTTCTTTAGGAGCAAGTTCGGTTACTTTTAAAAGCCTTACTTCTGCTCCAACTTCTTCACCTGCTTCTTTAGCCCATCTAGCCAATTGTGTGTTTATACCTGTCATACTATAATAAATAATTGCTAATTTAACTTTATTCATTTAAATCTCTCCTTCGAGTTTTATAGATTTAATTTATCTCTCTAATTTAAGAAGTTTGGCATTAAATGCTACTATTATGGTACTCAGTGACATAAGTACTGCTCCAACTGCTGGAGATATAACTATTCCAATTCCGGATAGTACTCCGGCTGCAAGAGGTATAGCAATGATATTATATCCTGTTGCCCATATAAGGTTTTGTATCATTTTTTTATAGGTCGCTCTGCCAAAGTCAATAAGATATACTACGTCTTCCGGATTAGAGTTTACAAGTATGATATCTGCGGTTTCAGCTGCTATATCAGTACCAGAACCTATTGCTATTCCTACATCAGCTTGTGCTAAAGCAGGAGCATCGTTTACTCCATCTCCAGTCATTGCTACAAATCTGCCTTGTTTTTGTAATTCTTTAATCTTTTCTTGTTTTTGCTCAGGTAATACTTCTGCAAAATATCCATCTAATCCCAATTCTTTTGATACTTGCTTTGCTGTTTTTTCATTATCACCTGTAAGCATCCATGTTGTAATCCCTTCTTTTTTAAGACGCTTTACTGCTTCATATGATTCTTCTCTTATTCTATCTGAAAGCCCTATTGCTGCAATTAGTTTGCTATCTACAAGTAAAAATACATCAGTTGATACCTCATGGCTTGGAAGTTTTTTGGGAACTATAATATTATTATCTCTTAAATATCCAGGGCTAACAACCATTATATCCTTACCATCTATATTCCCTTCTACACCTTTTCCTTTTATAGCTTGGAAATTATCCATATCTAATATCTCTAATCCCATTTTTTTTAATTTCTCCATTATGCCTGTTGCAATTGGATGTTCAGAATTACTTTCAAGTGTGGCTGCAAGTTCTATTACTTTATCTTTGTTATAACTATCATCAAATATCTCTATAAAATTCACAGCAAACTCTCCATGAGTTAGTGTTCCTGTCTTATCAAATACTACAGTATCAATTTTCCTTGAATTTTCAAACTGTGTTCTATTTCTTATAAGTAAACCATTTCTAGCTGCTTGAGCTGTCGAGGTTGCCACTACTAAAGGCATCGCAAGTCCAAGTGCATGTGGACATGTTATTACCATTACTGTAACCATCCTTGCTAAAGCAAATGTAAAGTCATCGCTAATAAAATACCAGACAAAAAGTGTCGCAAATCCTACAGTGAGGGCTATTATCGTCAACCAAAAAGCTGCTCTGTCTGTAAGGTTTTGAGTTTTAGATTTAGATTCTTGTGCTTTCTTAACCATATCAATAACCTTTGATAAATAAGAATCTTTTCCAATGCCTCTAACTTCTATTTCTAGTGATCCATCTCCATTTATGGAGCCGCCTATAAGCTTATCTCCTTTGTTTTTTTCAACAGGTTTTGATTCACCTGTTAGCATTGATTCATTTATATAACTACTGCCCTTTATAATTATTCCATCGGCAGGAATCTTTTCTCCCGGTTTGATTAATATTTTATCTTCAGATTTCAACTCATTTATATCAACTTCTACTACATCTCCATTTTTAAATAAATGAGCCGTGTCTGGCATAAGTTTAGCTAATTCATCAAGTGCTTTTGATGCACTTAATACAGCCTTCATCTCTATCCAATGACCTAAAAGCATGATATCAATAAGTGTTGCAAGTTCCCAGAAGAAATCATTTCCTTCCAGACCAAAAACTGTAGCTGTACTATATAAATATGCTACTGTGATTGCCATAGCTATTAGCGTCATCATGCCAGGCTTTCTATTTTTTAATTCACCTTTTAATCCTTTTAAAAATGGCCATCCACCATAAAAGTATATAAATGTTGAAAGTATTAGTAATACATAATTACTACCAGAAAAAGCAACCTTTATATTTGTCCACCCTTGGACCATCGGCGAAAGAATGAGTATTGGAATTGTAACAATTAGAGATATGAAAAATCTTCTTTTAAAATCTTCTATCATCATTTCATGATGATTCTGATGGTCATGACTATCTTGTTTTTCATGATCATGTTGACGATCATGCCCTTTAATATTTTCATGTGGGTCACTATAATCTTTTTTATTCATAAAAGAAAACTCCTTTCATATCCTAATATGTTAAATAATTCAAAAATATTGAGTCTTTTTTGGTTTTGTTAGTAATTAAACATTCAAATAAAAAGTTTTATACATAGAGATTATGTAGAATAATAGAGCATATGATTATCCAGAGTAGGGAGCCTAATAACGGTCTAATTATCAAACATGAAAGGAAAATATAAATACAAACAAGAGCAACAAAGAGGTCTTTGCTTTCAGTTATTTTGTTTTGTGCTTTTATTTAAAACTTATCTAACATAGAGAAGCCGATCTCTCGTTTAAAAATTATTTTTATGATTATTCCCACTCTATTGTCGCAGGTGGCTTGCTTGTAACATCAAAAACAACACGATTGACCTGCGGAACTTCTTTACATATTCTGAGTGACACAACATTCAGGAGTTCATAAGGTAAGTGTACCCACTCGGCTGTAATCGCATCTAACGATGCTACAGCACGCATTACTATTGTTTCTCCATAAGTACGAACATTCTCTGTTACTCCCACACTACGAATTGGTAGTAATGCGCAGAACGCCTGCCAAATATCATTGTATAGACCCGCCTTGCGTATTTCTTCAATGAAGATGGCATCTGCTTCGCGCAACACATCAAGACGCTCCTTTTTAAGTTCACCAAGACAGCGGACAGCAAGTCCGGGACCAGGAAAAGGATGTCTTTCAAGAAAATGAGCCTCGATTCCAAGTACCTTGCCAATCGCACGTACTTCGTCTTTAAATAGATTTTTCAGAGGTTCTAAGAGTTTCATTTTCATGTCGTCGGGAAGTCCTCCAACATTGTGATGGCTTTTTATTACTCCAGACCCACCATGACCACTTTCTACTACATCGGGATATATCGTGCCCTGCAACAGCCAGTCAGAACCACCCAATTTATGTGCTTCTTCTTCAAAAATACGAATAAAAAGTTCGCCTATTATTTTTCGTTTTCTTTCAGGCTCTGTAACACCAGCAAGAGCAGTAATAAATCTTTCTTCCGCATCAACATAATGTACATTAAGATTTAACGAGCGGTAAGTTTCCATAACCTGTTTGCCTTCATCTTTACGCAACATGCCGTGATCAACAAATATACAGTGTAGATTGTTCCCTACAGCTTTAGAAGTTATAACTGCAGATACAGTTGAATCTACTCCGCCGGACAAACCTGCTATAACTTTATCAGTGCCAACTTCGATACGAATTTTTTCGACTTCTCTATTTATCCACTCTGTGTCAAGCATCCAATTCGGGCTACATGCACATATATCGAACAAAAATGCAGATAGAATATCTTTTCCTTTGTCAGTGTGAACTACTTCAGGATGAAACTGTACCGCATTTATTTTGCCATTTGAAGACTCAAATGCCGCGCACGCTCCATTTTTATTATATGCTGTGAGCTTAAAGTCGAATGGAAGTTCTGTGACTTCGTCTGGGTTGCTCATCCAAACATTCAACCCGTTTTCTGTAGAAATTTTAGAAAAGAGTACTCCATCTTTTAATGTTATTTTTTCTTGTCCATATTCTGTAACACTTGTTTTTTGGACTTTTCCGCCTAATTGATGTGCGAGAAGTTGCATTCCAGAGCCAACTGCAAGAATAGGTATTCCTGAATTTAACAGCGACATCGGAACTGTTGGGGCATCAATATTTAATATACTGCGCGGCCCGCCTGAGATAATTATTCCTGAGGGTTTAAATTCAATCATTTTTTCAACGGGCGAATTCCAAAACAATATTTCGCTATACACTCCTAGTTCTCTGACGCTCCTAGCCATAAGCTGTGTGTACTGTGAATCACAATCAATGATAAGGATTTTATTTTTTTCCATTCAAATATGGGATTTTACTCCCTTCACCTCCGACAAACTCTTTGTGTGCTACTAAGTATGACACGTATAACCAGTACAAACAAGTAAATAATAAAAAATCGGGAAAGAGAAAAATCTCTTTCCCGACAACTTATTGTTGTTACATTAGTACCGAGTAAATGGGTCGACTAATAACCCATTCCGCCCATTCCACCCATGCCGCCCATACCGCCCATAGATGCCATATCTCCCATGGAATCTTTCTTTTCTGGAGTGTCAGCAACTAGAACGTCAGTTGTAAGAATCATGCCCGCAATAGATGCTGCGTTCTGTATAGCTGAACGTGTAACCTTTACAGGGTCGATAATTCCGGCTTTCACCATATCGACATACTCTCCTGTTGTTGCATCGAGTCCCTGACCAGCCTTTAGTGTCTTGACTTTTTCTATAATGACATCACCCTGCATACCTGCGTTTGTTGCAATCAAGTGAAGTGGAACCATCATAGCCTTGCGTACGATCATTGCGCCTGTCTTAATATCGCCGTCAAGTTTTGAAATCTTTTCATCAAGGTCACTCAAACATCCTACGAGCGCAACACCACCACCTGCAACAATGCCTTCTTCGACTGCTGCTCGTGTTGAGTTAAGAGCATCTTCTATACGGTGCTTAAGCTCTTTCTGTTCTGTTTCTGTTGCTGCACCTACCTGGATAACTGCAACTCCACCAGCAATCTTTGCAAGACGCTCCTGAAGTTTTTCCTTGTCATAGTCAGAAGTTGAATCTTCGATTTCTTTCTTAATCTGAGCTGCACGGTTTTTAATTTCTGTTGGATCACCGGCGCCTTCGATAATTGTTGTGGTGTCCTTGTCAATTTTGATCTTTTTTGCCTGTCCAAGAACAGTTGTATCAGCGTTTTCGAGCTTAAGTCCAACTTCTTCGCTGATAACTGTTGCACCAGTAAGAATTGCGATATCCTGAAGCATGGATTTCCTGCGATCTCCAAATCCAGGTGCCTTTACAGCAACAACCGAAAGTATTCCACGCAGCTTGTTAACTACCAAGGTTGCAAGAGCTTCGCCTTCAACATCCTCAGCTATAATAAGAAGAGGTTTGCCGAGCTGAACTATCTTCTCGAGAATAGGGAGCATATCTTTGACATTACTGATTTTGCCATCTACTACAAGTATGTTGGCATCGTCAAGAACTGCTTCCATACGATCAGGATTTGTAATCATATATGGGCTGAGGTAACCCTTGTCAAACTGAAGACCTTCAACTGTTTCTAGTGTGGTTCCAATGCTCTTACTGTCTTCTACAGTAATGACCCCTTCTTCTCCTACTTTGCCCATTGCTTCGGCAATAAGTTCTCCGATAGTTTTGTCATTAGCAGAAATAGCTGCAACTTGAGCAATCTTGCTGTGGTCTTTAACTTTAATAGCTTGCTTCTTAAGACTTTCGACAACCGTTGCAGAAGCCAATTCGATCCCCTTGTGAACAAGAGTCCCGTTTGCACCAGCTGCGACATTCTTTACACCTTCATTAATCATTGCACGTGCAAGAACTGTTGCTGTTGTCGTGCCATCTCCGGCAACGTCGTTTGTTTTTGAGGCTACTTCTTTGAGAAGCTGTGCACCCATATTTTCAAATGGATCATCAAGTTCTATATCTTTTGCGATAGTTACACCATCGTTTGTTATTACAGGTGAGCCAAATTTTTTCTCAAGTACAACATTACGTCCTTTAGGACCAAGTGTTATCCCTACTGTATCTGCAACTTTGTTAACTCCACGCTCAATCGCGCGTCGTGCTTCTTCTTTAAAAAGCAATGTTTTTGCCATAATCTATTCCTCCTAAAAGTTAATCAGTTAAAACTAAACTACTTCGTTACTACAGCGAGAATATCTCTCTCGCTAAGAATCAAATAGTCTTCGCCATCAAACTTGACTTCTGTGCCTGAATACTTGCTGTAAATAACCTTGTCTTTTACAGCTACCTCCATAGGCTGACGCTTGCCGTTTTCAAGAACCTTTCCTGCACCTACTGCAACAACAACGCCTTCAACGGGTTTTTCCTTGACTGTATCAGGTAAAACAAGTCCACCCTTTGTCATTTCTTCGCGTTCGGCAGCCTTGATAAGAATCCTGTCTCCTAGTGGCTTAAGTTTCATAAATATCCCTCCTATTTATTTTTTACTTCATATGTGTTAGCACTCTCATTAGTTGAGTGCTAATTGCATTTCGATTCAAAGTGTACTTAATTGCGGCCTTTTTTTCAACCACAATGAATTAGAAATATCTTTTGTTTTAAGTCTTTATCTTTGATTTTCAGCGATAATTGAGCTATTTTGACATCACTACTACTTGCTGTATATTAGGCATTTTACGAAGGGTTTAGGTAAGCTGGGTGGTGTCAAGCACTTATTCCTCAGTAAATAAATCTTTTATGTTTTCTTCATTCACAACTTTTATTTGATTTTTCATCAGTAATGACGCCGTTATTCCCTTGCCTACTATTTTTTTACTAGAAAATGTTCCGTCATAAATTATTGAAGAGCCGCATGATGGACTACGCTGCTTTAAAATCGCATGGTAACAATTAAGAAGTTTTGCGATTTTTAACACTTCTTCAGCTCCTCTGACAAAAGCCTGCGTGTTGTCTTTTCCATTTTTTTCAATAACACGTCCATTTAAAATTTCATTCGCTTGGCGCGGTGTCGACAAACCTCCCATTTGTTCTGGACACACAGGGATAATGTCATATTTGTTAACAAGCTCCATGACTGCATCATTGAAGTTGCCTCCGCCGCAGTAGCGACAATTTATTCCTAATAGGCAAGCGCTGACTAAAATTTTCATAAACTTTCCAACTTTCTGTTGTAGGTCCTATATTCCTCAGCAACTCATTTCGCTCCTGCATAGCAAATCATTATATGTTTACGCTTTTCTGAGAGAAATTTAACGAAGCATTCGTGTTAAAAACTGAAGAATAAATATAATTTATGCTGAATTAATTATCATTTTATAATTTTCATGCTAAATTTTACTATGCTCTTTACCTGTTCTAAGTTTAATATTTATTCCGTGTTGCCAAAGATTTGCCATTGTTTCTTTTGTGCCTCTGTCATAGCAGTACTCTGAAGACTTTCCCTCGTGGTAGCTTGACATGGAACAGCAACCGAGCCAAGTGCTATTTTTAAAAATTTCTATTCCTCCTGAAAGCAAAACTCTATGGACACCGAACTCAACAATAAGTGCTTTATCAATATTCAGATCTGCTTTGATCGAGGACAAAGCATTGGCAAAACATACAGTTTCCCGACAATGTCTACTCCACCATGATGGTTCGTATAGTTCTTTAGCATCAAGAAGTTTCCCACTTAAAGATGAATAGAGCGGATATTTTTCTTTATGAATATTGCGAATTCTTATTTTTTCGATGTCAGGAAGAATAGGATCAATAAGTGCAGAGTGTGCCGCAATAGATACTTTGAGCCTTCTGTGTTTTATTGACAAACGATCCATTGTTTTTTCAGCGTTGAGAATATCCTTACAACTTCCTGAGACAACAAATGACGAAAGCCCGTTTACTGATGCAAGAGAAAGCTCGCTTTCTTTAGACAACAATATACTTAGTTTTTCCTTCGTCGTTTTTATTGCACACATTGTGCCTTTTTCTTCTAGACTATCCATTAACTTGGCGCGTTTTAAAACAAATCTTAATCCTTCTTCGTAATTCAAAATTCCGGAGATAACTGCCGCTGTAATTTCACCCACAGAGTGACCAATAAGAACATCCGGCTCAACTCCGTAAGCAATATATTGCATTGCCATAGCAACACCAAAAACAAAAGAAAAAATTTGCTCTTCTACGGTAGAAGCTTGTCTCCATGAGGTAAGTATTTCTGGGATTGAAATATTTTCTTCGTCGAGTAAAATTTTTTCCGCTTTTGATATATATGAATTAAACATTGGGAAAGTAGATCTAAGATAATCGAGAGGAATGGCTCCTGAGGTTCCTTGTCCAGAAAAGGCAAAGATCACTTTACACGACTTATTTGTGTCTGTTGCCTCTCTAACCTTTAAGAGTCGCGAAGCTTCTTCTTTGTCAGACGCAACAACAGCTATGCGGAACCCCTTTGATTCCTTTGATAAAAGGTTTTCAGAAATATTATAAAGAGTTTCTGTGTCACTAAGGAGTGTCTTTAAGAGATTCTCGCGTTCAATCTCAAGTTCTGAAATGGTTTTTGCCGATATAGGCAGAATCACACAGCTGTCTGTCATCCTTTTTGTGCTGAAATTTCAGCAGTAGTTTTGTGCTTTTTAAGTAATTCGGCAAAATCAAAATCTGATTTCATTTTCTCTAGGACAGTTGCTACCACAAAAAAAATATCTTTGCCTTTTCTATAATCAGCTTGACAGACAAAGTTGACGCGGCCGTCGAGAATAAGGTG
>JAAYFQ010000007.1 GCA_012728165.1 Synergistaceae bacterium | reverse complement strand
CAAAATAAAATGAGAAAAGAATTTCTTCCATTCGCGAAACCTTCCATAGGAGAAGATGCCATTGTCGACGTAGCCGAGTCAATACGCTCCGGCTGGGTAGCAATGGGACCAAAAACTGTTCGCTTTGAAGAAGATTTTTCAAAGTACACGGGTTCTTCATGGTCTATTTCTGTAAACTCCGCAACAGCAGGACTTCATACAGCGCTAATGGCTCTTGGAATAGGGGCTGGAGACGAAGTTATAACCACACCAATGACCTTTGCCGCAACTATCAATGTAATCCTTTTTGTAGGAGCAAAACCTGTCCTTGCAGATATTGACAGACTTACTCTCAATATCGTTCCCGAAAATATTGAAAAACTAATAACTCCGGCAACCAAAGCCATTATCCCCGTCCACTTTGCAGGAATGCCTTGCGATATGGATAAAATAGAAGCGATTGCAAATAAACATGATTTGGCAATTATAGAAGATGCCGCTCATGCACTGGGAGCTTCCTATAAAGACAAAAAAATAGGGGCTGATACTGGCATCAGAAGAGTTTCCGTTTTTAGTTTCCACCCTACGAAGAACATAACTACTGGCGAGGGAGGAATGATGTGTACTGGAGACGAAGAATTAGCTGAGAAGGCAATGGTTCTAAGACAAAACGGAATGTCTAAGGGCGCATGGAACAGATATTCCGCAAAGGGCTCTTCCAATTATGATATTTTCTTTCCCGGATTAAAATATACAACAACAGATATTCAGGCTGCTATTGGTATTTCTCAGCTCAAGCAACTTGATGCTTTTAATAAAAGGCGTAAAGAAATCGTAGATTTCTATAAAAATGAATTTGCGGACTTAAAAGGCCTTATCCTCCCAACTTCGGCTCCATGGGAGCACACACATAGCTGGCATATTTTTACTCCTTTTATTGACATAGATAATCTTGGAATGACGAGAGACGAGTTTATGTCTAAAATGAAAGATAGAAACATTGGAACGGCTCTTCACTATCAAGCATTGCATCTCTTTACCTGTTATCACGAGGTGACAGGATTAGGAAGAGGGGACTTGCCCGAAGCTGAATACGTTTCCGATCGCATAGTATCGCTACCACTCTTCCCGGCTATGACAGATGAAGATGTGTCTGACGTTGTTAAAGCAGTCAAAGATGTATGCAATGGAAAATAAAATTAATATTGAAATATCAATTGTAATTCCTGCTTATAATGAAGAAGAGTCTTTACAAACTCTGTTCGATGCCCTTTACCCTGTTATGAAAAATATGAATCGCTCATTTGAGATTGTTTTTGTAAATGACGGAAGCAAAGACAGAACTCTAGACATCCTTTGCGGTTTTTGTAAGGAATACTCTGAAGTAAGAGTGATTGATCTTAACGGTAATTTTGGACAGCACATGGCCATAATGGCTGGATTTGATAATGTCCGTGGAAGCAAAATAATCACGCTAGACGCAGACCTTCAAAACCCGCCTGAAGAAATTCCGAAACTTATCGCTGAAATGGACAAAGGACATGATGTGGTTGGGACTTACAGAGTGGGGCGTAA
This sequence comes from Synergistaceae bacterium, assembly GCA_012728165.1. Classification (GTDB taxonomy): domain Bacteria; phylum Synergistota; class Synergistia; order Synergistales; family Synergistaceae; genus JAAYFL01. Next base: position 14,944 of record JAAYFQ010000007.1, on the reverse strand, counting down.
AGACCCAGCTTTCAGAAAAATAGCCTCTAAGATTATTAATAAACTTACAAATAAAATAGCAAAGCTAAACATCACTGACTACGGATGTATGTTGCGCGGCTATGACAGAAGAATCATAGAAATTATCAATGAAAGCAAAGAATCTACCACTTTTATTCCTGCACTTGGACAAAAATTCGCGGTAAATCCAATAGAAATTCCTGTAGCACACAGAGAAAGAGGGATGGGCACTTCTAAATATGGTTTTTTTCAGCTTATACGCCTCAATTTTGACTTAATGACAAGTTTTTCTCTCTTTCCATTGCAAATGGTTACAGTAGTAGGAATGACAATTTCACTACTCTCTTTAATTCTCGTCTGTTATCTCTTCCTTCGTAGACTCATAATCGGTCCTGAAGCTGAAGGGCTGTTTACCTTGATGGCAATACAATTTTTTCTCATCGGTCTTACTCTTTTCAGTCTTGGTATAGTTGGAGAATATATGGGACGTATTTATCGGGAAGTCAGCAGACGTCCAAGATATGCCATAAGAAAAGTTTTCGAACACGATGAACTCTAGGCCCAAAGTATTGGTGTTCGCCTATAGCGAGGTCGGAAGCGTTTGTCTTGAAGCGTTGTTGAAAGACGGAGCAAATGTCGTTGCTGTTTACACTCATGAAGACGATCCAAACGAAGAGATCTGGTTTCGTTCTGTCAAAAAAATAGCGGAGAAAAACAAAATACCAGTTCGAACACCTAATAAATTAGAGAGTTCAGATATTGAAGAGATAAAAATTTTCGAGCCAGAATTAATCTTGTCTTTCTATTACAGGGCTATGATTCCCAAAAGTGTTCTTGATATTCCTCGTCTAGGTGCCTATAACGTACATGGTGCGCTATTACCGAAATACCGCGGTCGTGCCTGTGTGAACTGGGCTGTAATAAACGGTGAAACAGAAACTGGCTCAACTCTTCATGTAATGACAGAATTTGCTGATAGAGGCAATATAATTTCACAGAAAACAGTTCCCATATTATTTGAAGATACTGGACACGATGTCTTTATGAAGATTGTGGACGCCTCACGTGATATAGTTATGGCTTCTCTACATTCTCTTGAAACAGGAACAGCAAAGCATACTCTTCAGAATGAATTCGAAGCTACAAAATATGGACGTCGCAGACCGGAAGACGGCAAAATCGATTGGAATAAATCCGCCGTTGAAATATATAATCTCATTCGTTCTGTCACGCATCCCTTCCCCGGAGCTTTTACCGAGTGGGAGGATAAAAAGGTTTTTATCTGGAAAGCACTCCCTGAAGAGGGCGAAGGAAAGCCTGGTGAAATAGTATCGCGAAAACCAATGTTAGTGGGAACAGGAAAAGGATTACTTAGAATCATTAAATTACAGCCAGAAGGCGAACTCGAAAGGGATGCATAAAATATGAAAATTCTCATAACAGGTGTCAACGGATTCATTGGGACACACCTTATGGAGGGAATTCTAGCTACGACAGATTGGCAAGTACAGGGATTTGACATTGCATCAGACAATCTAAAACCATTTGAAAATAATCCTAATTTCAATTTTTACAAAGGAGATATGTTCAAAGAAAGTGAATGGCTTGAGCAGCAAGTCAAGAAAGCAGATGTTGTTGTTCCTTTAGCTGGAATTGCAAAACCTGCTTACTATCTTGAAAAACCCGTTTGGACATTTGAAGTTGATTTTGAACAAAATCTTAAAATTGTTCGACTTTGTGCAAAACATAAAACACGTATTATCTTCCCGTCAACTTCCGAAGCATATGGAATGAGCGGAGACGAAGTACTAAAAGAAGACGAAAGTCCTCTGATTACTGGCCCTATTGTTAAGATGCGCTGGATATACAGCTGCAGTAAGCAAATGATGGATAGAATGATCTTCGCCTACGGACAAGAAGAGGGACTTGATTTTTCAATATTCCGTCCTTTTAACTGGGTTGGCCCAAGACTTGATACTTTTAAAGACGCCGAAGAAAGAAAAGCGCGTTCTGTTACTCAGATGATTTACGACATTCTTCACCGCGGAAAAATATCTCTCGTTAACGGAGGGGAACAGCGTCGTAGCTTCACGTGGATAGGAGACGGAATTGAGGGTCTAATGGATATTATCTCTAATAAAAACGGAAAAGCAAAGAGCGAAATATTCAATATTGGAAACCCGAAAAATAACTATTCCATCAAAGAACTTGCAGAAATGCTCATTGAAGAAATGAAGACATTCCCAGCCTACAGAGCAAAAGCTGAAGTTGCTGAACTTGACATAGTTCAGGCTGATAAATATTACGGCAAAACTTATGACGACTTGCAGAACCGGATTCCCTCCGTAGAAAAAATGGATAAACTACTCGGTTGGAAACCTAAGACTGACATGAATGAACTCATTCATAAAACAGTTCAGTGGTACGCCGAACAGGAGAAGTAGAATTGCCTAAACTGGCAATCAAAGTTGATATCGACACCCTGCGCGGCTACCGTGAAGGTATGCCGCGTATGCTTGATTTATTTAAAAAGCATTCTATAACCGCTTCTATTTTTTTCTCTTTCGGCCCAGATAACTCTGGCAAAGCCATAAGGCGAATATTCCGAAAAGGATTTATTTCTAAAATGTTACGTACAAAAGCACCGTCTACATATGGATTAAAAACGCTCCTATACGGGACAGTTCTCCCTGCTCCGCTTATTGTTCCCCCTGCACCGAAAGTTTTTATCCGTGCGATAGAAGAGGGGCATGACTGCGGAGTTCATTCATGGGATCATGTCTTGGTACAGGACAAGCTTAATGAACTCTCAAAAGAGGAGTTTCGTTCTTTGTTTGAGAAAGCAGCTCATATGTATGAAAAGCTGTCCGGTGTGAAACCTACAAGTTATGCTGCACCCGGATGGCAAGTTTCTTCGATGAGTCTGGAAGTTCAACAAGAACTTAATTTAGAATATTGCAGCGACGCAAGAGGACATTCTCCTTTTATTCCTATATTTGAAGGAAAAGAATATAATGTGCCGCAGATTCCGACTACGCTTCCAACTATGGATGAAATATTAGGACTATCTGGCATTGATGATGAAACTCTACCTTCTTACTGGCTCAACGGAATGGATAAGGAATGGAACGTTCTAACTGTTCATGCGGAGATGGAGGGAATGTCGAAACTGAATGTTTTTGATAAATTTTTAACTATGGCAAAAGAGCGTAATACAGAATTCTTTACTTTACGTGAATATGCAAAAATTTCAAAACCTGTCCCTTGCTCTATAAAAACAGGAACTCTAACGGGAAGAGCGGGAACGCTAGCCGTTCAGGAGGAAATCTAAATGGATAAAATCAGTTTATTTTTAATTCTCTCTTCAGCGGTTACAAACGCACTCGGAAGCACTGTAATGAAATACGCTTACGGCGGAGACGAGACTCTGGTTATCTCGGGTTGGATTGGGACATTTTTTAAGATACTTCTTAACCCTTGGATAATAATAGGGCTAGGAATGTTTGGAATATCCTTTTTCTTCATGGCAGCAGCTCTTTCACGTACCGACCTAACTCTTGCTTATCCAATGATGTCAGGTATCGTCTATATTATTTTGCTCTTTATTGGTCTGTTTGTCTTTAAAGAAAGTGTTACTCTTTTCAGAATCATGGGTATGAGTTTTATTCTAATTGGAATTACGTTACTAACTATTAAAAACTAACGGGGAGTTGCTAGAAAATGAAAATTTGTGTTGTAGGAACAGGGTACGTGGGGCTTGTCACAGCGACATGTTTCGCTGAAAAAGGTAATGAAGTTTGTTGTATAGACATAGAAGAAAGCAAAATAGAAAATCTCAAAAAGGGCATCAGTCCAATATATGAACCAGGACTTGAGGAGCTTGTAATAAGTAATTCTGCGGCTGGCAGGCTTACTTTTTCAACTGATATAGCCGTTGGTCTAAAAGATGCGAAGCTTTGTTTCATAGCCGTAGGAACTCCTCCAGCGAGCGATGGTTGTGCAGACCTTAATCAGGTTATGACTGCTCTTGACGAAATTGGCTCTTGTATTAAGCACTCTTGCTTTCTCGTTGTTAAATCAACAGTTCCAGTAGGAACTGGCACTCTTCTTTGCAAACGTATTAAATCACTCATGCTTGAACGCAACCTCGATATAAATCTTGAAATTCTTTCAAATCCTGAATTCTTAAAAGAAGGAGTTGCTATAGAAGACTGCCTGCATCCTGACCGTGTTGTTATCGGAGCTTCTTCCGATGAGGCTAAAGCAATTATGTGCGAGCTTTATAAACCTTTTGTAACGGAAGATCGTATCTTCATAATGGACCCTCTTTCTGCTGAAATAACAAAATACGCTGCCAACACAATGCTTGCAGCTCGTATTAGTTTTATGAATGAAATAGCCGAGCTCTGCGATAGAGTCGGAGCTGATGTTGTTTCAGTCAAAGAAGGAATGGCTTCTGATCGTCGCATAGGAAAATACTTTCTTAACGCTGGTTGTGGCTATGGCGGCTCATGTTTTCCAAAAGATGTAACAGCTCTATATCACATTGGAGAAAGCCAAGGATTGGACATGACGCTTTCCACAGCCATAGATAAAGTTAACCGTAAACAAAAAGAACTGCTTCATATTATAGTTAGAGAACGTTTCGGAAACGATATGGAAGGTCTTAAAATTGCCGTACTGGGACTTGCTTTTAAACCTCATACTGACGACATGCGTGCAGCTCCGTCTATCACCCTCATAAGAGGGCTCCTAAATTGTGATGCCTCCGTTTATGCATATGATCCAGTTGCCATGACTCAAGCTAATAGAAGCTGGCTTCCAAACGATGTAAACTATGTAGACGACGTTGAAACTCTTCTTAAAGATGCTGATTGTGCCGTTCTTGTAACAGAATGGCCAGAATTTGAAGAACTTGACTGGAAGAAACTGGCACCGCTTATGAAGAATAAAATCCTCATCGATGGTCGTAATATTTACGATCCCAAAAAAATGGAAGAACTCGGTTTCGAATACTACTGCATAGGTAGAAGCAGACGCCCAACGAAATAAAAATATCTCAATGAACTTAGTCTGTCTTTTTGTTGATTATTCAGAAATTCAATCCCGAGATTAATTTTATCTTTTAAACAAAACACAAAATCAAAACACAAAAAAGTAGACCGGAGTTTAAACTCCGGTCTACTTTTTTGTTTATATATTTTTTAGAGTATAGACAAGATTATTTCGCGTATAACCTTACATGCTGTTATTGTCGAGACTCCACTTGTATCGTAGTGTGGAGAAAGTTCGTTGACATCACATCCAACTATCTGTAATCCACTAATTTTATGCACTGCTTTTATTAAATCAACAAAAGAGACTCCGCCTGGTTCCGGCGTTCCTGTACCACAAAAAACTGACGGGTCTAGAACATCTAAGTCGATTGTTAAATAGACGGGCTTATCTCTAAGAGCTATTACAACATCATTCAATGTATCAAAGTCATACTTCCTTTGTATAACTTTTCCATCTGCCCATAGGTCCTCTTCGCGTGTCATCGAGCGTATTCCGAATTGGAATACTTTCCCATCGTTCAGTAATTCAAAACAACGTCGAATAACTGTAGCATGTGAAAGGCTTTCTCCCATGTAGTCATCGCGAAGATCAGCATGGGCATCAAAATGAATAATGTTCAAATCAGGATGTTTTTTTATAATCGCACGAACTGATCCAAGAGTAACAAGATGCTCTCCTCCTATCATAAAGGGAACTTTGTTATCCGAGATAATTCGCTCCGTCATTCTCTCAATTTCGCAAAGGACTTTATCTGTATTTCCAAGCGAAAAATCTAAATCTCCTGCATCGAAAACAGAAACATTCTCAAGATCTTTTTTCAAATATGGAGAATAAGTCTCTATGCCAAAAGATTCAGTACGTATCGCAGAGCCAGCAAATCTTGAACCGGGCCTGTAGCTTGAAGTCCCATCAAATGGAGCTCCAAACAGAACAAGGTTCGACTCTTCATATGTAGCGTCACAGGCCATAAAAATCGCCGGTTTATTATTCACTGTCCGCACTTTCGAGTAGCTCTTTAACATAATTTGGAATAGCAAAACAGCCTTTATGTAAATCAGTGTTGTAGTATCTGGTTTTCAACCCTAATGCAGACCATTTTTCCGCGTTAAAATCATTTATAGGGTCTTTGATTTTTGAGGCAAAGCCAAAAAGCCAGTGTCCTGAAGGATATGTTGGAATATGAGCCTGATATACACGAGTTATGGGAAAAAGCTCTTTTATACGCTTATGAGCGCTTTTCATCGAGCGTGCATAATCGGCATAGTAGGGACATTCGTGCTGGTTCACGAGAATTCCAGACTTTGTAAGTGCCTTATAGCAGTTTCCGTAAAATTCTTTTGTGAAAAGTCCCTCTCCAGGCCCAAAAGGGTCTGTGCTGTCAACAATAATAAGATCATATGCGTCGACTTTGTCACGGACAAACTTTAGACCATCTTCGAAGAAGAGATTAACTCTTGAATCGTTAAATTTTGAAGCAGTCTGAGGAATATATTTAATACATGCGTCGACAACCATCTTGTCGATTTCAACCATATCTATTTTCTCAATTGTCTCGTATCGTGTTAATTCGCGCACAGTACCGCCGTCTCCTGCTCCTATAACTAATACGTTATGTATGTCGGGGTTGGTCGCAAGAGGCACATGAACAATCATGTCGTGATATATAAATTCATCTTTCTCAGTTAGCATCATAAGTCCGTCAAGAGTGAAAAATCGACCAAATTCCTTTGAGTCAAATATATCTATTCTCTGAAACTCACTCTGCGCTGAATAGATCTGCTTATTCACACGAATTGAAAATTTAACATCTTCTGTGTGGTTTTCCGTATACCAGAGTTCCATATTTATTCCTCCACTGTTTCAATATTATTCATAGTTTCATCTTTTGTGCCCATCATGGCACATCCTTTTTCTTTAGCATAACGCACGTAATCTATTATTTCCTCTGTTATCCGCTCTCCCGGAGCCAGAACAGGAATTCCCGGAGGGTATGCCATCACAAGCTCTGCACTAATATGGCCAGCGCTATCTTCGATAGGGAGCGCGCGTTTCTTGGAGTAAAACGCCTTTTGTGGCGACATTATAACAAGAGGGTTTATGTATTCATGTTCCAGCATGTTCATAGGTTCTTTTCTAAAACGCCGATGAATTTCTGATAGCGCCCCTAGTAATCGCTCTATCTCTAGTTCACGATCTCCTACAGATATTATTGCAAGAATGTTCCCTATATCACCAAATTCTATTTGTATACCAAACTCATCGCGCAGAATGTCATAAACTTCAATTCCTGCTAATCCCATTGCGCGTGTGTGTATGCTCAATTTTGTTTTATCAAAAGCGTAGACTGTGTCTCCGTTGATTATTTCATTACCAAAAGCTCGAAAACCACCGATTTTATTAACTTCGTTCCTTGCATATTCAGCAAGGTTACAAACTTTTTTAAATATATCTTTACCGTTCAGAAAAAGATTTTTCCTAGCAATATCAAGTGATGCCATGAGAAGATAGCTTCCACTTGTCGTCTGCGTTAAATTAATAGTCTGCCTCATGTCCTCTGCATCAATTTTGTCGCTTACAAGCAACATAGAGCTTTGTGTCAGAGATCCGCCTGTTTTATGAATACTTACCGCAGCAATGTCAGCTCCGGCTTCCATACCTGAAATGGGCAAATCATCACCAAAATAAAGATGTGTTCCATGCGCCTCGTCAACAAGAACCAACATTCCTGCATTATGAGCTATTCTCACTATCTCTTTGAGGTTACTACAAATCCCGTAGTATGTTGGATTGTTAACCAAAATAGCTTTGGCACTTGGATTATCTCTTACCGTTTTTTTTATGTCTTCAATGCTCATGCCTAGACTGATGCCAAATTCTGTATTAACTCCAGGATTGATATAAACCGGCTCAGCACCGCATATAACCATCGCATTTATTACACTCTTATGAACATTGCGAGGTAATATTATCTTATCATTCTTACGGCAGCAATAAAAAATCATATTTTGCACAGCTGCCGTAGTTCCATTTAATATAAGAAACGCGTGTCCTGCATTAAAAGCTTCTGCTGCTAAATCTTCAGCTCGACGGATAGAACTCGTTGGGTGAGTAAGATTATCAAGCGGCTTACTGGAATTAAGATCCATTGAGATACACTTTGTTCCAAAAGCCTCAACAAGATCTTTATGTCCCTTGCCCTGCTTATGTCCGGGAACATCAAAAGAGACAATCCTATTTTTTATGTATTGTTGAATTGCATCATAAATAGGAGTCTCGTTTTGATTAGTCATATATATTTTGCCCAGAAAATATTTCTATCATTTCTCGTCGAAGCATTTCTGTTATTTTAAGACGTTCCTTAGGTGCAAACTCATGCACATCATTATTAAAAAGGTAATCCTGTAAACACAAATCTTTGATTAACATATTGGTGTGGAAAATATTGGACTGATAGACGTTTATGTCCTGTACGTCATACTTATCAAGTGTTTTTTTATCAATAAAATTCTGTATAGATGTTATATTGTGGTCAATAAAACACTTGCGTCCTCCCATTTCACGAGTGAACCCGCGCACACGATAATCTATTGTGATTATATCAGAATCAAAACTTCCAATAAGATAATCTAGCACACGTAAAGGAGAAATCTTGCCACATGTCGACACGTCAATATCAACTCTAAAGGTTGATATCTCCTGATTAGGATGAAACTCTGGGTAGGTGTGTACTGTGAGGTGACTTTTGTCAAGATGTCCGCATACTGTTTCTCTTTTTGTAAGAACATCATAACCGGCATTACAAGAATCATCCAGATCCGATTCTTTTACAGGCATTTCAGCAATAAGTATAGTAACGCTCGCGCCCTGAGGATCATAGTTCTGTTTTGATATATTAAGAACGTGTGCACCTATCATAGAAGTCACATCACAGAGTATTTTGGTTAGACGCTCCGCATTGTAATGTTCGTCAATGTAGGCCACATATTCATTTTTCTCTCTTTCAGTTTTTGCATAGCAGACATCATAAATATTGAAGCTTAGTGACTTAGTTAGGTTGTTAAAACCATATAATTTGATTTTTTCTGTAATTTTATCAGACATTTTGGGCTCCTTTCTAATTAGCTCTCGCTTGTGCTGTGAATGACAACAACCACTCGCAAATGCTCATACGCATTTGTAAATGGTTGTACTTGATTATGATCTCTACGTTATTTGTTTTATACTCTCGCAAATATAGGTAGTTTATTTGAGCCTATACAGTAATAAATTACTTTTACTGCTCATGTCGACCATCCACAAGTACTACACTTATGAACACAACTTCCGCGGAGTCATCCGCTGTAAAATTTGAGCTTAAGCTCATCAACACGATATCACAATCGCTAGTTCTGCATTCGACCGGGCTGTAAGTATGTCCCTTTTCCACCGTTAGATTTGGCTGAGTCAATTTAAACTAAATGCTTAAAATAGGTTGTGATGATAGACTGTAAATGTTTTTACTCTCCTTACTCATACTATCATAGTGTGTTTTTACCACATAAAAAAGAAAGATACAAGGATACTATTGTGTAAAATTGACATTGTAGAGGATAGAATTTTATAGTCAATATAATATCAAGTAACGCTTTTTGTTAAAGCAAGCTCAAAATTCTTTGAAAGTCATTTTTATATTCAAGTATTTTACACAAAAACTTCGGTCTACTTAATAAGGTAGCTACATTGTGCTTTAAGCTTTGATTTCTAGCTTACAGGGTAGGCCTCAGAATCAAACTGATCCTGATTTCCTATATCAACATGAGTTTCTCTTCTATATTTATTTGGAATAAAATCCTTTGCAATCTGAGGGAAGAGAACATAGCTAAGTATATCCTCCGGCTGTGTTGCAAAGTGCCCTATCTCTTTCCGTGCGTTTTCAAGTTCCGGTGCGATCATTTCGCCGGGCCTACATGTGATGGGTGTTTCATCTCCGAGAACTTTCTTCTGAATATCTGCATCTACAGTCGCTGGTGTCTTGCCATAATAACCCAGGAAATACTGACGAACTTCCTTTGGAATTACACTCCAACGTTCACCAGAGATTACGTTTATTGTGGCTTGTGTACCAACTATCTGACTCGTTGGAGTAACAAGAGGAGGATACCCCATCTCCTTACGCACCCGAGGAACTTCTTCCATAACAGCCTTAAACTTATCGAAAGCATTACTCTCTTTCAACTGACTCTGAAGATTTGAATACATTCCTCCAGGGATTTGATAGAGCAAAATATTAACATCTACTCCGCTAATTCCCATGATAACATCTTTGTACTTTTCTTTCAGACTTTCATAATACTCGGAAACAGGCATGAGTTTTTCAAGCGAAAGACCTGTATCAAGAGGACCCCCTTGAAGAGCTGCGACAATTGATTCCGTGGCTGGCTGGCTTGTTCCCATTGCAAACGGGGAAATGGCACAGTCTACAATATCAGCTCCCGCCTCTAAAGCAGCAAAGTATGTCATTGACGCCATACCGCTTGTGTAGTGGCTATGTATCTGTAGCGGAAGATCAACTTCTTTCTTTATTGCCTTGACCAATGAGGAGACAGCAACAGGCGAAAGAAGCCCCGCCATGTCCTTGATGCAAATTGAATCAGCGCCCATTTCGGCCATGTCCTTAGCTTGTTTTGCAAAAAGTTCAAGCGTGTGAACGGGCGAAATAGTATAAGAAATTGTCATCTGAAGCTCTGCGCCCTCTTTTTTGACGGTTTCTGCTGCTACAGACATGTTGCGAAGGTCATTTAACGCATCGAAAACTCTTACTATATCAATTCCATTTCCAACCGCATACTTTACGAATTCGCGGACAACTTCATCAGAATAATGTCTGTAGCCTACAACATTTTGTCCTCGCAAAAGCATCTGAGTTTTGGTTTTTTTAAGACGCTTTTTTATAAGTCGAAGCCTCTCCCATGGATCTTCGTTAAGGAAACGCATACATGCATCAAACGTGGCTCCGCCCCACATCTCTATTGAATGATAGCCAACCTCATCCATTGCCTCGCATATAGGAAGCATATCTTCTGTGCGCAAGCGTGTTGCCATCAAAGACTGGTGAGCGTCACGAAATCCCGTTTCCATTATGCCAACTCTTGGTCGGTTTTTTGTTTCAGGTTTAATTTCCGTTGCTACTTCTTTGACCTCTATTCTTGGAGTCTCTATTTTCGTTTGTAGTTGTTTTTGTTTAGCAGCTTCTTCGCGTGAAACAATTTTCGTTGCTACCACACGTCCGTTGCTGTCTTTTATTTCTTGTCTAACTTCTTTGCTTGTCATGCGTTATTAATCCTCCATTGGCATTTTCGCCATGTGGTTATAGTAGCGCCAACGCCTCTTTATATCTTCTTCTTGTTCTTTAAGTAGCATTTCTGCATCTTCTGGCAACATCGTCTTAAGAGTTTTGTATCTGTTTTCATTGTAAATATAATCCTTTAACGGCAGGGACGGTTCTTTGCAGTCTATAATAAGAGGATTCTTACCTTCCTTTGCGAGATCAGGATTGTAACGCATGAGCAACCAATGTCCAGATGCTACTGCTCTTTTCTGCTGATCCAGACTTTTTGTCATGTTCATGCCATGCGCAATACAGGGGCTATATGCAATGATAAGAGATGGTCCGTTATAAGCTTCAGCTTCTTTAAAGACTTTAATAGTGTGTGAATCATTTGCTCCAAGAGCCACTCGTCCAACATATACGTTTCCATAGCTCATTGCCATTAGCGCAAGGTCTTTCTTTCCCATACGCTTACCCGACATAGCAAACTTTGCAACGGCTCCTAGTGGGGTAGCCTTTGACATCTGTCCACCGGTATTTGAATAAGCTTCGGTGTCGAGGACGAGAAGATTGATGTCTTTTCCTGTTGCAATAACGTGGTCAAGTCCACCGTAGCCGATATCATATGCCCAGCCATCTCCTCCAACACACCAAACGCTCTTCTTGACTAGATTGTCTGCAAGTGAGAGCAATTCTTCGGCTTGTTCTGTGTCAAGTTTTTCAAGGCGCTCTTTAAGCTCTACGACCGCTCTGCCAACTGCCTTGATTTCTTCCTCTGTATTCTGAGGAGCATTAAGTATCCTTTTTACTAAATCTTCTCCAAGGGAATCTTTCATCTTGGTAAGAATTTCTGCTGCGTATTCTGCATGTTTATCAATAGTAAGTCTGAATCCAAGCCCAAATTCAGCAGCATCTTCAAAAAGAGAGTTGCTCCAAGCAGGGCCCTTGCCTTCTTTGTTTATTGCCCATGGAGTTGTAGGAAGGTTTCCTGAAAAAATAGAACTACAGCCTGTTGCATTGGCAATCAAAGCTCTATATCCAAAAAGTGCGGAAAGAAGTTTTAGATAAGGTGTTTCGCCACAACCTGCACACGCTCCTGAAAATTCGAAGAGTGGGCGGAGAAGCTGAGCATCTTTAACCGTATCCGTGTTTAGTTTACTTCTTTCAACATCTGGAAGGTCGAGGAAAAACTTCCAATTATCTCTTTCTTGTAAACGAACTTCCATCTGATCAACCATTGTAAGAGGACGCGCAGTTGATCCTTCTTTAGCCTTTACAGGACAGTTTACGACACAAAGTCCACATCCTGCACCTGCACAATCTTCAGGCGCTATTTGAATTGTAAACTTTTCACCTTCAAAGTTCTTCCATTTGGCATCAACAGACTTAAATGTCTCCGGAGCATCCTTAAGAAGTTTCGGGTCATAAACCTTAGCTCTTATTGCGGCGTGTGGACAGACGATTGAACACTTTCCACACTGAAGACAAAGTGAAGGATCCCATGACGGGATGTCTATTGCAATGTTACGCTTCTCATATTGTGTTGTTGCGCTCGGGAAAGTGCCATCTTCTGAAAGTGCCGATACTGGCAGGCTATCGCCCTTAAGAACCATCATAGGAGCTAAGATAGTTTTAACATATTCAGGAGAATCATCTGCCACAGGTGGTCTAATATCAAAGGTGCTTGTTGCCTGTGCGGGCACTTTAACTTCATGAAGGTGCTCAAGTGTCGCATCAACAGCTGCTATATTCTTGTCAACTACTACTTGACCTTTAATACCATAAGTATTTACTATAGAATCTTTGATTGCTTTTATTGCGGTCTCTTTTTCAAGTACACCGCTGATAGCGAAGAAACATGTTTGCATAATTGTGTTGGTACGTTCGCGCATGCCAGTATCTTTTGCTATCGTTACCGCATCTATTGTATAGAATCTAAGTTTTTTATTAATTATGTGTTTCTGAGTCGTAAGAGGAAGTTTATCCCAAACCTCTTCCGGTGGAAAGGGACTGTTTAGAAGAAATGTCCCTCCGTATGCAGCGCTACTTAAAACATCTAATTTTTCAAGGAAAGAGTAAACATGACATGCCACGAAGTTTGCCTTGCTTATCATATAACTTGCAAGTATTGGATTTGGCCCAAAACGCAGGTGACTGACAGTTATACCACCAGACTTCTTAGAGTCATAGCTATAGTAGCCCTGAGCGTACAAGTCCGTCTTACTTCCGATGATTTTTATGGAATTTTTATTTGCACCAACAGTTCCGTCAGAACCAAGTCCAAAGAAAATACAGCGAACTGATGCTGGGTCTTCAGTATCAAATGACGGGTCATAATCTAGGCTGGAAAAGTTAACATCATCGTTGATCCCAATCGTAAAACTATCTTTTGGTGCAGCTTTTTTAAGTTCATCAAAAACACCCTTGACCATAGCCGGCGTAAAGTCTTTTGATGAAAGTCCGTAACGTCCACCTATCACTTTGATACTTGTGCATCCAAGAGCTTCTTTTACATCACTGCAAAGCGGCTCGCAAATTGAAGCGGGCTCTTTACAGCGATCCAAAACAGCAATGCTTTTTACTGTTGCAGGAAGTGTATTGAGAAATCTAGAAATATCAAAAGGTCTAAACAGACGAATGACAAGAACTCCAACTTTTTCACCGTCACCTATGAGCTTGTTGGCGGCTTCTCTTGCAACTGCAGAACCTGAACCCATGATAACAATCACTCTCTCTGCTTCTTTTGAACCATAGTAATCAAAGAGATGATAGCTACGTCCAACCTGTTTTGCAAAATCATCCATAGCTTTTTGAGTGATATCTGGCACCGCTTTATAGTATGAAGAGCTAGCTTCTCTTGCCTGGAAAAAAACATCCGGGTTCTGAGCTGTACCACGAATAAAGGGCATGTCTGGACTCAACCGATTATAACGATGGCTTCTTACAAGGTCATTATCGATAAGAGCTCTCATATCGTCATAATTAACTTCTTCAATTTTCATCTCTTCATGGCTTGTTCTAAAACCATCAAAGAAATGGAGCACAGGGACACGGCTTTCAAGGGTTGCCATTTGTGATATCAATGCCATATCCATTGTTTCTTGAACTGTTGAAGAACAAAGCATAGACCAACCTGTTGTCCTTACAGCCATTACGTCAGAATGATCCCCGAAAATAGACAGCGCGTGAGTTGCCAAGGTTCTTGCTGTGACATGCATTACTGTGCTTGTAAGTTCTCCTGCTATTTTGTACATATTTGGAATCATAAGAAGAAGTCCCTGTGAAGCAGTAAATGTCGTGCTAAGTGCACCAGCCTGCAGCGCCCCATGATATGCTCCGGAGGCTCCACCTTCGCTCTGCATTTCCTGTACAAGAGGAACCGTTCCCCAGATATTAGGCCGATTTTCTGAAGTCCACTGATCTGACCATTCGCCCATTTGCGATGATGGAGTTATAGGATAGATTGAAATGACTTCATTTACCGCGTATGCTACGTGTGCCGCTGCTTCGTTGCCATCAAGCGTTACCATTTTGCGTGTCATAAGATATTTCCTCCTAAAGTCTGCACCGAAGTTGCGT
>JAAYFQ010000076.1 GCA_012728165.1 Synergistaceae bacterium | reverse complement strand
ATAATTCCTTGTTTACAAAAGAAGACGAACTCGCTATGGAGCAGCTTTTCACCAATCAACCTTTAAATGAATTTCTTTTTTGGTTTCAAGAATAGTGGAAAATGCCAGTGGTAGCAAGTATGTCGAAGCACAAGATTAACAGATATGTGTTTGTGGATAAGTATATTGTCTCTTTAAAGAGATTTATAATGTATAAAGCCAGTTACTTCACGTAAAAACGATGGGCATTTTTACAAAAAGACTGAACAATCAATCCTTCTTATTTTTCTTCCACCTAATACTAACCCCACCACTTTGCCAAAAACTCAATCACCGACAAAAACCTGACAAAGACACACAACTTGTCGAAAGACTGGTTGTTATGAGCAAGAAATGACTAAAAAGACCAAGAGAACGGAAAATTAGAGCAAGGTATGGAGATAAAACTACAAGTTTTATCTCCATAAATAAATGACTAGAATCAGCAACTTTAACTGCGATGCGACGAAAGATTAAGGGTGATTTATTACACAAAAAGTCAATTTTCTTGATTAACAAACAAATAGCACATGTTAAAAAGAGTACAATAAGCTTAACCAAATCTGACCAACTCATTTTTGTGATTAGCTTTGCTAACTAGATCTTTCATAGATGTGCGAAAATTATATCTATTTTTAAAGTATATAAGTACGCAGATAACGATAATTTGTTCTTTTTTAGAATGGATAAAGCCCATAATTATAGTCCAACAAAGAATAAAGCAGGTATAAATAAAAAATCTGGTTAGTGCGACTCTTTGAAAAAAATATTGCTATTTTCCTCTTTAATAACAAAACAGAATAAATTCAAATAAAAAGGAGTTTAAAATACAACGTTAGAGGAAAAAGGAAGGACTCTTCCGTACGCGAAGATTCTACTTACCATAAAAAAGTAGCAGGCATTTCTTTCTATGTAAAACGACAAGCCTTTCTATGAACAGAAAGCATAAGAAAAAAATCTTTTTTCGGAAATTGAACGGAAGAAATATGAAAGTAAGAATATCAATATAAAAGCCGACCTTACAAAAAGGTCGGCTAAATTTTTCTTAATACGTTTAAAATCAATTATTTTAGTTAATGGGAGTTTCTTGATTTAAAAGTCTATTTCTATAAATATCAAGAACAACAGTAAAAAGAACTAGTGCAAGAGGACCGAGAAAAATTCCCAAGAAACCCCAAACGAATACCCCTCCAAAAAGTCCTACAATCACAAGAAGTGTTGGAATTCCTTCTCCTTCTTTTCCGCCACTGATAAGAAACGGTCGCAAAATATTATCAACTGTTCCAACAACAAGGGTGCCCCAGACAAGCAATATAATTCCTGTCTTTATATTGCCTATAAGAAGAAGATAAATAACGCCAGGAACCCATATAACAGCAGATCCCGCTGGGAAAAGCCCAAATATAAACATTAAAACGCCAAAGAAAGAAGGATTAGGTAATCCACAAAACCACCAACCAAGTCCACCTAAAATCGCTTGAACAGCAACAGAAAATATAACTCCCAAAACCACTGAATTTAGTAATTTTTTACCTCTTTTATAGAAAACATTTTTTTCTTTCTCAGTTAAAGGAATAATACTTTTAGAATAATTAATAATGTAAATTCCGTCTCTCACGAGAAAAAAAGTAACCATCACAATTACTACTATATTAAAAAAGAAAGAAGAAGCTCGGCGAATAAGAATCTTTGATAAAGTTGTGAGAGCAGTTCCGCTCAACTCGACTATTTTTTGAATAATCTCTTTTGTAGCAGAAGAATCTTTTAAAAGAGAGACAATGTGCTTTGTAATCCAAAAGGGCATCCATGTGGGAATAAGTTCTGCAGGGTCTTTGATTTCACCCAGCTGCATTTTGTCAATAATAGCAGATATAACCGTAGCAAGCTGAGAAACTTCTTTTGTCAAAGAAGCAAGAATTAAAAAGAAAGGGACAGCCACGCAAACCACGAGTAAAATAAGGGTTGCGCCTGCAGATATGCTCGGAAAGCGATTTTTAGTTATGATGTTAATTTTTTTATAAACAGGAAATATACAGAAAGAAAGCATAGCAGCCCAAATAAGTGGGTTTATTAAAGGGCTTACAGCTTTAAATGCGAAATACGCGAAAAATAATAAAAAAGCATAAAATACCGGACTATTGTTTTGCTTGCTGATTTCTCCAGATAAAAAAACATTTTTATCAAAACTCAAAAAAACACCTCCTTGATGCTATAATGCAAAGTAGTATAAATTATACATTAACACCAATGAAAGAGGTGGATGTCTTGGGAGCACAAGCCGAGAAGTTTTACTATAAAGATGATAATTTCACCGTAGAAAAAGTGGAACCTTCCTCTATACATAGACCCGTTGCTGAAAAAATCCTTAAAAGAGAAATAATAAAAGTTGTCGCTGTTGGCGGCGGTGGCGGAAACGCTCTAAACCACATAATACGTAAGGGGTTAGAAGGAATTGACTTTATAGCAGCAAACACAGATTTAAATGATCTAGATAGATCTCTCGCAAAAAATAAAATTATTCTTGGAGAAACGCTTACAAGAGGACTCGGAGCTGGAGCTATTCCTGAAGTTGGAGAAGCGGCCGCCAAAGAATCCTTACCGGAAATTCGTGCAATGCTTGAAGGAGCAGATATGGTTTACCTCACAGCAGGAATGGGCGGAGGGACTGGAACAGGTGGAATTCCTGTTATTGCACGTGTTGCGAAAGAGATGAACATTCTTACTGTCGCTGTTGTTACGAAGCCATTTTCGTTTGAAGGCTCACGCAGAAAGCGTTATGCAGAAAAAGGAATTGCGAAACTACGAGAATATACAGACGCATTGATTGTTGTTCCAAACGATAGGCTTCTTGATCTTGCACAAGAGGAAACCCTCCTTCTTGAATCTTTTGCCTTGCCTGATGAATATCTATGCCAGGCGATTCAAGGAGTTGCCGCCCTCGTAACACACCCCGGCCTGGTAAACTTAGACT
>JAAYFQ010000075.1 GCA_012728165.1 Synergistaceae bacterium | reverse complement strand
CTCGCGGATAGTGGATGGGACAGTCAAAGGCTTCACGTTGCTATGGCTCAGTTAATAATTGAAAATGCGTATGACGGCTATAAAATCAAGAAATCAACCGCCTCCACACCGATGAACTGGCAGGCTTTACTGGCTGGAGATGTCGACCTAGACATGGAGACGTGGGCAAGTAATATAGTTACATTTGATAAAGACCTAAAAAACGGTGATGCAGTAGAAATTGGCGTTAGCACTCCAGACAGTGCTCAAGGACTTTACGTTCCAAGATATGTAATTGAGGGAGATGCCAAAAGAGGAATCAAACCAATGGCACCTAATCTTAAAACTGTAAAAGATCTTGCAAAATATCCCAAAGTATTCCCAGATGATGAAGATAAAAGCAAGGGAAGAATCTACGGTTCAACACCGGGATGGATGGCAGATGAAATCCTTCATAAAAAGTATGAACTTTACGGACTAGACAAAAATTATAACTATGTGCGTCTAGGTAGCGATTCGACTCTTTTCGCTTCTCTCGTGTCAGCATATAACTTGGGCGAAGCTTGGGTTGGATACTGCTTCGAGCCAACAGTAGTAAGTGGAAAGCTTGATATAGTAAAACTAGAAGATGAACCATACGAAAGTGAGCTTTTCCACAAGGGAGGAACCGAGTTTAATCCTGAAAAACTTAGAATCATGGGCAGCAGATATCTTGCAAAGAAAGCACCGGATTTGATTGGTTTTCTAAAAAAATACCGATTAGATAGTGCGATGGTCGCAAAAGGATTAGCATATATAGACGACAAAAAAACCACCCACGAAGAAACTGCTAAGTGGATGCTTAAGACTCACCCTAAACTGCTCAGCGAATGGTTACCAAAAGATAAAGCTGATAAAGTAAGAGCCATCCTTTAATGACTCCTCTAAATGTACAAGGACATGAAAGTAATATGATTTACACATTATTAGGGAGGTCTTCAAATGAATTGGGATTTTTTATATAAGTTCCCCGAAAGCCTACAGATAGGAAGCGGAGAAGCTATTGACATAGCGGTAAAAGCCTTCAGTAGAAACCATAGAGAAACGCTTAGGATGATTAAATCAGTTATCCTGAGCTCAATAAATTCAGTATATTATCTGCTGGAAGTAATTCCCTGGGCTCTTTTGATTCTTATAGTGGCTTATTTGGGATGGAAGGCTAGTAAAAAGAAATATGTTGGACTGTTATTCGCTGGAATGCTCTTTTTTATCGGTATGGCCGGTCTCTGGTCTAGTATGCTTGAGACTGTAAGCATGGTCATAGTAGCAGTGTTTATTTCGATACTTCTAGGATTTCCTATCGGAATATTAGTAGCAATGAGCAAACGAGCTTCTGCGATAATTAGACCGGTGCTTGATCTTATGCAGACCATGCCCGCCTTTGTTTATCTTGTTCCTGCGGTCATTCTTTTTAGCCCAGGAAAGACTCCGGCGCTTATAGCGACCACAATCTACGCTATTGTTCCAATGATTAGAATGACTAACCTAGGCATTACTCATGTCGACGGTGAGATGGTAGAAGCAGGTTCTGCATTTGGATCGACTAAACTTCAGCTTTTGTCCAAAATACAAGTACCACAAGCTATGCCTTCTATAATGGCAGGTATAAACCAGACAATAATGATGGCCATGTCCATGGTTGTTACATGTGCACTCATTGGAGCCAACGGTCTGGGTATGGAAATATTACTCGCTACAAACAGAGTAGAAATGGGCAAAGCCCTAATGCCTGGAATAGCGATAGTAATTCTTGCAATTATACTTGACCGCCTAACTCAGGGATTAATCGAGAAAGGGGTGCCGGCTGAATAATGAATGAAAATTATATTGCGGAAGCAAGGAACGTTGTAAAAATATTTGGAAAAAACAAGAGTGAAGCAGAAAAAATGATGAAAAAGGGCCTCGGCAAGGACGAGGTGTACAAAAAGACTGGTGCTACTGTGGCACTATGGGACATTAATATGAAAATTAAGAAAAAAGAGATATTTGTTATTATTGGTCTTTCCGGTTCAGGAAAATCAACCATGATAAGAATGTTCAATCAGATTTTAAAACCAACCTCCGGAGAAATTATTGTTGAAGGTCAGAACGTTGAAAAACTTAAAGGCAAAGAACTTCGTAATTTAAGACGTAAAAAAATATCAATGGTATTCCAAAATTTTGGGTTACTAACTCACAGAAATGTAATCGATAACGTTGCTTATGGATTAGAAGTAAGAGGTGTTCCAAAAAAAGAACGCCTCAAAGAAGCAGAAAAATTTATCACTATGGTTGGACTTGAAGGATTGGGAGACCAGCAAATATCAAGTCTATCTGGTGGAATGAAACAGCGGGTCGGTATTGCCAGAGCCCTCCTAAATTCTCCCGACGTTCTATTGATGGATGAACCTTTTTCTGCTCTAGACCCTCTCGTTCGCAAAGAAATGCAATTTGAACTTCTCTCTATACAGAGAAAGCTTGAGAAAACGATTATTTTTATCACTCATGATATAAACGAGGCTTTCAAACTGGGAGACAGAGTTGCCATAATGCACGATGGTGTGGTGGTACAGTCTGGCACACCAGAGGAGATGTCAACAAATCCTGTCAATGACTATGTAAGAGAGTTCATTGAAGGAGCAGACATGAGCATGGTGCTTAAAGTAAAAAATGTCATGTTCACGCCTCTTTGCATGGTCCGAGAGAACGTTTCTGCAGCAAATGCTGTTCGAGAGATGCGAGAAAATCAGGTCTCAAGCGCATACGCAATAGCAGAAGACATGACCTTCTTAGGAATAATCACACTGGATAACGCAATAAAAGCAAGACAAGAAAAACTCCCGCTATTTTCTTTACTTACAAAGGGCATACCTGTAACGGGTGAAGAAATCTTGCTCAAAGACGTAATGTCAAAAGCTGTGGAAGCTAAATTCCCTATAGCTGTTGTTGGAGATAGAGGAAAGTTGAAGGGTATCGTTAGTAGAGCATCAGTGCTCTCTTCTCTCTCATAATAGATTTTGTAAGATTTTTTAAGCTGAAGATGGAAAGTATTTCACACAGAATATAATCATCTTCAGCTTTTTATTTGACTTCCTTGGAAAGATGCCAGAGATAAAGAGAGGCAACTGTACCGTAAGGAGAATAGCGCTCTCTGTACCTATCAAATGTTTGTCTATCAAGTTCTTTTAACCCGTAGAGCGCCATCATTCCTTTTCTTATTGCAAAATCTTTGTAGCTTACAATGTCCATTCTTTCAAGGGAAAAGATTAGAAACATCTCAGCTGTCCAATCTCCTATGCCCTTTATAGAGGTAAGCTTAGAAACCACTATTTCGTTAGACAACGAGTCAAGCTGTTCAACTTCAAGTTCTCCTGAAATAGCTGCCTGACATAGACATCTAATGTAACTAACCTTCCTCATAGAAATGCCTACAGACTTAATCTCCTCGTCTGATCTTAATGCCATTTTTTTTGCTGTAACTATTCCGAATTTTTCATAAATTCTTGTTCGAACTGTCCTTGCAGCCTTATTGGATATTTGTTGAGTAGCAATATAGTCTACAAGCGAGTGAAAAAGATTTTTGTTCACTTCGCGTTCCAAATGACCTGTCCTTTCGATCAGCTTGCCAAGCTTTCTGTCTTTCCTTGAAAGGTATGAAAGCTCATTAGCCCCATACTCAATAATTCGCATCTTCATTTTCCATGTTCGTCGAAAAATTCTTTATAGCTCTGCCATTAATAAATTCGACAAGTTTGTCGTTAATTCGAAAGATACAAAGATAATATGTTTTCACTTGCACACTCCCCCTATTAGGAACCTTGGAATTCTTTAATACAAGGCATACATTCGTTTAAATTATAACTTTTAGATTAGTCATATAGAACATAAGACTTTGATACGAGTATACACAAAAGAATATATACTTGATAAAGAAACAACTTTATGTAAAAATAGAAGTGTTTCTATTATAAAAATGGAGGTAGTTATATGAAAAGAAGGATATCGAGAACTATTTTACTTTGTATAATGATTTCTGTTTTCGCAATGCCCTTACAGGCATGGGCTAAAACAGAAATAGTAGTCGCAGATAATGGGTGGGATAGCCATAAACTCCACAACGCGATAGCCAAGATAGTAATAGAGAATGCGTATGATGGTTATATTTTTAAAACGTCAGCAGCTACGTCACAAATGAATTGGCAGGCAATAATAGCAGGAGATGTCGATCTTGATTTAGAAAGCTGGACCGACAATGTCCCTTCTTATAGAAAAGACGTTGCTAAGGGAGATATAGTAAATATTGGGGTTGTCACTCCAGACAGCAAGCAGGGACTATATGTGCCACGATATGTCATTGAGGGAGATGCTAAGAGAGGGATTAAACCAATAGCCCCTGATCTTAAAACTGTAAAAGATCTAAAAAAATACTACAAAATATTCCAAGATGATGAACATAAAAATAAAGGAAGACTGCACAGCTCCCCTCCCGGGTTTAGATCCGAAGAAATCCTTTACAAAAAATTTAAACTTTACGGATTAGACAAAAAGTTCAACTTTATGCGTATGGGAAGCGAAGCGACTCTTTTTGTATCTCTAGTATCAGCATATAATCTTGGTGAACCGTGGGTAGGATATTGTTACGAACCAACCTGGGTCAGCGGAAAATTAGACATCGTTCAACTACAGGACGAACCTTACGATAAAGATCTTTTTATAAAGGGAGCAACCGAATTTCCTTCTCAACAGCTTAAAATTGTCAGTGGCAAATATTTTGCAAAAAAAGCGCCAGATCTGCTCGAATTCTTAGAAAAATACAGAACGGGGGGCAAACTTTTAGCAGAAGGATTAGCATATCTTGATGAAAATAAAGCTAGCCATGAAGAAGCTGCTAAGTGGATACTTAAAAACAATCCCAATCTGCTCGACGAATGGCTACCAAAAGAGAGAGCGAATAGAGTAAGGGCTGTTCTTTAATACACGTAAATACATAGATAAATATATGAATAGCTTATGTTTACGCATACAGTCGAGGAATTTTAAACAGCAGGTATTGACAAATCAAAATGTGGAAGGTATATTCCACATATATAATATATGAACTATATGGCTCTAGCCAAGAAAGGTGACCCCAAATGAAAATGTTTACACAAAGTTACAACGTAGTTTCTAACGTTATCGTACTACTTATTAGCGATGGGTCCCCCGAATTGGCCGGCGCATAACCGCTGTGTTACTTTCGGACCGGGACCCTTTAAGGGTCCCGGTTTTTTTTATATCTATTTGTACGTACAGGAGGAAATGATATGAAAAATACCTTTACAATTCTATCTGAAGACAACCCCGGAGTGCTTATGAGAATAGCGGGGCTAATCTATCGAAGAGGCTATAACATTGAAAGCCTTAGCGTTGGGCATACTGATACCCCTGGAGTATCCCGATTTACCGTAGTTATTGACGGGGAAGAGGGAGCGTATGACCAGATAAAAAAACAGCTTCTTAAACTTATAGAGGTTATAGATGTTATTAACCTCACAAAGGAAGGCCCTTTTGTTGAACGTTGGCTTTCACTTGTAAAGGTCAAAGCTCCTCTTAGCCAACGACCAGACGTTTTACAGACAGCAGAAGTCTTTCGCTGCAGAGTTGTGGATTTAGGAACAGAGGCGATAACACTAGAAATAACGGGAGACAAAGGGAAAATGATTGCCTGTATGGAAGCTTTCAAACCATATGGAATAATTGAAACAGCTGGCTCTGGACAAGTTGCACTTTCACGAGCTGGATTTGCTTTAGAAGAAATTGTAGAAACTAGCTTTACAGATACAGAACAGCCTTTATAACATTTATGGAATAATCTATAAGTGTCCAAAATAAAGATATTACAATATTTTAAATGTCCAACAGGACAGAAGGAGTGTATTTTGTTATGGCAAAAGTATATTATGACAGCGACGCTAATCTTAATCTTCTTGACGGAAAAACGATTGCAATAATTGGTTACGGAAGTCAGGGACATGCACATGCTCAAAACCTCCGCGATAGCGGAACTAAGGTGATAGTTGCGCTACATGATGAAAGTAAATCAAAGGCAATAGCGGAGAAAGACGGTTTCGAAGTCTATACTGTTTCCGAAGCAGCAAAAAAATCAGATGTAATTATGTTTTTGATGCCAGACCATCTTCAGGCTTCTATATACAAAACTGAAATTTTACCTAATCTCAAAAAAGACACAAAACTTGCTTTCGCACATGGATTCGCCGTTCATTTTGGACAAATCGTTCCTGAAACAGACCGTGATGTCTTTATGGTGGCTCCTAAGGGACCTGGTCATATGGTTCGCCAGATGTACAAAGAAGGAAAGGGTGTCCCCTGCCTAATCGCAATCTATCAGGACGCATCGGGTAAGGCAAAAGATTTCGCACTAGCCTACGCCTCTGGAGTTGGTGGAGGAAGAGCGGGAATTATTGAAACATCCTTCCGTGAGGAAACCGAAACCGACCTCTTTGGAGAACAAGCAGTTCTTTGCGGAGGAGTAAGCGAACTAATGCAAGCAGGATACCAGACTCTTGTCGAAGCTGGCTACCAACCAGAAATGGCTTACTTCGAATGTATCAATGAACTCAAGTTAATCGTAGACATGATTTTCGAAGGCGGACTTAGCTGGATGCGCTACTCAGTAAGCGACACCGCGAAATATGGAGATATGATAGCCGGACCACGTGTAATTGGTGAGGAATCCAGAAAAGTAATGAAACAGCTTCTAAAAGAAATTCAGGACGGAACATTCGCACGCGACTGGATCCTTGAGAACCAGACCGGACGCCCCCGTATGATGAAATGGGCAAAGGCTGCTCAAGAAGCGGACTGCGAAGCAGTAGGAAAAGAGCTGCGCAAAATGATGCCTTGGATGGAACAGAAGGAAGTCCCTAAGTTTTAAAAAATAGCATAAGAAGACGGTGAACTCTGCTTCTAATTATGCTACGTAATAACAAAACATTAATAAATATGGATTAGACCGATTTTCGTGTCTCACGAATTAATCACCCGATTTTAGGATCTTAATAAAGGAGAGAGCGACATGATTGATCACGTGCGAATTTTTGATACAACACTCAGAGACGGAGAACAAGCTGCAAGAATCAACCTTAATAAGAGCGAAAAACTACAGATTGCCCGTCAGCTCGCTCGACTCCGGGTTGACGTGATCGAGGCAGGTTTTCCTGCTTCGTCACCAGGCGATTTTGAGTCCGTACAGGCGATCGCCCGTGAGATAAAAGGTCCAATAATAGCTGGACTTGCAAGAACTAAAGCAGAAGATATAAAAAGAGCTGCAGAGGCAGTAAAAGACGCGGATCATCCTCGTATACACACTTTTATTGCCACCAGCCCAATCCACATGGAGTACAAACTGAAACTAGACAAGAAGGGCGTTCTTGCAGAAGTGCGTAGTGGAGTTAGCCTTGCGAAGTCTTTCGTGGATGACGTAGAGTTTTCTGCTGAAGACGCGAGTCGCTCAGAAATTCAGTTTTTGATCGAGGTCTTTAAAACTGCTATCGAATGCGGAGCCACTACTCTTAACATTCCAGATACCGTTGGCTATGCACAACCTGATGAATTTTATTCTTTTGTAAAAAAAATCATAACTGAAGTTAATGCTCCCGATAACGTAATCTGGTCAGTACATTGCCACAATGATCTAGGGTTAGGTGTAGCAAACTCACTTGCCGCAGTAAGAGCAGGCGCACGCCAAGTAGAGTGTACTATTAACGGTCTAGGCGAGCGCGCGGGAAATGCTTCTATGGAAGAAGTCGTTATGGCTTTGGAAACAAGAAGTGACCAATATCCTGTTAAAACCTTAATCGACACAACTAGGCTTTACAGTACTAGCAAACTGGTAGCCCATCTTACAGGTGTTATGGTTCAGCCTAACAAGGCTATTGTCGGCATCAATGCTTTTGCTCATGAAGCCGGTATCCATCAACATGGGATGCTTTCTAACCGAGAGACCTACGAGATTATGACTCCTGAATCTGTTGGCGCACCTTCATCAGATTTAGTCTTGGGCAAACACTCGGGACGCCACGCTTTTAAAGACAGAGTAGAAAGTATGGGATATCAGCTCACAAAAGAAGAAGTTGAAACAGCTTTTACTTATTTCAAGGAACTTTGTGACAAGAAAAAAGACGTAAGTGACGGAGACATTGAAGCTCTGATTCTAGACAGAGTTCTGTCTTTTGTCCCTGAGAAAAAATACATACTAAAAGACTATGCCGTTTACGTTGGGACAGGAAGTAAACCAACTGCAAGCGTTACTTTGACTTCAGATGGCGATGAACACACTGAAGCGTCTGTAGGCAACGGTCCTGTAGATGCTGCATACAACGCAATGAAGAAAATACTTGGATTCACTCCTCAGCTTAAAGGATTTAGAATCGGCGCGACGAGCGAACGTTCTGATGCTCTGGGTGAAACTAGAGTAATCCTCCACCACAAAGAAATACAGGCACAGGGACGTGGAACAAGTACAGACGTAATTGAATCATCAATAAGAGCATATGTAGATGCGATAAACAGACTATACGCCGCAGCTGCCGTGAGGGAGATAAAACTTAATGTCGATGACTCTCGCTGAAGCGATAATCGCAAAGCATACAAAAGACAGAGTTGAGCCTGGAACTATATGTCAAGTCAACGTAGATTTCGCTTTTGCTAATGACATAACAGCTCCTCCTGCTATAAAAGAATTCCGGAAAATGGGGGCAATCAAAGTTTTTGATCCAATGCGTTGCGCAATTTTGCCAGACCATTTTTCTCCCGCAAAGGACATCGCTTCAGCTGAACAAATAAAGGAATGCCGAACTTTCGCGAATGAACAGGGCTTACTTTTTTGGGACGTTGGCAGAGTCGGAGTGGAACATGCGTTTCTGCACGAGAATGGACTAGTCCTTCCGGGAGAGATAATACTCGGTGCCGATAGTCATACCTGTACTCACGGCGCTATGGGTGCTCTTGCAACAGGTGTAGGCTCGACAGATCTGGCTGCTGCTTGGGCTTTAGGCGAAACGTGGCTTCGCGTACCCGAAACCATGAAGGTATCTTTTGAAGGTACTCCTTCTGAATGGGTCTGCGGTAAAGATATGATTCTTGCTCTTATAGGAAAGATCGGAGTAGAGGGAGCAAGATACATGGCTCTTGAATTTCATGGAGAAGCTCTTGCAGAACTTGATCTTGATGACAGATTTACGCTTTCGAACATGGCTATTGAAGCTGGCGCCAAAACAGGCCTCATAAATCCTGATGAAAAACTTCTAAAATATGCGAATGAGCGTGCGGCAAGAAGCTTTGTGCCTCTTTTCGCAGACAAAAACGCCAATTACGCCAAATCCATTTTAATAGACGTGACAAATATGGAACCACAAGTAGCTATGCCACATACTCCGGATAATGTTAAAGCTGTATCCGAAGTTACTGGAATGCCGATAGACCAGGTGTTTATAGGCTCCTGTACTAACGGAAGACTAAGCGACTTGAGAATGGCAGCCAAGATTCTCAAAGGCAAGAAAATTCATAAAAACACAAGACTGATGATTATTCCCGCTTCATATGAAGTTTATAGAGCTGCTATGAATGAAGGGCTTTTTGATATATTTCTCGATGCAGAAGCAACAATTTCGACGCCATCATGCGGACCATGCCTCGGAGGCCATCTTGGTATTCTTGCTGCCGAAGAACGATGTGTTTCAACAAGCAACAGGAACTTCGTAGGTAGAATGGGCTCTTCTAAAAGTGAAGTCATTCTCGCAAGTCCTATGGTAGCGGCAGCTTCAGCTGTCGCAGGACATATATGTCACCCAAGAGAAATAGTTTAATCGGAGGTGGGAATATGAAAACATTCTTTAGCGGAAAAGCATGGGTGTATAGTGACAACGTAGACACTGACGTGATAATTCCTGCAAGATACCTCATAACGAGCGACGAAAAATCTCTTGCTAAATACTGCATGGAAGATATTGACGAAACCTTTGCAAGCAGTGTGTTGAAAGGAGATATAATAGTCGCTGGAAACAATTTTGGCTGTGGTTCTAGCAGAGAACATGCTCCCCTCTCTATAAAAGGCTCAGGAATATCTTGTGTGATAGCCAAGTCTTTTGCACGCATATTCTACAGAAACGCGATCAATATAGGCCTTCCCATATTGGAATGTGCAGAATTAGATGGCATTTCAAAGGGAGACATTATCGAAATAGATTTGTCTAAAGGATCTATCACAAACAAAACTAAATGTGAAACATATCATGCAAAACCGTTTCCAGAGTTCCTTCAAGAACTTATAGCTGTTGGAGGTCTTGTCCCTTACGTAAGAGCAAGGCTTGCGGAAAAAAAGGCGTGTTGAAAATGAAAAAGTATAATATAGCTGTTCTTCCCGGAGACGGAATAGGTCCTGAGATTATCAATGAAACAAGAAAAATTCTTGATAAAACAGGAGAAGGACTTGGCTTTAAACTTGATTGGAACGAATATCCTTATGGTGCGGCTCATTATCTAAAAACAGGTGAAATAATGCCAGAGTCTGCCATGAACGAGATGGAAAAATGTGACGCTATGTTGCTTGGCGCAATTGGCGACCCAAGAGTAAAGCCTGGGATTATGGAGCAAGGCATACTACTCGCACTTCGTTTTCGTTTCGATCAGTATGTAAATTTGCGCCCCGCTTTTTCTTTGCCGAAAGTCAAAACTCCTGTCGATCTTAAAGGAACAAGAATGGATTCCGTTGTCGTAAGAGAAAACACAGAAGATCTTTATATGTGCATAGGCGGAACGACAGATACAGGAGAACTAGAACTGCCGATTAACATAACGAGAAAGTTATACGAGCTAAAAGGTTCACTGAAACTAAAAACTGACCCTCGATGCTCTTTTGCTGCACAAGCTGCTATAAACAGCAAACCAGGCGTTGAAAGGATAACAAGATACGCCTCAGAACTTGCAAAAAAGCGCGGAGAAAACACGGTTACAGTAGTTTCTAAATCTAATGCGGTTTCAGCTCTTTATGGATTTTTTGAAGAGATTGCAAAAAAAGTGATAGCTGATGAATACCCAGAACTCAAATTCGCTGTAGTAAACGTGGATGCTCTTTGCTACCACCTTGTCAGAAATCCCACTTCATATGGAGTGCTGCTATGTCCCAACCTTTTTGGTGACATAATTAGCGACCTTCAGGCAGCACTTGCCGGAGGGCTAGGAACTGCCG
This sequence comes from Synergistaceae bacterium, assembly GCA_012728165.1. Taxonomy (GTDB): domain Bacteria; phylum Synergistota; class Synergistia; order Synergistales; family Synergistaceae; genus JAAYFL01. The sequence continues at coordinate 7,201 of JAAYFQ010000075.1, read as the reverse complement.
CAGGAGGAAACATTGGCGAAGGACTTTCTATGTTTGAACCGGTTCATGGGTCTGCTCCAGACATAGCTGGAACTGGTAGATCAAATCCCATTGCAGCAATACTTTCTGGTGCTATGATGCTTGATCATCTTGGAGAAGAAGAGGGAGCAAGAAAAATTAATAAAGCGGTGTCCGATTTTATGGAAAATGCAACCAACAATGAGCTTCCATTTGAGTTTGCAGGCGAATCAACATGCGAACAGGTTGGAAAAAACATAAGTAAGTATATTTAATAAACAGGCACGTACTCATACCTCTTTCTTGAGGTGCGTACATTAGCGTTTATATTAGGAGGTATATTCATGGCTAAAATCAACGGCGCTCAAATGGTTCTCAAATCTCTTGAGGCAGAAGGAGTAGATACAATATTCGGACTGCCCGGCGGAACTGTTATTCCACTTTATGACGCTATATATGACTCAAAGATTAATCATGTTCTAATGCGTCACGAACAGGCTGCGGCACATGCTGCTGACGGCTACGCTCGTGTGAGTGGAAAGCCGGGGGTTTGCATTGCTACCTCTGGACCCGGAGCTACCAATCTGGTAACGGGAATTGCTACCGCTAATCTAGATTCTGTCCCTATGGTCGCTATCACTGGACAGGTCCCTACGACAGCAATTGGAACTGATGCTTTTCAAGAAGCTGACACACTGGGAATTACTATCCCCATTGTTAAACATAGTATGCAAGTTAGAACGCCAGAGCAGATAGGGCCAGCAATAAAAAAGGCTTTTTATATAGCTTCTACTGGAAGACACGGTCCAGTTTTAGTAGATATTCCAGCAGATATTCAAAAATCATTTGGAAATTTTGAATATCCTAAAAAGATAAGCTTTCTCGGATATCATCCTGAAAAAGGAACTGACCTTACTCAACTTGATGAAGCAGTAAAACTGCTTGAAAACGCAGAGAGGCCTCTTATATTTGCTGGAGGCGGCGTAATCAAATCAGGTGCAGCTGCGAAACTTACAGAACTGGCTGAAAAACTTCAGATACCAGTAGCAACATCTCTACTTGGAAAAGGAGCCTTCCCTGAATCTCATCCACTTGGGCTCTCTCTAGGAATGGCTGGTATGCATGGGCATCCTGTGGCGAACAGAGCAATTATGACAGCTGATGTAATACTTGCTATTGGATCACGTTTCAGCGACAGAACAACTGGAAAAATATCTAGTTTTGCTTCAGGAGCGAAAATAATTCACATAGACCTTGATGCTGCTGAAATAGACAAGGTTATCGGATCAGAAGTCTGGCTGGTCGGCGACGCAGGAACCGTAGTCGACGCTTTAACGACATCTATAAATAGAAAATATTGCGACCGTTGTCATTGGCTAGAAGAACTTGAATTGATAAGACAGAGAGAACCTCTGCCAAGAACCGAGTATCCAGGACAGATAGCGCCATGGCAAATCATTGAAACCCTTCGCGAAATAACTGGAGGTAAATCAGTTCTTACTACTGAAGTAGGACAACACCAGATGTGGGCAGCGATGCACTACAAAGTTGAAGAACCTGGACGTTTTGTCACTTCAGGAGGACTCGGAACGATGGGATTTGGTTTCCCCGCTGCGATAGGAGCCTCCTATGCCTGTCCCGGTGAGCATGTCTGTTGTATAGCCGGTGACGGAAGTTTCATGATGAACATACAAGAACTAGACACTTGCGCGCGTTATAACATTCCTGTGAAGGTCTTCATTTTGAACAATTCATGCCTGGGGATGGTGCGTCAGTGGCAAGAGTTTTTTTACGAAAAGCGCTACTCAAACACGCTATATAGCCGTAACCCTGATTTTGTAAAAATTGCTGAGGGTATGGGAGTAAGCGGTTTTCTGGCAACAAAACCAGAAGAGGTAAGAAAAACCATAGAGGCTGCTTTAAGTGTTCCAGGACCAGCTGTAGTTGATTTCAGAATTCCTCAGGAAGCTTTGGTTTTACCAATGGTTACTCCTGGCAGCCCAATTGACAAAATGATACTTTATTGAGGGGAGAATTACTAAACTATGAACAGCGACAAGGCAAAAAATGGCTATCAAAGAAGTCCACACCGCTCTCTACTTAAGGCAGCGGGATATACAGACTGGGAGATTGACCGACCATGGATAGGAGTTGCTAATTCTTTCAACTCCATAATTCCAGGACACGTCCACCTAAAAACTATAACAGAGGCCGTTAAAGCTGGTATATACGCTGCTGGCGGACTACCTTTAGAATTTCCAACAATTGGAGTATGTGATGGAATAGCAATGAACCATGAGGGGATGAAGTTCTCTCTTCCCAGTCGCGAGCTTATTATGGATTCAATAGAAGTTATGGCTAAAGCACATGCTTTTGACGGTCTCGTTCTAGTAACAAACTGCGATAAGATTATTCCAGGCATGGCAATGGCAGCTGCTAAAATAAATATTCCCTCGATAGTAATTTCAGGCGGTCCGATGATGGCAGGAAAATTGGCTGGGAAAAAAATTGACCTTAATTCCGTTTTTGAAGGAGTTGGCATGTTATCAGCCGGCAAAATGGATGAGAAATCACTAAAAGAAATAGAAGACAATGCATGCCCCGGATGCGGTTCATGTTCAGGAATGTTCACAGCAAACACTATGAACTGCATGATGGAAGTATTAGGCCTTGCTCTTACTGGAAACGGAACCATTCCGGCAACACACGCAGGACGTGTTCGTCTCGCAAAAGACACTGGTCGTGCAATAATGGCTCTTATCAACAAAGACATAAAGCCTCGTGATATCTTGACAAAAGAAGCCTTCGACAATGCTGTCGCAGTTGATCTTGCATTAGGCGGCTCTACAAATACAACGTTACACTTGCCTGCAATCGCATGGGCAGCAGGATTAAATCTCTCTTTGGATGCGTTCAATGAAATTGGAGCAAGAGTTCCACATCTTTGTTCAATGAGCCCTAGCGGACAGCACCACATTGAAGACCTCTGGATGGCTGGCGGAGTTCAAGCTCTTATGGCCCAACTGCTCGATAAAAATCTTATTAACGGAGAATGCATAACTGTAACAACAAAAACAGTTCAAGAAAACGTCGCAGGAACAGAAGTTTTGGATAGTGAGATTATTCGACCTTTGAATAGACCATATCATAAAGTAGGCGGGATCGCCTTTATAAAAGGAACTCTGGCACCGCTTGGAGCAATCGTAAAACAGTCTGCGGTGTCACCCGAAATGATGGTTCATGAAGGTCCCGCAAGAGTTTTTGAGTGCGAAGAAGATGCAAGTAAAGCAATACTCAATAATGAAATAAAAGATGGAGACGTTGTTGTAATACGCAACGAGGGACCTAAGGGTGGTCCCGGAATGAGAGAGATGCTCACGCCAACATCGGCAATCATGGGCCAAGGTAAGGGTGGCACAGTAGCTCTTATCACAGACGGACGCTTCTCAGGGGCAACTCACGGTGCTGCAATAGGACACGTATCGCCCGAAGCTTGCACTGGTGGCCCAATCGGGCTTGTGAAAGATGGGGATATAATCTCTATCAATATTCCTGAGAAGAGACTTGACCTCATGGTTAGCGAAGAAATCCTTGCTGAACGCAGAAAAAAATACGTTCCTAAGTGTCAGGAGACTAGTAGCCATTTTCTCGAACGATATCGGACATTTGCAACTTCCGGTGTTGAAGGTGCTGTTTTAAAAGATCAGTAAATTATGATTTAAAAATTTGAAGACTGAATAATATTCAAAAAATGGACTCGACAGACGCATTCACGCGTATGTGGAGTCCATTTTAAATATCTTTATGTAAATAATGTTTATAGCCTTAATATTTTCACTTTTTTAGCTATAACACAATACTTTTAAGGCTTATTCTTCCCTTATGTGTCATTTATCAACCCTTGGCACTTTAACCACTAATTACTCACGAATTTGTCCGGAGCCAAAGACAATATATTTTGTTGTGCAAAGTTCTTTAAGCCCCATTGGGCCTCTTGCATGCAGCTTCTGCGTGCTTATTCCAATTTCAGCACCAAGACCAAACTGGTTGCCATCTGTAAATCTAGTAGAAGCGTTTACATAAACACATGCTGAGTCGACTTCGTTAAGAAAGCGCTGAGAATTGGCGTAACTTTCAGTAACAATGCATTCGCTGTGCCCTGTGGAAAAACGTCGAATATGTTCCAAAGCTTCGTCTAGATTCGAAACACATCCAGCAGCAATAATATAGTCCTCAAACTCTGTGGCAAAATCCTCATCTGTTACTGGCACTACTTCCTTAATCATCGCAAAACTCTTATCTCCGCGAACTTCTACTCCAGCATTTATAAGTGCTTTGGTAATTCTGGGAACAAATGAGCTTTCTAAACTTCTGTGAACAAGTATGGTCTCACAAGCATTGCAAACTCCTGGACGTTGAGTTTTCGCGTTTATGATAATTCTTTCTGCCATATTCAAATCGGCACTTTCATCGACATATATGTGGCAATTTCCTACACCTGTTTCAATAAAGGGAACAGTACTATTTTTAACCACCGTACCAATAAGATTCGCAGAACCTCGTGGAATTAGAACATCTATGTAATCATTTAGGCACATCATTTCTTTTGCCGTATCATGACTTGTATCCTCTACAAGCGACACAAGATTCGTATCAGCGCCATTTTCAGACAATGTTTTTCTAAATATATTCACGATCGTCAAGTTGGTTTTAAGAGCTTCACTACCACCTCTAAGAATAGTTGCGGAGCCAGCTTTAAAACACAAACCAAAAGCATCTGCAGTAACATTGGGGCGTGCTTCGAATATAATTCCAATTACTCCCATGGGCACACGTTTCTGTCCAATAATCATACCGTTCGGCATTGTCTTCATGCTCAAAACTTCACCAATCGGATCAGGTAGCGCAGCAACTTCTCTTAAACCACTTGCCATATCCTCTATTCTTTTCTCGTCTAGTGTTAACCTGTCTAAAAATGCTTTTTTCTTCCCTGAATCCTTAGCATTTTTTATATCTTCAGCATTCACTTTTAAGATAGATTGCGAATGTTCTAAAAGAGAATTAGCACACTTTGTCAAAAGTTCATTTTTTGTTTTTGTGCTGCACGTTGCACTAAATCTAGCCGCTTTTTGTGCTTTTATACCAAGTTCTTTAATGTATTCTTTTGACATTAGTTGCTTGCTCCTCTCTTTGCTGGAAAGAGTGTTCCCACGTCTGCTCCATCCAGAATACTGTATAAAATGCTAGGATCTTCTGCTTTTGCTATAACCGTGTCACAACCATTTTTTGTGCATTTTTTAGCAGCAATTATCTTAGTGGCCATTCCACCCATTGCAAACGCAGAGCCCTTGCCCTCAGCGATTGATTCTATTTTCGCAGTAATCTTATCACACTGAGGAATGCGTTTTGCATCTTTATTTGTTTTTGGATTTTCATCACAAAGTCCGTCTGTATCGGTCAGAATAACAAGTAAGTCTGCGGATATCAGTCCTGACACAACTGCGGAAAGATAATCATTATCCGAAAATTCTATTTCATCTGTTGCAACAGCATCATTATTGTTCACTATTGGGATAATTCCAAGATTCAAAAGCTGGTTGAACAAACCTGCAACGACATCCCCACGGGCTCGGACATCTTCTTTTGTTAGAAGTATCTGAGCTACAGTTTGATTGTAAACGCTGAAAAAACTCCTATACATCTGCATAAGTGAAGCCTGACCAACAGAAGCCGCCGCGAGTTTTAACAATATTTCCTTTGGGCGCTCTTTTAATCCTAGAATACTCAAACCAGCTCCAACTGCGCCAGAAGAAACAAGAATAACGTCTATCCCTCTGTTTCTAATGTCAGACAAAACCAAAGCGAGCTCTTTCATTCGTTGCAAATTCACTCTACCATTGGAATGAGTTACTGAAGAGGTGCCTATTTTAACTACGATACGTTTTGCAGTTTTAAGTTTTTTTCTACTTTCCACTTAATCAACCGCCTATTTCGCAATCACGCTGCATTACAGCTTTAATAGCATTGTGTATACTCGCTTCAAAGCCATCTTTCTGCAGAGAACAAACACCTTGTATCGTTGTGCCAGCCGGAGAACAAACCATATCGCACAGCTCCATGGGGTGCTTATCTGAACTAAGTACCATATTTGCACTTCCAAAAACAGTATGAGCTGCAATTTTTGTCGCAAGTGGTTTTGGAATTCCTCCTCGCACAGCTGCGCGCGCTAGAGCATCTATGAACATATAACAAAAAGCTGGAGATGAACCAGCTATTGCCGAAAAAACCGAGAAGCTATTTTCCTCTACTGGTGTAATTATTCCTAATGTAGAAAAAATATCTGTAACCAATTTTTCTTCTTCTTTTGTCGCATATTCATTTAGACAATATCCAGTTGTTGCAGAACCAGTCATTGCATTAACGTTCGTCATAACTCTAGCAATAGGAGTTTTTTCAAAAATTTCAGACAGATAGTGAAGAGACTTGCCTACCACTATCGAGATAAAAAACTTTGGGTTTTTCGGTAATTTCGATATCATTTCCTTTATTTTCATTTTATTTTCATCTAAAATTGTGGGCTTTATTGCTATTACGACAATATCGCACTCAAATACTTCTTCTTCTGATTTTAGTTTCTTTATTCCGCATTCGTCAGAGAGAAGATCAAGTTTGCTTTTTGATAAATCATAGACAAATATTTTCTTGGAGTCGAATCCACCTTTTAGCATGCCTTTAATGATTGCGCTTCCCATATTTCCTGCACCTAAAAAACCATATTTCATAATACAATCACCCTAACTTTTTATTAAAGTTCAAAATATGTATTTATTGTAAGTGTTAATGTAGCTTATAACAACATTTTACTCTTAATAAGAAAAATAACAATGAGTTGTTAAGGTTATATATATCGTAATAATTGACAATCAAACTACATCTAATGTATTATAGCCTTCAAGAAATAGATACTTAAACGCAATGATGGAGTTAAGCTCTTATTTATGGATGTGACAGAGAGTCAGCATCGAGTGAAAGCTGACACTGAAATGATAAGATGCAATCTCACTCTTGAGCGGATTCCCCGAACTATCACAACTAAGGGATTACGGCAGACACCGTTAAAAGTTCAACTAAGTGGCCGCATTCGTGCGGCAAACAGGGTGGTACCGCGAAAACTTTCGTCCCTGAGGCATTTAATGCCTCAGGG
>JAAYFQ010000074.1 GCA_012728165.1 Synergistaceae bacterium | reverse complement strand
TTTCACTTTTTGCAATCATCTCGCCACTTACGAGATGATCTCTTATTATTTTTTCTGCTACTGTTAATTGCATATTCCTACCTCCAATGATATCTAAACGCATTCTGCTTCTTCGTTATCAAATATACATGAAGGAGAGATGTGTGGAAGAAACTTCTTCACTAGTAATTTTAATTCTTTATTTCTAATACTGGTCGTCCTGCCATTTTCGTATTCTTTATCTATCCAGGATTTTATAGGGATTATCTCATTATTATTTTTACAAATTTTGTTCTCATCAGATAAATTGTAATAACCATTTACCCACGTAGCTATACCCGCTAATCCTGAATAAGAGTTAATGGAAACCAAGGGGGACCTATTTAAAATCTTTTCGGTGTCAAAACTATTGTATATTTCTTTATGTTTAAGCATTCCGTCTGCATGTATTCCTGCTCTGGTTAAATTGAACTCATCTCCAACAAATGGTGTCTTTACAGGAATAGCAACTCCAAGTTGATTTTCAAAATAATCTGCTATCTCTGAAATAATCTTAAGATTCATGTTTTTAGTAGTTCCTTTTATCTGTGCATACTCAAATATCATAGATTCAAGTGGCGAATTTCCTGTTCTTTCTCCTATACCAAATAAAGTAGTATTTACAGACGCACCGCCATACAACCAGCACGAAGTTCCGTTAACCACTCCATTATTAAAGTCATTATGTCCATGCCATTCAATAGATGATGCAGGAACACCACAGATATGTCTTAATCCGTTGATAATAGCTGGAACTGATCTAGGAAGTTCAACCCCTACATGAGGCACACCCAACCCTAAAGTGTCACACGCTCTTATTTTCACTTCCATACCATATTTATTAGAAAGTTGCATTAAATTTCTTCCTAGAGGAACCACAAAACCGGCGAAGTCTGCTCTTGTAATATCCTCAAAATGACATCTTGGTACAATACCATTTTTAAGAGCTTCTTCTGCAATATCTAGATAATATTTCATCGCTTCTTTTCTATTCATTCCAAGCTTGTAGAATATATGGTAATCTGAAATAGACATAAGCATGCCAGTCTCTTTTATATTTAACTCTTTTACTAATTCAAGATCCTCTTTTTTCGCTCTTATCCAAGAAGTAATTTCAGGAAATTCGTATCCTTTTTTCATACATTCTTTTATTGCGTTTCTATCTTTCTCAGAGTAAAGAAAGAATTCAGTTTGTCTTATGATTCCAGAGTCATTATCTAGTTGATGCAAATAATCATATATAGTTGATATTTCTTCAACAGACATTGGTCTCATAGATTGTTGTCCATCTCTGAATGTAGTGTCAGTAATCCAAATTTCTTTCGGTATTTCTATTTTGTGTTGAATATTATTGAATTTTATCTTTGGTATTTCTTCATAAGGAAACTGTTCTTTAAAAAAGTTTGGACTTAATATCTTTACGTCTTCATAAGTCATTCGAAATTCCTCCTTTGTATAATAAAATAGATGGACATCATAATCAAATTAATGATCAGCATGCGCATCTATAAAATTTAGTTCAATTAATTTTGATAATTATAGTATTGTGATAATAATTTTTAACATATTTAGAAAATTTCAAATCTTACGTTAAAAAAATTATCGCATTTCTACGATATTTATAAAAAATTGAAAACTTTAATAGATTTGCAAAGTTATATCATGTTATTTTAGATTAGTCAAATTTTTCCTTAACATTTAGCGTCCGCAGCTTGACAATGTATCGAATAAAAGAACGTGGAAGTGACTTGCGTTTGTAAGAAAAAGAATTACATATATAAATATGAAGCTGTAATATTGGTTTGACAATCTAAGGCTTGATAATAGCCTTTTTAAAGGCCTCTATCTCTTTTTGGCGGACCCACTCGCCTATCTTTGGTCCATCCAAGTTTTCAGGGATTTTTAAGTCATGAGAGCTATGAATAGCTTTCATATATTCTTCGTAATTCGCAAGACAATCAGGCAGTTCTCCTTGATTATCTGCGGAAATAATCGCCGCAAAACCATCATATCTGATCGGATGTTTATTCAGTCGAACTAATAAATCTACTACTTTGCTTGGATCATTTATTTTAAAAGGTCTCATGTGCTCTTTTATGGCGAATTCTGCACATTTATACCAGAGACTTGGCAGTGTCATAACATCGTTTATTTCTTTTAAAACTTTCAATCCTATTTTCTTATGTTCATAATGATGAGGCAGCGTGTCTTCATGAGTAACGCTTTTACCTATATCGTGCACAAGTGCTGCAAAACGAACTTCAATTCGAGGAGTTCTCTTGGCAACATTATCAAGAACAAACATCGTGTGCTCAAAAGCGTTCCCTTCTGAATGATATTCAGAAGACTGGGTTTTGCCTACAAGATTTGCGAGCCAGGGGAAAATCACAGACAAAAGGCCTGTCTCTTCAAGAACTCTAAAATAAATTGATGGGTTATCAGACGCAAGTGCTTTTGTTGTCTCTTCTACTATTCGTTCTTTTGGTTCCAAAGAAAGCTCTTTCGCACACTTGTTCATCATTTCAAGAGTGTAAGGTTCTATTACAAAACCGAATTGTGCAGACTGTCTTGCAGCTCTCAATGCTCTAACTGGATCATCAAGGAAGTGCTTCGACGTTGCACGTATGGTTTTATTTTTTATATCACACGACCCTTCATAAGGATCAATAATCTGCGAGTTTTGCAAATCCCATGCCATACTGTTCATTGTTGTATCTCGTCGATATAAATCATCCTCTATTGTAATTTCACGACCAAATGTGACAGAAAATCCAGTATATCCTGAACCAGTTTTTCTTTCGGTACGAGCGAATGCGACTTCACTTTGTACTCCGTCTATAAGAAGTAAAAATACGGGAAATGAGCTACCAACTTTTTTTGCTTTCGGAAATTTTTCAAAAAAAGATGTCTCGGTAATTCCACAAACAGCATAATCTTTGTCATGTGGCTCGCGTCCCATCACCTTATCTCGAACCCAGCCTCCAACAATATATGCCTTGCCATCTATTTCATTAATAGTTTTTATGAAATCTCTTTCTTTCATACTTTCAACCGCTTTTCCTAATATTAGTTTAATTATCTTAAACTATTTTCAAACTTTATAATAGCACAAAGGAGACGGCAGAAATGCCGTCTCCTTTGTGCTATTGTAAAGTACATAAAATATTATTTTGCTATATCTTTTGCAAGCGGACCCTTGAATAAGTACTGCTTTAATTCCTTGTCCCATCCACTTTGATTGCGACGTATCCATTCAAACAGTTTAGCTGCATGTTCTTTTTCGTCGTCTCTGTTAATTATCATTATTTCCTTGAGGCTAGGATCTGTTATTGTTGCAATACGTTGATTGTAATAGTCTATTGCTTCGAGTTCTTCTCTAAGGCTTGTAATAGCTCTTGAGATATCTCGTGTTTTTGTGCTCAGTTTGTCATACGGTTCCACATAGCCGCTCGCTTCCGTAGGCTGTATGGACATAAAAATGTAACCAAAAACGACGAATGATACAAGAAGAAAAGCAAACAACATCTTTTTCATAACAAAATCCCTCCTCTAATTTAAATCCTATTTTCATATAAACCGATTAATTGTAGAATAATAAAAATAAATCGATCTATATTGCGCAGTATACTCTCGTCCACTTACATGTCAATCAATGTCAAAATATTTAGTTAATGAGTTTATAAGTTGGAAAAACACAAAGGAGACGGCATTTCTGCCGTCTCCTTTAAACTCTTTAATTGAAAATAACTGGATTAGATATCCATTATTTCTTTTTCTTTGATTTCTGCCATTGAGTCTATTTTTCCAATAAACTCATCTGTGTGGTCCTGTACTTCTTTTTGGTAATTCTTCAAATCGTCCTCTGTTATATCGCTTGCTTTTTCCATCTTTTTTAGCCCTTCGTTAGCATCTCGTCTTGTGTTACGAATAGCAATTCGTGCTTCTTCAGCATTCTTATTCACAATCTTTGAAAGATCCACACGACGTTCCTGCGTCAACTCAGGCAGATTAAGACGAATAGACTCACCATCACTCTGAGGATTGATACCAAGTGATGAAGTTTGAATCGCTTTTTCAATGGCTTGAATAGCTGATTTGTCCCACGGAGTAATAAGAATCTGTCTTGCTTCAGGTACGTTAACAGAACTCATGTTTTTAATAGAAGTTGGTGTTCCAAAATAATCAACCTTGATATCTTCAACAAGTGCAGGATGCGCTCTGCCAGTGCGAATCCCTAGTAGCGTTGCTTGCAAATGCTCCAGTGTTTTTTCATTCCGTGTTTTTAATTCACTTATTAAATTCTGAGGCATTTAGATCACTCCCTGTCATTTTTTTTTGATGTCGTTACCGGCGTCTTAGTCTGTAACTATAGAACCAACATCTTCGCCTTGAATAAGAAGTTTATGTAGATTTCCCTTCTTTAATACATTGAAGACAATAATTGGAATCTGGTTTTCCTGACATAGAGAAAACGCTGCCGCATCCATTATTTTAAGTTGTTTCTGAATTGCATCCATATAAGAAATTTTAGCATAGCATTTAGCATCAGGGAAGTTCTCTGGATCCTTATTATATACACCATCGACTTTGGTAGCTTTCAGAACACAATCCGCACCAATTTCAGAAGCTCTAAGAGCTGCAGTAGTATCAGTTGAGAAATATGGCGAACCAGTCCCTGCAGCGAATATAACTATACGTCCTTTTTCTAAATGACGTATGGCGCGTCGTCTTATAACATTCTCTGCCACTTGTCTCATTTCTATTGCAGATTGCACACGAGTTGGTTGTCCAAGACGCTCAAGAGTATCTTGAAGAGCAAGCGCATTGATTACTGTTCCAAGCATACCCATATAGTCGGCCTGTGCACGTTCAATGCCAACGGCTTGCGAACCTCGAATAATATTACCTCCGCCAACAACCATTGCTATGCTTACGCCTTCTTTGGCAACTTCAACAATCTGCTCACAAATACCTTTAATAGCATCATAGTCCAGACCAAACTTTGCATCGCCTGCGAGTATTTCTCCGGAAAGCTTGAGCAGCACCCTCTTATACCTGCACTCCATGTGGATAACCCCTCGCTATTTGAATTTGGTTAGAAAAAAGCGAGGGAAGAATCCCTCGCTTTGAAAAATTAAATTAAGCTTCTATTGAGAAGCGTGCAAAACGGTTAATTTGCATATTTTCGCCGATTTTGGCAATATTTTCAATAAGAATATCCTTGATTTTGACATCAGGGTTACGAACATACTTCTGTTCTAACAAGCAATTTTCTTCGTAGAACTTATTGATACGTCCTTCTGCTATCTTATCAAGCATCTTCTCTGGTTTGCCCTCTTCGAGAGCCTGAGCTTTAATAACTTCTGTTTCACGTGCTATAACTTCTGCCGGCACATCTTCGGGTTTAATATATGTCGGATTAGATGCCGCAATGTGTAGTGCTATCTCATTACCTAGTTTTTGGAACTCATCTGTACGTGCCACAAAGTCTGTCTCACAATTGAGTTCTACAAGAACACCAAGTTTTGAGGTATTGTGAATATAACTAAAAATTGCACCCTGAGAAGCTACACGATCTGCCTTCTTTGCTGCTTTGGCAAGTCCCTTCTCACGAAGCAAGTCTACTGCTTTTTCAATATCTCCACAACATTCAACAAGAGCTTTCTTGCAATCCATCATACCAACCGAGGTACGTGAGCGAAGTTCTGATACCTGTCCTGCTGTAATTTCAGCCATATTATTTTTTCTCCTTCCAACCCTTTTGTTCTTCCATAACCTTTGTTGTTACCTTATCTTGTGTTTCGACTACCACATCAAGGCTTTCAGGAATAACCGGTGCTTCTACTACTTTTTC
>JAAYFQ010000073.1 GCA_012728165.1 Synergistaceae bacterium | reverse complement strand
CTGTTTATAAGAAGAAACAAAAGTAGACACAGAATCAGAGATGACCCAAGGATGCTTTCCCGACATAGCAAGCCCTGCAGCATTGGCAACAAGATTAAAATCTCCGGCTGTAGGAGTAAAAATCTTTTCAGGAGGCAGAGATTTCAGCAAAACAGAGCTACTTAACTTCTCTGTTGTTAAAAGAATAAAATCATTATGTTTAATTGCATACTTTGAAATATAGTCGCAAAAAAAATCCCATGTACTACTGTCTTTTTTATTTTTCATTTTTGTTTTCCTCCAACTCTTCAAGAGCTAAGGCTATGTCTTGTAATCGTTTTATTCTGGGTTTTGTAGACTTTAAACTTTCAATAAATGTGTAATCATTATTTGGATTAATTTCAACAAAAATTGCCTTTGGTTTATTGTTTTCATAATCCAATAAACTAAATACACATTCTAAATTTACAAAGCTATTTCCATTAACAGAGTCTACAGTCCATCCCAAGGCTGAAAACTTGTTTTGATGTTTTGATGTCATTTTCTTATCGACAAAACCTTCTCTGTTTTTTACATTGATAATCAATAGAACAAGATTGGAGAGGTGTGCTTTCCCTGTACGGCAGACTTCTTCAAAAAAACTATTTGAAAAATCCTTATTATCGCAAAAACAAAAAACTCTTGGTCTTTGCGGAATTGAAAGCAAAACCTGGGCTACAGGAGATGCCAGAGACAGCTCCAAGGCACTGCAAAGACATGGTGAATCTATTCCTGCAGTGCGATTAGGATCTGGCAGAGCTTGAAGCATAGCACCTAAACGCCGGTAATGCCAAAGTTCTTCTCTGTCAAAGTAGCCTCTGTTTGCAAGAACTGAATACAATGCAGGCACTGCTTTCTCTATTCCCATAAACAGACGGTCTCTATCATTACGACCATGGGCATTAGGAAGCACAACCAATTCTTCCCAATATAAATACACAAGGATATCTGCTATTGAAAGCGAAAGTTCTAAAGGACCGGACCCTGCAATTCCAACCATTCTAATAATATCTTTCCGTACTTCTGCAACTATGGAGGTAAGTTTGTTTTCTATTTCTTTTTCCATTATTACTCTCCCAAAACTTTTTTTAAAGCAAAGCTGAATGAATCCTTAATCACAAGTATTTTTTTTATAATATAATCATTATTTATAGTTTTTGAAAAATCCAATTCCTGAGCCATCTCTGGTATTGACCACTCTAAACAAAGTGATGTCACTTTAGGGTCATAGCTTGCCCCAGACACCGACAATCCTGCAAGGCGCGACAGCAACAGAAAATGATACCTCATTCCTATTGCGAATTCTGAATCAGAAACTAAATCCTCAAAATCACTCAGTTTTCTAAGAAGTACGACTTGAGAAGGACTTAAGCAACCTTTGTCAACATAGTTCTGTATTAGTTTAAGGTCACCGTCTGAGAACGCAACAGCAATAATGTCGATATCTTTTTCTGTAGCAAAACGAGTGGCGATTGCAATAACTTTATCGGAAAGCTCTTTATATCCCTGTCGTACATTTATAAGCATTTTCGTACCTTTATTAGCGCACTTTCTAACACTTAATGCCGTAACGTAATCCGAAGTATTTACCCCACTAAGGCCCCATTCTTTCAAAATATTAAGAGAGCGTGCGTCACGTACTCCACGATACAAACACGCAGAAAGTGCGTTTTTTGTCATCCACTTACTAAAGGAAGATTTTAAAGGACCTATCGACTGTCCAACCATCCATGGACGTGTGCCAAATAATACCGCGAGACGTACAATTAACCAATAATAAAAACATGAACGCAAACTAGTTGTATCTTGAAAAAGTCCTCCTCCTCCAAGTAAAAGGGTTTTAGACTTTTTCATAGCATGTATAACTTCGAAGATATTAGCTCTGTTATAAGCTTTAAATCCTAATGTATTTGTGACTACAGATTTATTTGAAGATAAAACTGCTACGTTATGAAGTTTTATTCCATTCTCAAGCAATAATTCCAATATTGAAGCGAGCAACAGCTCATCTCCAAGATTTCCAAAACCATAATATCCACATATAAGTATATCTTTATTTCTGTTCAATCAAACAACGCTCCTCAGTTTTTTTAAAAAGAGGAACAATTATAAAATGAACAAAAAGAACCAGACACAGACCAATTAAAAGCCCAAGCCACCAACCATTAAAAACTCGAATAAGACTTATTTTAATAAATGTATGGAAATGACAAAAAGTATTAACTGCAGAACAGAAAGCTAATGATGTCGCAACACGGACAACCTCACGATATCTTAAAGCAAGTCCATTTCTTACAAGATACCAATAAAGGACAAGAGCAGGATATCCAATCATAAACTCCTTTGTTCGTGGTCTGATAAGTAAGACCTTCTCAATAAAATTACGAAAAGCAACTTCTAAAGCGGGCACATTTGAAACATTGTCACTACGTAGAGCAATAATGAGCAGACCTAGCATCATAACTCCCATCAAGACAAGCTCTCCCCATATTGCTGGCCGCTCAAGAACTTCTGACAAAGATTCTGGATGTATTCTAAGTTTAAAATCATGTAATATTAAAAAAACAGGAGGGAGAAGAAGAGTAAGTTTTACTCCGGAAAAGGGCGTGAGTCTAAGCGCAGCAGACATGGTGCCATAAAAAGACGCTATCGAAAGCCCTCCTACGACGACAACAAACAATCCCATAAGAGCTCCAAGCCATCTTTTTTTGAATAATTCTAAAGCTAAAATGGTAGCTTCAGTTGCAACAAGAGCGCCACAAAATCCACCAAGAATCTTAGCTACTATTGACAGCTTAAACAACATTCCACTTAAGAACACTGCAGACAAAACAAGTGCTATCAGTTCAAAGACAGAAACAAAGTCATTGTTTTTTCCTGTAAATCTAATAAAATATGACCAGCCACAGAATACAAAAACGATTGCACAAGCAACTGCTCCTGCAACAGGCGCTGGCCAATATGGCAAAGGTGACGGCCAACCAAGTTGATATCCTTTTTCTGTCAATATTGTTCTCATCACAGACATATCACGAAGCAATGAATCGTATCTATTGCCCATCTGAAGATCATATGGTCGCAAAATGATTAAACGGACAGATCGCTCATGAACTGCCCTCACATATCTGTCCCATATCTCGGTCTGTGATAATCTTTTGGAAATAATTTCTTCTTTAGTCAAACTGTGTAAAGGTAGAATATCTTGTTTCATTTTGACTGCTAACTGTCCAACACCAATCTGTTTGACAAATTCAACTTGAGACAAAGTTAAACCGTTTTTCTTTATAACATCTACGATAGGAGCAAGATCAGGATAGCCGGCCATTATAAAACCCGATGGAAGAATGTTTTTTATTTGAGGATATTCTGAAATCAGATACTCTAAAGCAGTTGCAACCTCTTTACCGGAAGACAGATTACACGGACCAGGCCTGAACAAAGCTACAATGCTATTACTTTTACAAAAATTCAATCCCTCAAAATCAGGAATAAATGATGAAGACCTAAACTCTTCAAGAGTCCCCGGCAACAGCATAACAATTTTCCCATCGCGCTCATATATAACAGTTGAAGGTATTTTTATCTTTATATATTCAGAAAGCATCTTGGAATAGCTATATGATTGTTCAATAATGACAGTTGCTCTGCTTGGAATGACGTCTTTATTATTTATTCCAAGATCTTTTGCGGAACCATACTGCAGGTGCAGAGGCTCTTGAAAGATTAACTCTTCACCAGAATATTCCGAAATAGTAATACCTGCCATTCCTTCTTTGTTAAGCTTGCTCCATACTTCTTGTGCACTTTTATTTTCCTGTGTGGCAAGAGAGATAACGTCTTTATACTCTGACACAAAGGCTACGGTATTATTGTTCTTTTCGGCAGTGTATCTCGGAACAACGCCTATTAAAGCAAAAATCAAAGCTACTATAAGTGCAATGAATAATATGTTTCCACGCTTCAGAATTTTCATTATTTAGCCCTCCACTGTTCAGAAAGTGACCAACCAAGTTTTGCAAACATAGTGCTTAGCAGTTGCAGTGGCAGTCCTACTACATTGAAATAGCAACCATTAATCTTTTCAACAAGTAAAACACCCTTGTTCTGAATAGCATAAGCTCCTGCTTTATCCGCATACTCACTTTGGTCAATATACGCATCTATTTCATTCAAAGTCATTTTTCTAAAAGTTACTAGAGTTTTTTCTGCTGCGACAAGTTTCCTGCCATCCGGAGAATAAAGCGCCACTGCTGTTATAACAACATGTGTTCTTCCCTGAAGAGTATTTAGCATTTTTTTAGCTTCAACAATATCTTTGGGCTTTCCAAAAATATTTTCGTCGATTGTTACAACTGTATCAGCGCCAATAACCCAGTTATTGAGATTTCGTTTATAAACATCCTTTGCTTTTTCTTTCGCTAGACGCAAAACCATCTCTTCAGGCTTTTCGCCTTGTATGGTTTTTTCAATTATCTCTGACGGTACTACAATAAAGTCCCAGTCTAGCGAATTAAGTAGTTCGCGTCGTCTAGGACTAATAGATGCGAGAATTATCGGCATTTTTTAACGTATAGCCCAAATTCCAATAATACCACCTATCACTGTTCCTAAATTTAATTTAACTGCAAACAGAAACCCTATTTTAATCATTAATAAGTCAATTTTATTTATATCTATTACAAAATCTACTATATTTGTAAATAGCGGTGCAGTTGAAGAGTACTGCTGTAAAAAAATTCCCACCCAAGTTCCAAGAACAAGACAAAGAAAAATAATTAAACAGCGTAATGTTGTGGACCTGACTAATGCCATTTATTACACCCCCAAATAAGTTACAAACACAACATAAAAACCTACAACAAGACAGTATATTCCAAATATCCACCATTTTGAGGAAAGGACAATTTTTTTCAAAATAATAAGAGAAATTATACCACTAAAGAAAGCGACAAATGCTCCCAAGTACCATTGTGCTGGCAATGCTGTGATAAAATTATTCCATCCGCCAAGTTCAAAGCTTTGCAGTAATGTTGCACCAAATATTGCAGGAATAGAAAGAATAAAAGAGAATCTAAAGGCTTCCTCTTTGCTCAATCCGATGCTAAGTCCGGATATAATCGTCATGCATGAACGAGAAATCCCAGGTAAAACAGCTATAGCCTGTGCAATTCCAACAAAAAATCCGTCTGACGTTCGCACTCGTCCAAAACCAATTTTTATAAAACGGCTCATTAGCAATACTGTGCCGGTAACTATAAGTCCAAGAGCAACCATAAGAGAATTCTGGCTTACTACTTCTGCAAAGTTTTTCAATGATATTCCTATAATGCCTGTAACTAACGTTCCTAAAATAACAGCCCAACCAAATGACCAACCATCACTTCTTCTAGAATCAGCCGACAAAAAGCCACGAGACCAGCCAGTCAGCAAATCAAGAATATCTGAAAAAAAGAAAATTATCGTTGCCATCGCTGTTGAAATATGAAGGACAAGATCATACGAAAGTGGTGGCATTTCTATACCCAGAAAAATTTTTGCTAACGCTAAATGTCCTGAACTACTGACAGGCAAGAACTCTGTTACTCCCTGTATAAATCCCAATAAAATAACATTAAAATTCATTCGTATCACCTCTTTGTTTTTTTAGATCCGCATGGCTGTTATGTATACGTTCTATATCAAAGACAACCATTGCTAAATTGTGTGCATGATCTCCGATACGTTCAAGATTGCTTAGTATTTCTATAAATGAAATTCCTCCTCCTGGCGAGCACGTACCTCCTGTCAATCTCTCTATATGAGTTGTTCTTAATTT
>JAAYFQ010000072.1 GCA_012728165.1 Synergistaceae bacterium | reverse complement strand
TCAATACTATTTTGACATCCCACGAGAAGCGCTTAAACGCGGTCGTCTTGTCTTTACCATCCATCACTATGATCCAGAGTTGATCAATTGTCAAAAATACTCTCCAGATACTTACCTATACATAACAGCTGCCGGAGACATCACCAATGATATGCTTGATAGCCGACCGGACCTGTTTGCGGAGCTTATATGGCGGATCGTTGAATTAGAAAAACGTCTAGAAAAAGTAGAAGCCCGGGAAAACTAACCCCGGGCTGTTTTTTATTTTCCGTATTTTTCTTTTAGCTGTTCTAATGTAAGACCTGCAGCCTTAGCTAATAATTGTGCTGTTTTTAGCTGTATTTTGTCAAATGGTGTGTTATTCGCTATTATGCTGTGTGTTGTTTTTTGGGAAAGTCCAAAATCTTTCTCTAGTCTATATCGAGTAAGTCCGTATTCTTCCAAAAAACGTTCTAACCAATGTTTTTCGCTCATTCTATCGCCTCTTTCGTATATGTCGCACCTAAAAATACTACCCGTTCAATTAAGACTGAGAGACGTTTGTGATTTAGCTCTGTGCCTACAAATTTTTTCCCATTTTTATACGCTTCAACTGCCACTAATCCTCGACCGATACAGAGGTCGCCAATGACGTCATATTCTTCGTTTTCACATACCCATGCAATGATATCTTCCTCATCCATATAATCAAGTGGTAGTTTTTTGTATTTATTGCTCCCCCTTACAATATAGCACATGTTGTCTTTGCGATGGTAATAACTGCTATTGTAAAAGGTAACTTGTTTATATATCTTGCGCATCTCTATTATAAAGTCGGCGAGATATTCTTTTCCTATTTCGATATAACAGGTCTTAGGATTAATTTCGGCGATGCACTCAAATAACCGTTTATAAAATGGTGTGAAACTATCTTTATAGTCATTGCGATCCGCTTTTGTGTAAAATGAGTTGAGGTTTCCTAGGTTCCATGGAGGGTCGACGAAGATGAGGTCGGCTTCTTTCATAAACTCTGGTAATGGATCGAAGATGTCATGAACCTTGATTTTACTTCCGTTGTCAAATACTACTATTTCATTGTCAGCGATTGGATGCCGTTTATAGGCGTTACCGTAATTCCATTTACTCAATGATATCACTCTCCTCTATATCCATCATTACCCACGATTTTGAGTAGGGTTGGTTTTTAAATAATTCGGCAATTCCCGTTACTTGTTTTAATCTAAACACTTCTTCAAGATCCATACCCAATAATTTAGCAATTTCTTCATCGTCTTGGCCTTGTTCAAAAAGCGATTTTACGAGGTCGGCCATTAAATCAACTTGATGCACACCTCTGGCGCGATTAAATTGTACGGTGGCGGATAAGCGCTTTGATATGTCATGTTCTAACACGACAATTGGTAACTTTTCACACTTTAAATAATCACGCATAATTCGATAACGATGGAACCCATCAACAATGACAAACTTTTCAATGTCTGGGTCCCAAACTGTTACGACTGGAAAGGCAAATCCATTTTGCATGATAGATGTTTCGAGTAATTTCATATTGTTATCATCAACTCGGTTTGGGTTGTAGTTATTGGCCTGTACTAGTTCAATCGGCACTAATATAGCAGTCAGCGCGGGTAATTTTAAATCACCTTTATTACACTTAATCGTTGGGGTTTCTGGAATTTCAAAAATTCCTAATGGCGTTTCTATTCTTCTCATCCTAGCAACTCCTTCCATTTTTTTAGTTTTTCTTCCCGTGGATCAGGTTTATTATCGATTGGCAAGTTGTTTTCATAGTCGTTTAATAGTAATTGTCGACACTGTTGTCGAGCGACATAGTTATTGTTAAGATGACGACTAAATCGTTTAACAAATATATGTTTTTTGTCTGGGTCGGGATATGTATCTAATAAAAAGTCTCGGTATTCAATCCAAGTTTTAAAGTTTTTTGGCAGTTTACGCGCATTAAGTAGTTTTTCTTTACCGTAGATGTGACCGACTTGGATACCTTTTGCTCGTTTTAATAGCTTATTGTAGGTTTTAGGTTCAAATTCTGGCAACTCTACCAGCGCCTTAAATGAGTGTTCGTGAATTAGACTTGACACACGAATTTCCCTTAATCCTAGCCCTTTTTTGTACATATAGTCATAGATTTTGTTATATTTGAGTTTGTTATCATAGATATACTTCCATATGTCGTGAAAGTTCCAATCGTACAGGGGATAGGCTGCAATATTGTTATTGGGTAACTTTGTTGTCCAATACCAGTCTTTATGACCGGGGTTTTTACTGACAGCTCTCCAACGATTTGGACTTTCAGTCGCTCGTAAACCAATCAGAAAACATGTGTTTTCTCTATGGTTTTGAAAGTTATCAAGCACATCATAAAAACCAAAACCTTTATTTTTATCTCTTATTGTAATTGTTTTTTTATCCCATGGGATATGTTGGATGCTGTCCGGTTCTTTGCTGCGCATCCAAATTTTGTGTTTACCAGGTTCCCAAGGGATGAATTGTGTTTCTGTTAAACTTGTAGCATTAGTCAGGTGGAAGGGGATTTGAAACCAGAGTTTTATAGTGTTTTCTGGAAAAAGATTATATAGATAGCGAACTTGTTCAATGGTGCTTTCGTATACAACTTCCTCATCTAGAAAAAACATTCCGATCCGTCGTCCCCGTTTATGTGCTTCTAACAAAGCAAGATGAGCAAGTACGGTACTGTCTTTCCCGCCACTAATAGATACAATGATATTTTCATAGTCATCAAAAACCATTGATATACGTTCTTTCGCCGCGGTTAGAACGTCCTTATCGATATATACTTGCTTGAGCATAAATTGTATTCAACACCCCTTTCCACTTCATAAACTCATCAATAATCACTTTGTCAATAGATAATGGAGTTGATAAGTAACATATTTTATCCATGTTGGTGACTTTTAAAAAGTCGTTGAAGTTAAGTCGGTTGTAGTGCATGTCTATTACTATATAATCGCCATTTTGCTCCGTTTGCCAAATGTCGTCATATGTATAGACGTTTTCAAGATTAAATCGTTTATTTCTTGCGACATAGCGTTTGTCTGGAGCAATAGACTTTTTCTTAAAATCACCTGCTACTATTTGTAATCTCCGAGGTATGATGTCCGGATCTTTTAAACTGCTTTCAATTTCGTGAAAAACCTTATGCTTTTCTTTTTCGTATTTAGCGATTTCTTCATCAGTGACATCAACCTCAACAACTTCCAATTTAGGACAATAAGGCTTCATTTGTATGTCTTCCTCTAATAAATAACTCGAATTAAAGCTTTTTCCCTTGTATTTGTCCTTGTTCTCATAGTTAAGCAAAATCATAAAATCTTCTATATCATCAATAATAGGTAAAAATTCAAATATAATCCGATGTGGTGTTTGGTTGAGATAGTGGTGGGCGCAGTTGTAGGTTAAATCGTTCCTGTTTTTGGTCCGCATGAGCTCATCTATAACGATAAGTGTCTGCTTATCTATCTCCTCTAGTAAACGATAGAAGAACTTGTACATGATAATATCCGACCACTCGATATATTCTACATTGTCAATGTCCCCGAAATCGTATTGAGACGATCGTTTGTAATAGAATACCTTAACCTGTCGAATATCGTGGCTCGTCAGGTATTCCTTGATGACTTTCTGTTTCTCTTGATGGTTGAGACCTATCCTGATCATCCTTAACACTCAACTCCTTTCTCAAATATTTCTCAAGGTACTCCTTATTAAAACGCCTGGACAATTGTTTAAAACTTTGTAACAGGTCCTCTTTTTTATTGAGTGATCGTATAATCATGTCTTCGATACCTGCATTGGAATAAATATCATAGTAGATGCACTTGTGAGGTTGTCCTGCTCGCCATGTGCGACGTTCAGCCTGTAGACGAGTGGCGTAGTCGAAACTATTGCTATAAAAGATTTGGTAATGACAATTTTGGAAGTTTTGGGCATGACTACCTGTTTGTATGTTTGCTACGAGGAATTGAGTTTTCTTTGACTTAAATTCTTCTTCTTGTTTGTACTCACCATCAAAGATAGAGTAGGTAGATCCTCTCTTTCGTAAAAAATCTATGATTAGATTTCGCTCCACCTTGTACTTAAACCAAATGATGGCCTGCTGTTCTGGATTGAGTTTATCCAAAACATATTCAAGCACTTCGATACGTTCTGGGTCGTAGCTAACAACTTTCTGTAATTCCGTAAATAGTTGATAAATTATAGTATCACTTGCATCCTGTAAAAATATTTCACCTAAAATTTTATTGAGTGTATAGTCGTACAACTCTTGTCTTTTTTTTGACATTTGATAGACAGTAGAAAGAAAAACCTGATCGGGCATATCTGTTATTTCCTCAATCCCCTTTTCATAAACATATGGACTGAGTTTTTGAGTGAGATAATCTACGTTGGCATCACTGACGATATATCCCTTTTCTTTGTCAAAAATTAGATGATTAGCTGCAAACTGGTAGTACGACTGGTAGTTGAAAATTAGGGGTGATAGGAAGGTAATCTGTCCCCATAAATCCTTGACGAATTTAGTAATAGGAGTACCAGTCATAATAAGTTTATACTGTGTCATCTTGCTTATTCGTAAGGCTCTTTGTGTGCGTTTGGCAAACGGGTTTTTGATATATGTGCTTTCATCCAAAACAAGCATATCACGATTGTTAACAGTGTTTAATAACCCCAAATAAATCCGATCTGACTGGCTGATAGAGTCAATACCAAAAATGAGATAATCTTTACCATACACGTAATCAGTGTGTTTGGCTACCTCATCCATCAGGTTTTTCTTAGATGAGATTGGACACAGGAAGATAAGACGATCTACCTTCCCTTGTTGTCTCCGAATGTCAAAAAGTTTGAGAGCGGTCAAGGTTTTCCCGGTTCCCATGTCCATGAATAGGGCTCCAACTTTGACTTTTGATAGTTTATCAATGGCCTCTTGCTGGTGTGCATATAGTTTTGTTTTAATCATCATTCCTCCTTTAATTCATCCGGCACCGTTAGGTCCGGTTCTTTTAGACCAATAATTTCTAGTAATTGTTCTGGGTCGCCACCATATTTCAAATGAGCCTTAACGGCTGCGAATAAATCGGGATTGTCCTTGTTACCTAGTCGGATTATTTCATTATTTAGAGCTAGATAGAGGTTTTGACCAGATTTATCTCTTATTTCTAAAACATCCCCATATTTTAGTTTTGTATCACCAAACACCACGACTTTACCATTGCCATAAGATTTATCTAATTTAACAAATCGATACTGTAATCCTTTATCCCAGTACAACTTAGCTATGTAGTGAGGTTGTTCAAAGCGACCATACTCGCTCCTAAAGGAGTAGTGAAATTCTGGGCGTTCAATCGCTTCAACCACTTTAAGGGCATCGTTAACTTCTTGTTGCCGCCGAGTCAGCTCCTGTTTGATTTTGAGAGCCAACTCTTTAAGTTCGGCGACTGTTAGTTTTTGTAAATCCATAAAATCACCTCCGTTTTAAAAAGTAAATAAAACTGTCTATAAGTATACCATACGTGTATACCTATAAACAGTCCTTGTGACGGTCACGTGGGAACTAGAATATATCAGAAATTACTCTCTCTTGCCATGTGGCAGAGATTATTTCGCCGTCTCTGAAGATGTAATAATGAGCGCCCGGCGCACCGTACAACCGACCACCATAAGCAGTACGGAAGACAGTGTTAGCCGGAATGATGGCTATAAGATGTCTTCCAGAGCCCATTCGTCCGGCTGCTCCTTGGGCAATAATGCCAGAGCAAATGACATCGCCGGGAAATGGTAAAAATTCAATTTTTGCGTCGAATACTTCGCGCCAATCGTCTGTGTTTCTGTGTTTACACAGAATTGGCGCGTACATCTCCTTTTCCTCCTTTGTGTACCGAGGCTGTTTCGGTACTTCCGGAGGTAAGGAAATGTACCACGGAATCGTGTAGTACACTTCCTTGCGGTCGCCTGTGTGAACATTGCAACCGCGGTATCCGATCATTGTGCGGAAGACGCAGATGCATTTTTCGTCGGTATCTGCTTCTTCCGCTTGGAGCAATTTAGGCTTTCCAGCCTTTGTTGCTCCCAAAGATGCAGCGTAGATGCGTACGCTGCCGTTTTGCTCCCATTTTTTATAAGTTTCGGGAAGAAGTTGGACAGGCAGTATGCCTAATTCTCTGCCTCGTCCTTCTTCCCCGATAATAATAGCAGGGATGGTGATATTTGCACCTTTCAGTGAAAAGGATTCAACTGTGGCTCCGTCATAGACGGTACCACTATTGATTGTAAAGATTTTTATTTTCATGTTGACTCCTCCTTTTTAAATTCAAATTATAGAAAATGAATAATTTTTTAGGTCTATGTTCAAGTTACTGTGTTGAGCAAGGTCGAATATGTACTCTGGGAACTCTATCGGTTTAAACCACGCTGATTTCTCTGTTTGATGTGAAAATTTCACTAGCATAATATTTTTTAAGAATCCCATGGGTATTATGTATTTATCTTGTTGTTCTGGTGGGATTCTCTTAATTCGTTTTGTTGTTTTTATGTTGTTAATGAATTCGTCGTCTTCTTCTATGTCTATGTTTTGGAAACCGTATTCTAGTCCTGCTTTGGTGTCGCGACGTACATTTGCTATGTATATTTTGTCTTTTGTTGTTGTGTTGATATATTCAACATAATCTTTTATTACATCGTCTGCTTTGTCACACCAATATGCTTCTCTATCCCAAAACGGGTTCATGAAATAAAAATGGAAATTTAAAAATAAATTCCCCTTATGAAATGAAAGTCTCACTTCATTTACTTTTATGTTATAGATATTCTTTTTATGGAACATCACATATACTGATGATAATTTATATTCCGATAAATAGTCTATAAAAATTTGCGGAAAAGCTTTTACGTCGATTAGATCTGTGACCTTTAACTCAAATAGCATTTGTTTTACTTTGTTTCGTTCTTCTTCGATTCTTTCTTCGAATTTTTTGAAAAAGTCCTTAAATTCCTTATATGATTGTACTGCTAATTCTTGTCCGTTTAGTTTTATGACTAGGCGATTATCATTATCTAAATCTAGCTGTAATTTGAATAAATGCAATCTTGTGTCAATAGGTGCCTTATTTGTGCCATACTTTATGGCATTTTTCAATTTTTTCATCATTCTCTCACGTTGCCGTGGGTGAGATTTTGGTGACAACAGAACGCCAAGGTATTGGCTATAATTCAAATTCATTTTTATTCCTCCTTAATTTCCTTCTTTATTTTTTTTACCAATCGGCCCGGTTACGATAGCCGAGAAAAAGTTGCGGTTTTAGGGATTACCGCAAACCCACATCAAATAGATATTTGCCTTTGTGGAGCAACTTTACTTCTTGTCCCGGTTCTGTCGTAATAGGTACGACCGGGATATGATCCCACACGTCTACCAATGTGTATCTGTCGTCACCTTTTTCAAAGGTGATATAACGAACTGTCTTGCCGTTGAGTCCGGCTTTAGTGAGCTCGTCGTTGAGCTCCCAACCTAGTGTGAATGGCGTGTCAGTGTGATACTTGTACCCTGCTCCTCTTAACTTATCGATCACCTCATCTCTTGTTAATCCTTTTAATTCTTCTGTTCTAATCATTTTTAATTCCTCCTTTTTTATTTTTTCTTTTTGCAACTTTATTATACTCTGATTATCAGAGCATGTCAACAGTTTTTTTAACTTTTTTTAATTTGAAAACGCTTTTATTATTGAAAGGAACCGTGTTTTTAAAGGGATAAGGGCCACTCGGCCCTTTTTTGCGTTCTTCAATCACTTTGATGAGTTTGAGAGTCATTGCAAGATCTTCTAGCACTATCAGAAATCTGTAGATAATTCGCTAAATCTTTTTGTCTTAAAAATAAACAAAAATTGGAAAACGTATTGACATCTCACAAAATGTGGGATAATATTAAGGTACCACATGCCACGAAATGTGGGATTATATATAGAAGGAGGTGACGAATAGTGGAAAGACATAGACTGATCGCTGAGAGAAGAAAAGAGCTCGGTCTTACGCAGAAACAACTGGCCGATCAACTTGGTGTTAGACCAAGCGCTATCTCAAACTATGAGATCGGAATCCGTAGACCACGAGGGAAGATAGCGGTAAAACTAAGCGAAATCTTAGGGATCCCCCTAGAAGAGATTATTGTATGAAGGAGGTGAACGGCATGATCTATAGCGACAAAGAATGGATACAGATTAAGGAAATTTTAAAGGCCAGACGCGAGGGTAAATACCCTGCATTAGATAAAAAAGTAAAGAAGGAGGAGATTACTGATGCAACTGACAAAAGTCAGAATTCAAAACTTCAAAAATTTGAAGCACCTAGAACTTGATCTCAACCACAATCACGAGCTCCGGGCTCCGAATGGTTGGGGAAAATCGTCAATCGCTGACGCCATTAGCTGGGTCTTAACCGGCAAACTCTACGACGGGTCAGCTGATCATCAATCAATCAAACCCAAGCATGACAGTCGCCAGATTGTCGATGTAGAGCTGACATTTGAGGATGGTACGAAGGTCCGCAAAACTTATCGGGAAGTATGGACCAGAACAAGAGGTACCGATGAAGAGAATCTTACCGGTCATGAGACAACTTGCTATATCAACGATTTGGAAGTACCGGTATCTAGCTTCCAAGCAGAGTTATTGAATGCTCTTGAAATTAAGTACACCGGGAATTGGAAAGGTAATATCTTGCAGTTACTCATTCATCCAACGTTCTTTGGGCTTAAGTTGCCATGGCAAGAAAGAAGGCAAATTGTTACAGATTTAACTGGTGAGGTCACGGATGAGGACGTATTCCAGGCTAAAGCTCACCTAATGCCACTAAAACCATATCTAGCGAAAGCAAAGGGCAAAACAGAAGACGTCCGGAAGCTCCTACTCCGTCGACATCGGGAATTAAGTAGTGCAGAAGTCACTCTACAAGCTCAGATCGATATTCTATCAACCGAGGTAACAGTAACAGAAGAGAAATATAGAAAGGCCACCGAAGAGCTAGAACGAATCGATGAGCTCATCGACGACCTAAAGAGAAAAAAACATCAGACCGAAGAAGGTGCTATAGCCGAGCGCAATCGACAATTAGCAGAGCTACAGCAACAAATAACCCAGAATAAAGAGGCTGATCTATTAAACTATAACACGAAAATTAAAGAGCAACAACTAGAGTTAGAGAAAATCCGGCAAGAAAGAGCATATGTGGAAGCCGAGCTTCGTGAATTACAAACAAAAATTCAAACTCTAGAACAGCTAAGAGCGAAACTTGCTATAGAACGCGAGAGCGTCATGCGAACAATTAAGGAACTTGAGGATAGACGTTATAGACTACTCCAAGAATGGAAACAGGTTAATGCAGAGCAGCCACCTAAACATGACAGTCTAATATGTCCACAGTGCGGATATGATATAAACGCGGAGCATATTAAAGCACAGATCGAGGAATTCAACCGCAATAAAGCTGAGCGATTAAAAGTAATTAGCGAACAAGGACTAGATGTTAAAAGACAAATCGAGGAACTAGAACCTAAGGTTGACGAGTTGCAGGCTGAGGCAGATCAGCTGCATTTAAAAATCGAGAAACTAGAAGAAGGTATATCAAAGTGCAATGCCAAAATGATTGAACTCAACCAAAAGGAGCTAGAAATCAGTAAATCAATTCCAGAGTTTAAAGAATCACCAAAGACGCAGGAATTAAAGGTCAAGTACGAGGAGCTTAAAAACAAGCCATTAGACGTACAACACAACTACGACGAGCAAATCGAGAAGCTGAAAGAAACTAAGAAACCACACGAAGAAGTAATCACCAAGTATCGTGCAGAGCAGATCAATCTCCAGAAAGCCCAAGAGCTAGAGCAACAACGGAAAGACGTTCTATCGCAACTGGCGGAGGTAGAGCAACTCCAAGTGATGCTTACGGACTTTATCAAAACTAAATTAGAAATTCTTGATTCTCGAATCGAAGCCGTCTTTGGAGATATCAAAATTCGACTCATCGAAGCAAATATCAAAGAAGGAAGCTGGAATGAGGTCTGTGACGTAATGGACGGGCAAGTCCCGTACCATCAAACAAACAGCTCACAGCAAATAAAGTTAGGTATTCGGGTCGTTGAGGCAATTAAGCGGGCGCTCGGAATTGATGGCTTATTCTACATCATCGACAACGCCGAGCAGATTACGGATCGGGACTTTTCAAAGCTAACAGATGCACAAACGATCGCTTTTGTGGCTTACGACTCTAATGACATAAGCCAAGCCTAAGTAAAAGAATATTCCAATTACTGACTACAATTTATTTGACATAGGGAGCTAGCCTCTCACTAAAAAAAAAAAAAAATAGGAGGAGTTAAAAATGAATGAGATTAAAAAACAAGAAATCAAACATGCACTCCAGGTAATGGAGAAAGATATTTCAGATCAAGTATTTAACAGATTGCATGAGTTGGAAGCAACTGGCCAACTGATCTTCCCGCCTAACTATGCGGTGGGGAACGCATTAAAAAGCGCCTACCTTATCCTTCAGGAGACGAAGGATAAGGACGGGAGACCGGTATTAGAGACCTGCACCAAAACGAGCATCGCCAACAGTCTCCTTGATATGGTAATCCAGGGGCTGAACCCCGTGAAGAAGCAATGCTACTTCATCCCGTTTGGC
>JAAYFQ010000071.1 GCA_012728165.1 Synergistaceae bacterium | reverse complement strand
GAATTAAGCCACCCCCCACATTAATAACCATTTCGTAAGGACGTCCAATTAAGGTAAAATCAATAAAACCGCCCACAATGATAAGCCCAATAATTACAAGTGCTTGCCGATCATTAAGATGAAGACGATCTAATATCCGGTGCATGAATCCTAAATAAATTAAAACGCCGAGTAGAATAAGCAGAATAGTCCCAATTGTCATCTATTGTCAGCTCCTTTTTAGCGAAGATTTTCCTTTTTTGCTAGTATCATTCCCTTGACAAAATAAGTTTATGCTTTACATTTTTTTGCGGTTCTAAAATAAATGTTGGGGTGAGGTAGGAAAAAAAAGCATTTGGTCGAATACGTAATTCCCTAAATCAACCTTCTAAAGGAGGCCGTATTCGCCAAATGCATAATAATTTTAACAAAAATATCTTACTTTTAAAAGATGTAATTATTGAGGAAATTCAACACTACCAAGATTACAGTGAAATACGCATCTCTATGCCTGTACGCACTCATACTTGTCCTCAATGCGGCTCTGTTACAGAGAAAATTCATGATTATCGCTTTCAAATTATTAAAGATATCACCTTCCTCAATAAACCTCTTCGTTTAAACTACCGTAAGCGTAGATACAAGTGTCAGCGCTGTCATAAGCGTTTTTATGAAAAAAATAATTTTGTCGGCCATTACCAGCGTATGACCGGAAGACTCATTGCGACAGTGGTTGAACGTCTTCGTTCAAATTTCAGTATGGCTTCCATTGCCAGAGATTTTGGCGTCTCTACATGCACTGTTACCCGTATTTTCGATCTGGTTTCCTATAAACTCAACGACTTGCCTGAAGTCCTTTCTATTGATGAGTTTAAAGGAACCACTGACAAAGGAAAATACCACTGCATCCTTGTCGATCCCATTCAATCTAAAGTCCTGGACGTTCTCGATCGGCGGTCTTTGGATTTTCTCCTCAAATACTTTTCACGTTTTAAAAATCGAGACAAAGTTAGGCATATTGTTATTGATATGTGGCAGCCCTACAAATTGGCAATCCATAAATTATTTCCTCAAGCCCAGATTGTTATTGACCGCTTTCACTATGTACGAAATTGCATTTGGGCGCTGGAGAAGGTAAGAAAAAATCTTCAGAAGTCATTACCATATGCAAAGGCTAAATTCCTAAAAAACTGTAAGCGTTTGTTACTTACCCATTCCGGTAAGTTAAATTCAGATGGAAAAATACGTTTAGCAAATATTCTTCTGTTTGATGACAAGCTCCGTTTAGCCTATATTCTCAAGGAAAAATTTATGGAATTTGTCCGTTCAAAAGATGTAGCTGCGGCTAGTGACAAACTTGAGCAATGGCTCCAACTTGTACATGCATACAAAATTCCTGAGTTTTTCTACCTGGCAAAAACAATTACGAAATGGAAAGAGGAAATATTAAATTCATTTTCAGTGCCTTACAGCAATGCATGTGTAGAAGGGTTCAACAACAAGATCAAAGTTCTCAAACGAAATGCTTACGGTTACAGAAAGTTCTCACGTTTTCGAAATCGTATCCTTCATTGTTGTTCATAAAGAAAAAGGGGTAAGTATTTGACTAAATACTTGACACCCCAACATTTGACAAAGAGCCTAAAATTTACCAAACCAAAAGGAAATCCCGTTTGAATGTCGAATTAGTAAATAACCAAAAATACAAACTCAACACCCAACGGGATTAGTAGATATATTCGACTTCCCGTTGGGCATATCCTGCCGGGAGGATAGAAAAATGTTAAAAATCGATAATCAACAGATTTCCTTAGCAGACTACCTAATTCCCGAAGAATTAACAGCATTGGATGATGAACTTGCAATCATCGATAAGTATCTTAATGATAAAAAGATAATACAGCCGTTCATCGATCACTTTCATAAGAAACATGGCAGGCCGTCTACTCCACTTCAGGTATACATACGGATGATGTACATCAAGCATATGTATTCCCTTAGCTACGAAGAATTGCATCGGCGAGTTTCCGATAGCATCAAATGGAGAAGGTTCTGCCACATACCCCTGGATGCCAAGGTTCCGGATGGTTCGACTCTTTGCAAACTGACTAAACTCTTTGGTAATGATACCCTTGACAAACTCAATAAGATTATCATCACCAAGGCAGTGGAAGAAAAGAAGATAAAAGCCCGGAAAGTAAGAATCGATACCACTGTCGCTGAGTCAAACATCCACTATCCTACAGATGCTGAGCTTCTTGGAGATTGTGTCCGGGTCATTACCCGTACTGTCGACAGGATTGCTGAAGCAGCCAATGATGCAGCAGGTAAAATCCGTAACCGAGGCAGAAGCATCAAAAAGAAGATCCTGGCAATCGCTAAAACCTCAAAGCGCCGGACACGAGAAAAATACGATGAGATACGTGAGATAACCGGCCAGATTGCTGAAGTTGCCAAGCATACTGTTGCGGATGCTAAAAAAGCCTTGGCCAGAGCTAAACAAGCAACCGGCATAAAGATCAAAGGCGAGGCTCAAAAACTTATCGACGAATTGTCCGATATGATCCAGATTGCCGATAAGATTATTGAGCAGACCGAGGAAGTTAATAAGGGCAACCTCAATTTAAAGGATCGGGTAATCAGCGTTTTTGATCCGGGTGCCCGGCCAATTAAAAAAGGTAAAATTAAATCTCCGACGGAGTTCGGCCGCAAAGTACTCATTGCAGAATCGGAAGAAGGAGTAATTACCCATTACGAAGTCTACGAGGGGAACCCTTCTGACGAGTCACTGCTAATCGATGCTGTAAAAGGACATCAGAGTAATGTTGGACGTACTCCAAAGGAAGTTGCCACTGACAGAGGTTTTTACAGCAAAGATAATGAAGACAAACTTTATACCCTCGGGGTAAAACGTGTTAGCATACCGAAGCGGGGGAAGAAGAGCAAAGCACGCAAGGAGCTTGAATCTACTTTTTGGTTTAAAAGGCTTCAACGGTTTAGGGCAGGTAGTGAAGCTACCATCAGTATGCTAAAAAGGTGTCGCGGCCTCAACCGAATTCTGCCACGGGGTACCTCTGGCTCAAAATCCTGGATTGCCATGGGTATTATGGCTCACAACCTATGGAAGCTGGCCCAATTATGATATTTAAGGGTTAAAAAGGGATTTTAAAAAATCATAGTTGAGGTTAAGGTAATCGATATAACCACATTTTTGATCCACTTTGCTACAATAAGTGTAGTGTAGCATTATAAAGTACGACTTTTTCAATGGGAACTAATTAATATTACAAATGGATTGCAGGAGCTTCCCGGTTGGGAAGCTCTTCTTGTATCTTGGCAAGGATCGGTTTGTAACCATCCGGCAAAAGGCCGGTGGTAGTTAACGGTATAGACGAAGTGGTAAACAGGAATGACCTACTGGATCGGGCACTTATCGTCAATCTTCCTGCTATCCCGGAACACGAGAGGAAACGAGAGGATGTTTTCTGGACCCAGTTTAG
>JAAYFQ010000070.1 GCA_012728165.1 Synergistaceae bacterium | reverse complement strand
TCTCAGATTATTCCTGCTTTTAAAATGATTTTTGTGGGAGCTTTTAATCCAGCAGCAGCTACAGGTGGTCTTATTGGAGCCACTATGAAAGAAGCAATGCGTTATGGTGTTGCTCGCGGTCTTTTCTCCAACGAGGCTGGTATGGGTTCAACTCCTCATGCTCATGCCGTCGCAAAAGTTAAACATCCCGCAGACCAAGGATTTGTCGCGATTATGGGTGTTTTCGTTGACACATTCCTCGTTCTTAACATGACAGCATTTGTTATTTTTGTAACAGGCGTGATCGACGGGAAAACGACAGGTATTGCTCTGACACAGAAAGCTTTTACAGTAGGGCTTGGAAGTTTCGGGCTTCCTTTTATTGCAATTTGTATGTTCTTCTTCGCCTTCTCAACGGTCATCGCGTGGTACTTCTTTGGTGAACAGAATATCAAATACCTTTTTGGTGTTAAGGGCCTTACTCCATACCGTCTAATTGTTACGGGTTTTGTTTTCCTTGGCTCAGCTTTGAAGCTAGAATTGGTTTGGGAACTTGCAGACTTTTTCAATGGAATAATGGTCTTTCCGAACCTTATAGCCTTGATAGGCCTTAGCAAAGTTGTTGCCTCTTCACTAAAGAGCTTTGATGACAATGGACGTTTAAAAAACTAATATATTTTTAATATTCTTCAATATCGTTTTGCTGTTAAAAGAGAGATTCTAACTTGTGAATCTCTCTTTTTTCTATGTTCACATTGTAAATATTGTTTCAATAAAAGGAATGCGTTATGTAATAATAATCAGCATTACCTTACAATTTTATATTTTATCTCTAATTATCAGTTCTTTTCTTTCATCTTTTAGTTGGTTTTCGTTGCTAATATGCTTGATAATTGTAGACAAAGTAGGAATATAATGCTAATCTCGTCATTAATTTTAAGCAATGCAGTGGATTTACATATGTCAGCATATTCACAACAAACAAAAGGGGGATTAATATTGGAATCATTATGGAAGATTAATGGCATTATTAATAGTTATGTATGGGGACCGTGGATGCTTATTTTACTTGTCGGCACAGGAGTTTGGTTTACGCTTTATCTCGGGTTTCCTCAGTTCCGCTATTTCGGCCTTATGGTTCGCGAAGTTATAGGTAGAATAAGACATAAAAGCACAGAAGAGGGTAGTATCTCTTCTTTTGCAGCTATGGCCTGCGCTCTTGCAGCAACAGTAGGAACAGGTAATATTGCTGGTGTTGCTACTGCGCTTCATCTTGGTGGTCCCGGTGCATTGGTATGGATGTTAATTTCCGCTGTATTTGGAATGACCACTAAATTCTGCGAAGTTACACTTGCAGTACGTTATCGTGAGATAGATTCGCTTGGTTGCTACCGCGGAGGCACAATGTATATCCTTGAAAAAGGACTTGGCATGAAGTGGCTTGCAGTGATATTTGCTCTCTTTGCATTCCTTGCTTCATTTGGTATAGGAAATGCAGTACAGGCAAACTCTACTGCGGAGGGAATTTCTTTAGCATTTGGGGTACCTCATCTCTATACGGCAGTCGTTCTTGCTTTTATTGTTGGTTTGGTAGTTTGGGGCGGACTTACTAGAATAGCTAAAGTTACTGTCTTCCTTGTTCCTTTTATGGCCATCTTTTATATAGGCGGCGCATTGGCAGTTGTTATTAATCATGCGTCAGAAGTTCCAGGGGCAATTTCCATGGCATTACAGGGTGCGTTTGGCGATCCTATGGCAATTCCAGGAGCAATGGCTGGATGGGCGGTTAAAGTTGCAGTACAAAAGGGTATTTCTCGTGGAGTTTTCTCAAACGAAGCGGGACTTGGTTCTGCGCCGATGGTTCACTGCACAGCAAAAGTTGACCATCCCGTTCGTCAGGGTCTTTACGGTATCTTTGAAGTCTTTGTGGAC
>JAAYFQ010000069.1 GCA_012728165.1 Synergistaceae bacterium | reverse complement strand
TATTGCCAAACTATAAGTGCCTATTTTATTTGCTACATCGCCATTACAAGCTACTCTGTCAGCTCCTACTACAACTGCATCAATCTTTGTTCTAGACATTAGAAATGCTGCCATAGAATCACAAATTACAGTAACATCAAAACCATCTTCGTATAATTCGTAAGAAGTAATAAGTCCACCCTGTAATCTCGGCCTGGTCTCATCAACATACACTTTTATTTTCTTCCCCTTTTCCTTGGCAGCACGGAAAATTCCTAAAGCAGTTCCATAACCTCCAGTTGCAAAAGCACCAGCATTACAGTGAGTTATAACCGTAGCGTTTTCAGGCAAAAGTGCTTGGCCGTAAAAAGATAACGATTTATTTATTTCTATGTCTTCTAAATGTATTTTTATAGCTTCAGACTCAAGTATATTTGAGATATTATTCGATTTAAGATTATTATAGAAAACTTTTTTCATACGCTCAAGCGACCAAAAAAGATTTACTGCTGTCGGCCTTGTTTTAGAAAGTCTAATAATTGCTTCGTCAATTAAATTCGAATCATTTAAATACGACGCCAAAGCTACTCCGTAAGCAGCGACAATGCCTATGGCAGGAGCTCCTCTCACAATCATGTCCTCTATCGCAGCTGCTATTTCTTGATAGGTTGAACAGTTTCTGTACTTCAATTCATATGGAAGAGAACGTTGATCAAGTAAGCGTAAAACGTGTTTATCCGATATCCACTCAATTGCATTTGGTAGCATAAAAATCACTCCATGCTATTTATTTTTTATGGTTATTTTATCTACTGTTGCTTCTATTGAACCGTTTCGCAACTCTAATAAGATTTTGCTTCCTACTGATAATAAAGATACACTATTAACAGTTTTACCGTTTTTATCTTTGCAAACTGAATAGCCCTTTGAAAGGATATTAAGTGGAGAAGACGAATTTAGTTCGGATATCATAGAATCAAGTCTAATTTCGAAATTTTCAAGCCTATAGGTAATAGAGTTTTTGAGTTTATCATATGAATTTTCAATAAAATCAGATGCTGGCTCTATGATCCCCTTGAACAAATTAAACATGAGGCTTTCCTGACGAAACTTAATATTATCATTTAATCTTTCTACCAATAATAAAATTCTAACTGGCATCCTTTTTCCAACGTTTTGTAGATACTGAAGAAGTTCTCTGATGTCAGGAAAAACACGCTCAGCAACTCCTGAAGGTGTAGGAGATGAAAAATCTGCAGCTAAGTCAGAAAGCGTGATATCAATTTGATGTCCAAGTCCTGTAATAACAGGAACAGATGAAACATGTATAGCTCTTACAACACTTTCATCATCAAAAATATCAAGGTCATCTCTGTTTCCTCCGCCTCGAACAAGCATTATCAAAGATAAACCAACGATTGATTTGCATTTATTAAATGCTATAAGGATTTCTTTTCGTGCATCGATTCCCTGCATAAGGCTAGGAACGATTATTAAATTAGTGGCAGGAAAACGTAAAGATGATATTTTTAAAACGTCTTGTAAAGCAGCCCCTGTAGGTGATGTAATTATAGCTATTTTTTCTGGAAATAAAGGAATAGGACGTTTTTTACTTAAATCAAAAACACCTTCGTTCGCAAGTTTATTTTTCAAAATTTCTTTTGCTCTAGCTTTAGCTCCTGCGCCTATGGGAAACAAGTTAGTAGCATATATTTGATAAGATCCTCTTGCTCCGTATATATCAACTCGTCCTCTTACAAGAACCTCATCACCATCTACAGGCCAAGTGATTATTGAAGCAGCATTCGAACGAAACAACACACACGAAACTCTAGTCTCGGCCCCTAGTATTGTAAAGTAGGAATGACCACTTGTATGACGCTTAAATCCAAGCAGTTCACCTCTTACACTAATATTCTGTAGTTTTTTTGTAGAAGAGATTGTGTCATGAAGTATTGCAGTCATTTCATCGACAGTTATTATTGGATCAGAAACATTAAAAACCATAATGACTTATTCTGTTTTTTCTTTGCGTACAATGCGACCTAAAACGCCGTTTACAAAACGACCAGAGTCGGATGTGCCATATATTTTTGATAATTCCACTGCTTCAGAAATTGCAACTGGGATTGGTACCTTTTTAGAGAGAACACCTTCGTAAAGTGCTAGAGCTATTGCT
Source organism: Synergistaceae bacterium (assembly GCA_012728165.1). Taxonomy (GTDB): domain Bacteria; phylum Synergistota; class Synergistia; order Synergistales; family Synergistaceae; genus JAAYFL01. Next base: position 5,986 of record JAAYFQ010000069.1, on the reverse strand, counting down.
GCTTTATCAACTGCTACCATGCGTTCGAGACGCCAGCCTATAACATTATCTCTTAACATCTCAAAAACCTCATCAAAATTATTAACCAAACCACGAACAAGCTCACATGCATAAGAAAAAGCTTCTTCTTGTTCTCTCTCTGAAAAAGAGGATTTATTCACTATATTATTATCATCGATAACAGGATACAGTTCATTCATAAAGTCTTTATTAGGCACATCATTTGCAGGATAAAGAGCGATCGCTGCTTCTATATCTAGATTATGTCTCATGTCCAGTTGATATATCAATTGTAGTGCAATCTCGCGTGAACGGCGACGTATTTGTGCCCTGTTCATTTTTCCCAAATTATCATCTCCAAATACGTTTCGTTAAACTAGATATTTTTTTCTGACCGTCTTCCGTAAGTAATATCCATGAAATAACATAACCCACAATCAATGCAAAAAATGACCACAGAATACCCTTAAAACCCAAGTTTATCAATGCTGCAAATGTAGCAGCAACCCCTGCCCAAAAAAAAGGCAACATCCAAATCGGAGTAAAACTTGGATTATCTTGTGGTGCAACATTTAGCCAAATGACCTGAGTACTTATTCCAGATGGATTAAAAATATTGAAGAATTTTTTTTCAAAAAAAGCTTTCTGTTCATGAGTACTGGTTTCAGGTGCTGTTATGTGGATATTAATAAGATTTTTTTCGCCAACAAAAGCAATTTCTTGACAATAGTAACTTTTAGGGAGCCTTTTGCTCACAATTTGTTTAAATCCTTCACCATCTAACCAAATTTTGCCATGTTTTGTTGTTGTCCAGAGAAAAAGCATATAAAACACCTCTTAATATATGAGGTCGGATCCTTTAGGATACCGACCTCATATGTTATTTTAAAATCAGATCTCCTCAGTTGAAGTCTTCGATATGCCTGAGAGTTCTGTTTCTTCACATACAGCAGACTTATTCTCCGCAAATGAAATTCCTTGGACATAAATATTTACACTTTTAATAGTATAACCAGTAAGTTGCTCTACCTGTTCCTTTATTGACTCTTGGACATCCCAACAAATATCAGGTATACGCAAACCATATTTTACTAAAATATAAGCGTCGATGACTATTTCGGGTTCCTCAGCATCTGAAACGGATATTCTGACACCATTTACAGTTTTTCTGCCAAGACGAAGATTAGCCATTAGTCCAGGATTGGAAGGAAAAACACCTTCGATACTGTTCAGCGCTTTAGTAGCAAGTTGTGCTATGACGTCCTCAGAAACACGAACCTTACCATCAAAATCAGGCTGATGAGTTTTTGATTCCTTTTCTTTTAACGAAACGTTATTATCTTCGCTCTGAGTTTCATCATTTTCAGTTATTACCATTATTAATCAACACCACCTATATTAGAAATATCGGTATAAAGTGTTTATTCAGGTTCTGGAACTTTAAACCCCTTACCACAATGAGGACAAATCAAGTCTTCATCTTCATCATACATTGCAGGTTCAAAATAGAAATCTTTTTCGCAAAACGGACACTTTACCGACGTATACTCTTCTTCATCAAATTCTTCATAGTCATCATCATAACATTCTTCATCATCGTCTAGGAGCTCGTCTAACTCGTCCTCGATTTCGGTCACATCGTCGTCAAGCTGTTCAAGATAATCATTAAGGTCTTGATGCATTATTTCATGACCTTCAATCGCTTCGGCAAGTGAGTTCAATGCGTCAACAAGTGCTCCATAAAACTTTTCATTTTCTGGAGTGTCAGTGAGGTTCTGTCCATCAATTAACCCTTTTAGGTAAGAAATCTTTTCACGTGCTTCCATAAGAAAAACCTCCCGTCATTTTGCCTATAACCAGGTTATAGGTTACTTCTTAGCTCTTTCTAAATATTCGCCTGTTCTTGTATCAACCACTACCAACTCACCTGTTTCAACAAAAAACGGTACTGTAAGGTCGAGCCCTGTATTTGTCGTAGCAGGTTTTCCTCCACCAGAAGCAGTATCTCCTTTGAATGCTGGAGGTGTGTCTGCAATCTTTAATGTTACTGATGTAGGCAGCTCTATCCCCATAATTTTGCCTTCATAAACATCGAAATTAATTTCTAAATCATCAACGAGATACTTAACTGCATCACCTAAAACATCAGGGGTAAGAGTAACTTGATTGTAGCTTTCCATGTCCATAAACACATAGTCTTCTCCGTCTTTATACTGATATTGGGCAGGTTTTTCTTCAAAAATTACTCTCTCAAACCGTTCTCCTGATTTGAATGACTGCTCAACAGTTGAACCCGTTTCAAGATTACGTAACTTACCTCTTACAATAGCTCCACCACGTCCCATCTTATGGTGTGAACATTCAATTATAAGCCAGATCGCATCCGACCATTTAATCTTTAGCCCAGGACGGAAATCGCTTGTATCAACAACTTGTGCCATAAAATACCTCCTTGATTCTTTTATTAACATATCAGTCTTAACACTTAATAGTACAGTTTAACATGCCATTTTATAATATCATATAACCTACTTATTTGTTTTTCTTATAATCTGTTTTTTACTGTGTAAGGAAACAAAAGATAATTCGTTAGATTTATTCCTAAGAACTATTATTTCTCTATTAATATGTAATAGATTGTTATCTGAATGGCAAAGTTTAATAGTAACATTGATAAAATAGTGACGCGCATTATAATTAGTTAATATGTCATTCTCCATAACTGCAAAAGAATGTGGTTCAATAAACAAGGATCCTGAATTATCTATTTCATCTGTACAAATCTTGTAATAAGCATCTACCACATATCCTTCAATTTCACTTCCTGAATTATTGTCAATAATTATATCTAATATTTGGTCTGGAACATAATAAACTGGAGATTCATTAAGAGCTTCATTATCCCCATCTTTTTTAGGAGCTGGAATTTCTCCCTGATTTATAGATTCAGCAAACCACTTTTCTACAATTGAAATTGTCTGGCGTCCAATATTTTCACGTTTCATCGACTTAATAACTACGCTTTGATTTTCAAAAGTTTTATTTGTAACTGCTAAAGCTGTAGCAACAGCAGCAAGTGATGTAAACATAAGGATTAAAGAAGTAATTAATATTGCTCCTCTATTTCTATTTTCGAAAAGAAGTTTTTTGAAAGACAATTTGGCAACCTCCATACAGTTTTAACCGCATAGCGTTGATAATTTGATTTCTTGCATGTCCATTCTTCGGCCAGTTCAGTTGGACATTGTTCTATACCTATTATCTCTTTAAACGTATCAAATTTTTGATTTCCTCTTACAAGAAGATAAATAGTTATATTTTGTTTGTCTTTATTAACATTAAATCTAATATCATTCACTCCATCAACTCTTGGCTGATCTCCGGATATTTTAAAATCGTTCGTGTATAAAACACCACTTTTACAAAAAACTTTCATTGCACATAAAACGTACATAGTGTCATTTTTGTAAAGTCTGAAAAAATTGGGATTTATAAAACTTTCTACTACAACATGTGGACTATTTTTATTAGCGCTTCTAACAATTAATGGATTAAAAACAGGAAATGAGCTTTTAAAAATTATACAATTACGTGTATTTTCAGGAATCCCGCTATTTCTTGGAATAATACTATTTTCATTTATATTCTTTGTAAAAGATATGGTTTTTCCTTGTTTAATGTATTCAAAATTTTCTTTTAATTTTATGTGTTCGGATTTAGCATAAACAATTCTTAATTCACCGTTTTCTTTTCCAATGCTGCTTTTTACAGCACTCACAGGACCAGCCCAATTAAATGGTTGAAAGCGACTTCTGCCAAATGCCACTCTATATTCTTCTGTATCCACAGGCAATCCCATGCCACAATAAAAAACAGGGTGTCTTATAAGAGATAGAGCGGAAAATATCCTGTTTTGCGCTATTCTGTAATCGATTTGTGTGGTCAAATAATCGGTCGATTGACGTAACATTGTAAGAAGCGGAATAGTTAGAGTTACTAATATAATCATGGAAATTAGCAGTTCAATGAAAGTAAAGGCTTTCCTCTTATTCTGTTTGTGCCCAAATAATTGTTCCCTTTTTCTTACCTTGAATCGTATTATATGCAATTTCGATTTTATATTCATTATTAGTTTGTCCTATAATATCTATAATGTATTTTTTGTTTATGTTGCAGAGTTGATTTGGATTCGTTTCTAAGAATAGTTCGGAAATAAGTTCTTCTTTTAATAATTCAAGACCTATTTCACTCTTAGCAGTATCGATTAGAACTGCAGATAAATTAAATATAGAAGATACGACACATGAAATTATTGCTATAAGCGGCAAGACAATAAGGACTTCAATCAGAGTACTAGCTTTTCGTTTAGACATATCGTTAATGCAAATTACGTTTTAATTCTTGAATATCATAACTATATTTAAACGCCTCTTCTTTAGTGATCAGCCCCTCTTTTATAATTCTAGCCAAATCTTGGTCCATGGTGTGCATACCAAGAGATAAACCAGTTTGTATTGTATTTTTAATTTGTGATGTTTTTGCTTCTCTAATATGATTGCGCACAGCACTATTTGCTAAAAGCAATTCTGTTGCTGCAATTCTACCTGAGCCTATAGCTAATGGTATAAGTTGTTGAGATAAAACGCCTAAAAGAGTTGATGCAAGCTGCACTCGTATTTGCTGCTGCTGATGAGGAGGAAAGACATCTATAATCCTATCAATACTTTGTGAAGCGTCTTGTGTGTGGAGAGTTGTCAGAACAAGATGTCCTGTTTCAGCAGCTGTTATAGCAGCTGAAATTGTTTTAAAATCACGTAATTCTCCAATCATAATAACATCAGGATCTTCTCTCATTGCGCTAACCACAGCTTCTGAAAAGCTGTTAGTATCTCTGCCAATTTCTCTCTGATGAATTAGTGATTTTGTTGAACTATAAAGGTATTCTATTGGATCCTCAATAGTAATAATATGAAGGGCTCGAGTTGTATTTATTTTTTGTACCATTGCGGCAAGTGTTGTAGATTTACCCGATCCCGTAGGCCCTGTTACAATGAATAATCCCCTGTTTTTTTGTGTAATTTCAGTGATTTCTTTTGGTAGAGACAAATTTTCTATAGTTCTTATATTTGAAAGAATTATACGTAACGCTAACGCAGAATTATTTTTTTCAAAAAATAAATTTCCTCTAAATCTCTGAGTTTTTCCCTCATTCAAATCGAGTGTAAAACCGAAATCTAATTCTCTTTCTAAATAGTAAATCTCTTGCTGTTTTTTGTTGAGAAGCATACTAACAGCGAGCTTCATATCTTCTTTTGATAAAACTTCATAATCATCACACCAAGCAAGAGTGCCATCAATTCTCATTGCAGGCTTGGTTCCTACTCCCAAATGAATGTCGCTTGCTGATTTATTTATGCCTTCGATTAAAAGATTTTTAAGTACAACTTCATTCATAATAATATTCTCCTAATCTATCATAGAGACACAGAGCATTTCTTCTATGCTCGTTGAACCGTCCATAACCTTGGATAAAGCTGATTCTCTTAGTAATTTCATTCCATTTTGGCGAGCATATTCTCTGATTTTATCCTCTGGTGCTGAATTGCTTATCATTTCCCTAAGATTTGAATCAATAAGCATAAGCTCTGATACAACTGTTCGCCCACTATAGGCTGTGTAACGGCAAGATGGACAACCGACAGGAGAATACACCTTGCTACCTGCAGGAATACCAGTTTCAGTGGCTATAGCAGCAGTAACAATTTCTTCTTTTTTGCAATTCGGACATAATTTTCTAACAAGTCTTTGCGCAAGTACACCGCGCAATGAGGAGGAAAGTAAAAATGGAGGAACACCCATGTCCACGAGCCTGTTGATTGCAGTAGGGGCATCATTTGTATGAAGCGTGCTCAAAACAAGATGACCTGTCAATGCCACACGAACAGTTAAGTGGGCAGTTTCAGAGTCTCTTATTTCACCAACCATA
>JAAYFQ010000068.1 GCA_012728165.1 Synergistaceae bacterium | reverse complement strand
CGCGGCATCAGAAGGGCTTGACCTTAAAATACTTGGAATATACTCTCGCGCACCAAAAGCTTTCATGATAATTGTAAAAAATCCTGCTATAAAAACTATAAAAGATCTTAAAGGCAAAAAAGTTGCAGGTCCTAAGGGGACGATACTTCATCAGCTTCTTGCGACAGCTCTTGCAAAAGAAGGCATGACAACAAACGATGTTCAGTTTGTCCAAATGGACCTTTTCTCCAGCGCCAATGCTCTTGCAAACGGGGCGGTTGATGCATCACTTCTTGCAGGACCCGCCGCCTATCAAGCTCTTAACGGTGGTGCTTATATGCTAAAGAACGGTGAAGGTCTGATTGATGCAACAATAGTTATTGCAACAACAGGTAAATTTATGAAAAAATACCCAAAAGTAATTTCAACTTTTATGAAAACACATGAACACGTCTTGGCATGGATTAAACAAAATCCTAACAAGGCAAAAAACATGACAATTAAAGAAACTGGTCTTCCGCTTGAGGCTGTAAATAAAATGTTCGATTGGTATGACTTTTCATGCGAAATCAAAAATAGTGATATAGTCGAACTTAAACGCACACAAAAATTTTTGCTAGAAAATAGTTTGCAGAGAAAAGAAATAGACATAAAATTATTGTTTAATTAATATAGCTTTTTTGTAATACTAAATGATGCTTTGGTGGTGAAATTATGAACTTAAATGAAACCCCTCGTTCCAACAGACTTCACATTGGCTTCTACGGAAGACGTAATGCAGGAAAGTCTAGTTTAATAAATCTTATGACAGGCCATAAAACGGCTCTTGTTTCCGAAGTTGCTGGGACAACCACTGATCCTGTCATAAAAAGCATGGAACTTCTCCCCTTAGGACCAATCTCTGTCATAGATACAGCAGGGCTTGATGATGAAGGAATACTCGGAGAGCTTCGTATTGCTCGCTCTAAAGAAATGATGGCACGAACTGACCTTGCTGTTCTTGTCATTCCTGCTCTCAGCACTGAAAACATTGAACAGGAACAGCTTTGGCTTTCCGAGCTTAGGTCGCAAAACATACCGATTATCGGTGTATTAAATCAAATCGACAAGGTTGATCCAACACACATGACTTCTTTGAAGGAAAGAATGGAGAAGGAACTCGGGATTCCCTTCATTCTTGTTTCTGCTTTGAACAAATCATATCGAGCTGATCTTCTTTCTGCAATAGTCCAAAATGCTCCTACGGATTTTGAAAGCCCTACGCTAGTGGGAGATCTTTTCTCTCCTGGTGATCGTATCGTGCTTGTTATGCCTCAAGATATTCAGGCGCCTAAGGGACGCCTTATACTTCCGCAAGTTCAGGTAATAAGAGATATTCTCGACCACGATGGACTAGTTCTCGCTGCAACTACCGATAAACTGCCAGAACTTTTAAATTCTTTAAAAGAACCTCCCAATTTAGTCATAACGGACTCTCAGTTTTTCAAAGAAGTGGAGATACTTCTGCCTAAAACCGTTCCTCTTACATCATTTTCCATAGTTTTAGCCAGAAATAAAGGTGATTTGGGATTGTTTATCCGCGGAGCTGAAACTATAGAAAATCTTAAGGAAACTGATAGAGTGCTAATTGCCGAAGCTTGCACTCACGCTCCGCTGACGGAAGATATTGGACGTGAGAAAATACCACGCTGGCTTAGAGCTAAATTTGGCAAGAAACTGCAAATCGACGTAGTTTCTGGAATTGACTTTCCGAAGAATCTTAAGGAATACGCACTGATAATCCATTGTGGAGGATGCATGTTCACTCGCAAACAGCTCATGTCACGCCTGATAGAAGCAGACGGCATGAATGTGCCAATCACAAATTATGGACTTACTATTGCTTATCTCAATGGTATTCTTGATCGCTCCGTAGAAATTTTCATAAACAAAAACTTATAGAGTAATTAGTTAAGGTTATCTTTGTTCACTCAAGTTAATTTACATAAAACGTAAACTTGTAATGCTGTTTTATACAACGGGTTGAAAGCAGAACAACATTCTTTAGAAAATTAGGCATTAAAATAACATGAACAGTTAAAAGCTGGACCTCTATGGCGTATTTTTGCGTCAATAGAAGTCCAGTTTTATTCTTATAAAATAAACGCTGATTGTGAACTCTGATTCATGTTACAATAATAAAATCTGTAATGCTGTTCTCGAGTATTATCAAATTGCTAGAAATGATTTTACACTCTTTAAATTGGGGGTCATATAGTGATAAAAATTAAGTTTAAGAATATGCCTGAAATGACTGTCGAACCAATGACCACAGCATACGAACTGCTTGAAAAAATAAATTTTCCAAACAAAGATACCGTCGTAGCGTGCAGGGTTAATAAACTACAACGATCTCTTTCTTGGAAGTTGTCTATGGATTCCTGTGTTGATTTTGTTACAACAGATAGCATCGAAGGCATTGAAGTATATCAACGCACATTATCTTTTATGCTTACTTCTGCTGCTACAAGAATGCTGGGATTAAAACTTCATCTTTCTCAATCGATGAATCAATCCTATTTTTATGTGTCAACCGAAAACCCGATAACTCATGATCAGCTAGATATTATCTTCAATGAAATGCAGCGTATGGTAAAAGACGGCACTCTCATTGAGAGAAAAGTGGTGTCTATGGATGAGGCTCGAGCAATAATGACCTCTCAAGGTTATGACGACAAAGAAAGGCTTTTATCTTGGACAGGAAATGATCCTGTTACCTTATACAAGTGCGAAGGTATTTATGACTTCTTTGCACAAGCACCAGCTTTTACAGCTGCAATTGTCCCAGTTTTTGATCTCCATTTATATGAAGGAGGCATTTATCTTTCCGGACCAACCCTTAACGACCATACAAAAGTTGTTTCCTTAAAAGTTGACAAAAAGGTTTTTGCTATATTGCAAGATTACTCAAAATGGCTCGAGCATCTCTCTGTAGGAACTATGGATCATGTACATAATCTTGTTGCGCACGGACATTCAAGAGACTTTATCATGCTCAGCGAAGCTCGTCATACAAAAATGCTCTCTACTATAACTGAAGAAATCGAAAATCGTACTGAAGTACGTCTAATTTGTTTGGCTGGCCCTTCAAGTTCAGGTAAAACGACCACTTCTCGCAGACTTCGCATTCATCTTCTGGCTTCCTGTATTGATTCAGAAACTTTAGAACTTGATAATTATTTTGTAGACAGATCAAGCACTCCCAAAGACTCTGACGGTAACTATGATTTTGAGGCATTAGAAGCTCTCGATATTAAGCTGATCAACGAACACTTAATAGCTCTTCTTGCCGGCGAAGAGGTCTGCGTGCCAAAATTTGATTTCATGACTGGGAAAAGACGAAAAGGATATAATCTAAAACTAAGACCAGGTCAGCTGCTACTAATTGAAGGCATACACGGCCTGAATGAGAAATTGACCGAAAATATTTCGAATGAAAAGAAATATCGTATTTTTATAGGACCACTGACGGGGACAAATCTAGACCGACATAACAGAATAGGTACAACAGACACAAGACTTCTGCGTCGAATGGTTCGTGATAACTGTAAAAGGGGACATCTTCCAGAGATGACTCTTAAGCAGTGGCCTTCAGTAGTAAGAGGCTCATTTAAGCATATTTTTCCATATCAGGAAAACTCTGAGATGATATTCAATTCGGCGCTTGCTTATGAGTTGCCTGTCCTCAAAGGCTATGTGCTACCTATGCTTAAATCTATAAGTGAAAATTCTCCAGTGTATGGTGAAGCACAGAGACTTTTATCGCTGCTACAGTATGTTCCGATAATCCTGCCTGACAACGTGCCAAATATTTCTATTCTCCGAGAATTCATCGGAGGAAGCTGCTTCGAATAACGAGTGACACCTTTTTATTTTATTACAATGAGGTATGTTCATGTTAATAATTCATTCTTTTTATTCAAAAGATTCCTTTTATATATGGGGCGAATGTTCTTTTAAATTTGAAGATATCCCTAAAAATTATTCCGTCTTGGCTGAGAAACCTCAGCTTTTACCTTGGTGTGCAGATACAACGGTACTAAATGACGCACTAAAAAAACTGTGTTTAAGAACTCGCAAAAAGCCTTCGCAAGAAAATGCTATTCCTGCTTTTGTCATGCTACCCTCAAAAAATGGCATTCCTGTTCCCTCTTCCCAGCTGTTGGGAGAATTACCTGAAAATTCCTGTAAGACAATTCTTAGCACATATGAGGTTAAAGCTTTACAACTGAAAGAGGAAGAATTATACGCACTCTCTGAAATCATTAAAAAAAGCGGCGAGAGACTCCTTGTCCCAGGAATTTTGTTTGCGAATGACCTGAAGTACATTTCAAATGCTCTAGAGTACGCCGCAATAATGGTGTCTAGAGGAGCTTTTCTTCCTGACATGCAAATAGTTGAGGATGACTATGTTTCAACTTGGAAACCCTTGCATCTTGCAAAATACCAGGATATTCATTCGGCATATATCACAAACATTCCTACAATATTAAGATCTTTTTCTCTTAATGCAGATGGTGTTTTTCTTAAAAACTCTGGAGAAATTGCTGAGGCCATTTTACATTCCCTGCTAGATAGCATAGTAAGAAACTCTCAAACTGCCGGATCACGTGGAAAGAAAATAAACTCAACAAATCCACATGAAATTTGGATGCGCTCTCTATCGTGGCCAAAAACCCCTCTCAGTAAATGGCACGAAGACATGGAATTCCTCTACCCACAGATTCGTGAATGGGCAGATTCACTGCGAGCTGTTACAGGACAGCCATGGCGTCTTCTCATGCGTGTTGAAGAACCACTTGCAGAAGGATTTTCTTGGACACTTTCCTGGCATTTGCAATTCACACGCGATGCAAGCCTGATAATTCCAGCTTCTCGTATTTGGTCTCCTGACAAAATCGAGCAAGAGTGGTTTGAAAGAGAAGATTTCAATCCAAGACAATATATGCTTCAGGCTCTTGGTCATTTAGCCTCTTTTGTTCCTGTAGTGGGAATGAGTCTTGAATCCCCATATCCTTCGGAGTGCACACTTTCATCTGATGATTTTTTTGATTTTTTGGAAAATTATGTTCCTGCTATCTTGGATCAGGGAATACAAATACAGTTTCCCGCTTCTTGGGGGTCTATTTCTGAGCGCCCTAGACTCGCTTTGAAGGGAACCGTCACTGAAAAAGAATCTTTCCAAGACTGTGGACAGATAACTCTTCAAGATCTACTCAATGTTAACTGGTCTGTCTCGCTCGGCGAAGATATTTTGACCGAAGACGAAATGGCTCTTATAACAGAGCTAAAAACTCCTCTTGTTAACATTCGTGGAAAATGGGTATTACTGTATCGTGACGAAGTTTCAAGCGTCATTGAAGGGCTTAAAAAACTTCCATCGAAAATATCACACAAAGATGCATTGATACTAACTTTTAGTGACACGCATAACAATATTCCGGTTTCCGGAATCACTGGTTCAAAATGGGTTGAATCAGTAAAAGCCGTATTGACCGGAGTTGAAGACATAGAGATATTACCTCAGCCTGATGGATTCACAGGAAAGCTACGTCCATATCAGACTCGTGGTTTTTCTTGGATGGCATGGCTTACAAAACTTGGACTTGGCTGCTGCCTTGCAGATGACATGGGGCTTGGAAAAACTATTCAGGCGTTGGCTCTTATTCAGCTTCTGCAAAACGAAGGAGAAAAACGTCCCGTACTCCTTATCTGTCCAACTTCAGTCATTGAAAATTGGCGAAGAGAGACAGAGAGGTTCCTTCCCGGAACAGCCGTTTTGATACATCATGGAGGAAAGCGACTTAAAGGACAAAAGTTTATACAAAAAGCCAGTGAAAGCAGTATCGTTCTTTCCTCTTACGCGCTACTCTTCAGAGACAGAGAACTACTTACAAAAACACCTTGGAGCGGCATTATTCTAGATGAAGCCCAAAATATTAAAAACCCTGATACAAGACAAGCCAAGGCTGCAAAAGCGATCCGCGCCGACTGGCATATTGCGCTAACAGGAACGCCTGTTGAAAATCACGTTGGCGACATGTGGTCCATTATGGAATTTATACTTCCTGGACTGCTTCCAGGGCGAACAAGTTTTATTCGTGACTTCTTGCGTCCTATACAGGCCGGAGAAACATTCGCAATGGAAAGAATACGCAGAATGACAGGGCCTTTCATTCTTCGCAGATTAAAGACTGATAAAAATATAATCACTGACCTTCCTCAGAAAATTGAAACACAAGTTTTTTGCCCTCTTGGACGCGAACAAGCAACTCTTTATAAAGCTGTGTTAAATTCTATTGACAGCAAGATTGTTCAAGCTGAAGGCATCAAACGTAAGGGGCTTGTTCTCTCTGCAATAACCGCGCTCAAACAAGTATGCAATCATCCCGCTTTATATTTAAAAGATAAATCAGAGATAATTGGAAGATCAGGCAAACTATCACGTCTCTCCGAAATAGCAGAAGAAATGTTATCTACAGGAGACCGAGCTCTTATTTTTACTCAGTATGTAGAAATGGGAACGATGCTAAAGAAATTTCTTCAAGAAACATTTGGACGAGAGGTTCTCTTTCTTCATGGTGGGGTTTCACGAGAAAAACGCGACGAAATGGTTTGTCGTTTTCAAGAATCTGACAATCCTCCTCCTTTTTTTGTGCTCTCTTTAAAAGCCGGAGGAACCGGTCTTAATCTAACTAATGCAAACCATGTGATTATGTTCGACAGATGGTGGAATCCAGCGGTTGAACAACAAGCTGTAGACCGGGCTTATCGTATAGGACAAAAAAACAATGTTCAGGTTCATTATTTCTGCTGTAGGGGAACACTGGAAGAAAAAATTGAAAATCTCATAGAGTCAAAGCGTCGAATTGCCAACTCAGTTATAGGAACTGGAGAAAGCTGGTTGACAGAACTCACTAATGAAGAGCTACATGAGCTCTTCTCTTTAAAACGAGAGGCCGTAGAGGATGTTAGATAATGCAAAGAAAAAAATTTAGTTGCCCCAATTCAAAACCCAAAATGACTCGTGACGGAATCAAGACAAGAACAAGTCGTGGGCGTTTATATACCTCAAACTGGTGGTCACGTCGTTGGATGAAAATACTTGAATCCTGCATAGACTCTAGTCGGTTCGCACGTGGCAAAACCTATGCTCGTAAAGGACAGATCACAAATATTAAAATAGAACCTGGACTTGTTACTGCATTTGTACAAGGAACAAGAGAAAAACCGTATCAGATAAAACTCGGATTTCAGACTGTTTCGGAGGCACAAAAAAAATTGCTTTTGCTACGCTTTAGAGAAAAAGCGTCTTTCGCAGCAAAGCTTCTTTCTATGGAAATGCCTGAAGAGATGGAAACTGCATTCAAAGAAACAGGAATCCCGTTATTTCCAAACAGATCCGCCATTCTTCGTTTCAAATGTACGTGCCCTGATGACACAGTTCCATGTAAACACATAATTGCCGTTCTCCTACTACTCGCAGAAGTCATAGATGAAAATCCATTTCTGCTCCTAAAACTTCGAGGGTTAAATAGACAACGGCTAATAGCTCGCCTTACTTCTGAAACAATATCGGGAGATAGTGTGGGGTTTGATGATTTTGATATCGAGAATGAAGAAAACGAGAGTTCTTGCACTATTACTGGAGGAGCAGATATTTATGATACGAACCTCGTTAGTCTTGAGGATTGCCCTCCTCTAGATAATTGGTATCTATGCGGAAACCAGACACCCGCGTTCACCGAAGAAGATACACATAAGCGAATCATAGGGCTTGAGATCATGAATAGTTTTCCCTTCTGGCGTGGAGAAAAATCTTTCCGCAAGACATTAACTCCTTACTATGAGAGAGCTATTATTAAGGCGTTTAAAATATTGACCGGAGAGAAAAAAAGTTACTTAGGAAGACCTAAGAAGCTAATATAATTTTTTACGAAACTCTAACTTTTATAACCAGCGTAAGTTTTCGGTAAAGAAAGAAATCCAAACTTCTGTTCCCGGATATATTAAGTTGTTCTTCATTTGTTCAATAGTTGCGCGGGCCTTGATTATTACATCTCCAACCTCTACTGAAACAAAAACACAGTCTGTCTTGCGTTCCAACATCAACTGTGTGACAGTTCCTTTTAGAACATTTAAACGCTTTGAGGCTATCTGTTCTGTTCTCGTTATGCTAATTTTTGAGGGACTTATGATAGCTGCTGCTATGTCAAGGTAAGGCTCACAAAAACCATAAAGCACCTGTCTGTCAGAAAATCTTCGACTTGCACGGCCTTTCTCTAGCTTCCACTTTCCTTGAATTATATTTTCTGCTTCTTTTCCAATGACACGGCCACGGTAGAGGCTAACAATTTCTGTAGAAACTTCATGCAGCCATACTAAATCGTGAGTTGCGATAATAACGGTTGTTCCCCATTCTTTCCATACGGACAAAACCGCTTCTTTTACAAGTTGTGCGCTCTCATCGTCAACATTCGCAGTGGGTTCGTCAAGAAGCAAAACTTTCGGATGTAGTGCCAAGCGAGCTGCAAGGGCAACTCGTTGAACTTCTCCTCCTGAGAGGCAATGCCATGGCCTATTTGCAAAACTATCAGGAATAAGGCCAACCCGTAACAGCGCGTCATAAATACGCTCTTTCATTCTCTCGGTCTTACCGCGAATTTTTAACCCATAGGCTATATTTTCATATATAGAGCGTTTTAGTAGATAAGGTTCTTGAAGAAGATATGTAGTTTCTCTTTGTAATTGCGCTTCTTGATCGAGACTATTCTCTTGCTCGTATAGAATAGTTCCCTCAATTGTCGGTTCAAGAAAGGCCAATATTTTAAGAAGCGTAGACTTTCCGCTCCCGTTGGGGCCAACAATTCCTGTTATACTACCTTTCATAATTGAAAGAGCTTCAATGTCTAAAGTTATAGCACCATTGCCATAACGATGTTTTATATTGCTTAGAGCATAAAGGCTCTCTTTCATGACAGACATCGTGAGTTCTCCGTTCTACGGCGAATAAATGATAGAGCTACGTTTAAAGCGAAGGATATTGCAATAAGAATAACTCCAAGAGCAATCCCCAATGCAAAATCTCCTTTACCGGTTTCTAGTGAAATAGCGGTTGTTATTGTCCTGGTATGCCACTTGATGTTTCCGCCTAGCATCATAGCGGAGCCCACTTCTCCAACTATTCTGCCATATGATGTAAGAGCTGCGACAAGAATCTGAAAGCGACTTTCCCAAAGGCTTGTGATGGCTAGCCTATATCCGGAAGCTCCGAGAGTTTGAAGTGTCATTTTAAGTCTTTGATCTGACTCTTCAACAACAGTTGCTGTATAAGCTATAACTATCGGTAACCCTAATATGAGCTGTCCTATTGCCATTCCTCGAATCGTAAAAAGAAGTTCATAGTCACCAAAAGGACCATTGCGACAGATAAAGGCATAGACAAGTAATCCTATTACAACGGTAGGTAACGATAGAAGTGTGTCAACAATGTACCGCAAAACGGTCTTGCCTGGAAATTTACAGTAACCAAGAAGAAATCCTAGAGGAAGACCCAAGGAAAGTATTCCGAGCATGGAAAGTCCAGTCAACCTAAGTGTCGTTATGACAATATTGGCAGTCTCTTCGTCCATAGAAAATATTAATTTTATCCCCTGAATAAAACCCTCTAAAATAAAATCCACTAGGTCTCACTCCTTAAAACTAAATTAAAAGCGAGGACTCTCTATGTGAAGCCCTCGCTTTTTAATAAATAAACTAATTTATTACTGTTTCTACTTCTTCTCAGCGTTAGGAAAGAAAAGCTGTTTGCCTTCTAGTTTGAAGTTGGCAATATCTTTCTGGACCTTTGGTGATGTAATCCAGTCGATATACCTTAGAGCCAAATCATACTTTACATGGCTATGTTTGATTGGATTGACCGCCATTACGCTGTACTGATTAAGAAGGTTTTTATCTCCTTCAACAACAATTACAAGACCTTTTTTACCCTTTAGCCCCGCATCATATTTTACAAAGGTACCACGATCTGTAAGACAATACCCTTGGCGATTATCGGCGATATTAATCGCCTTTAACATTCCTTGCCCTGTTTGCACATACCAAGTTGCCTTATCGAAATCTTTAACTCCAGCCTTGTCCAGAAGTTTAAGCTCTGCAGAATGGGTGCCAGATTTGTCAGCGCGACTTACTAACGGCTGTTTCTTATCAGCGATAATTTTCAACGCTTCTGTAATAGACTTACCTTTAATTCCTGCAGGATCACTTTCTGGACCAATAAGAACGAAGTCGTTGTACATCACTCGGCGGCGATTAGTGGCAGCTTCTTCAGCCATAAACTTGTCTTCTGCCGCAGGGTCATGTGTAAGAACAACATCTACGTCGCCATTTCTTCCGTGGTTAAGCGCTTTGCCTGTTCCAACGGAAACCCACTTAATTTCAATCTTTGCGTCCTTGAGGAGAATAGGAGCAAGATAATCCAAAAGCCCCGTATTATCGGTGCTTGTGGTTGTTGCCATTTTAAGAACTGGAACAGTTGCTTCTGCAGTTCCTCCAATAAGAAAAAAACAGACCATAAACGCTGCAATAATGGAACGATACTTTCTGATACCCATGAGACATACCCTCCTTATAAATTTTGTTCTTCATTTCGGTTGTGCCCCATTTGTAGGAGGATGGTGAGTGATAGAAATCTTACGAGCAAGCCACATAGACAAGCCGCACCTCTTTCCACAATGGGAGACGAAACTGTTTCCGGTTTCGCCCTGACGGCTTTTTCTCCATAGCGTGCGCCTTAGGGAAAAAAGCTTCAAGGTATTAAACGGTAGATTTTTGTTGCCATCTGTTGGTAATTTTACACTATATTACGTTTTCTTTGAATGCTTTTAACTATATTATCCTTCTCGTGAAAATAAAAAATTTATATGACAATATATTTATTCAAGTATCTTTTAGAAAAAGTCTAAGGAAAATTTTCATTTATTAATTTTTCAGAATGTATCGTCACTGTCTTGCTTTATTTTCTTATCCACATAATATCCACATAGATAGTCACACAATATGCAGCGTTTGGTGGACAACAAAACAGTATATGTAGTGTTATCCACTTTACAATTCCAACTTCTCTCTGTTACTATTGTCCTTGAGCGAAATAAACATTCGCAGTTAAGGGGGAAATATTTATCATGCTTGTAAAACCATCATTTAACAAATCAGCGCAAGACATTTTAAAAGATCGCTATCTTTGGAAAGATGATAGCGGCAATCCAAAAGAAACTCCTGAGCAGATGCTACTAAGAGTAGCCCATCACGTTGCATCTTCAGAAAAAACAACTTCATTGCAGTACAAGTGGGCTGACGAATTCTACGACGTTATGGCTAAACTTCTGTTCCTCCCTAACAGTCCTACAATTATGAACGCAGGGCGCCCTGCTCCTCATGGACAGCTGGCAGCCTGTTTTGTCATCGGCATAGAAGATTCAATGGAAAGTATATGCGAAGCCATTCGCAAACAGATGCTGATACATAAAAGTGGCGGTGGGACGGGATTTAATTTTTCTAACCTTCGCGGCTCTGGCGCAAGGGTAAACAGTACAAACGGCCGCGCTTCAGGACCTATCTCCTTTATGAGTCTTTTTGACAAAGCTACAGAAACAGTACAGCAAGGTGGCATGCGCCGCGGAGCTAATATGGGAATACTGAACGTTGATCATGACGATGTTCGTGACTTTATTCGTTGCAAAGACAAAGACGGAACAATAAGCAACTTTAATATATCTATTGGAATATTTGATGATTTTATGGAAAAAGTGGAAGCAAATCCTAATGGAGAAGAAGCTGCTCTTCTTCTTGAAATTGCAGAATCAGCATGGCGCACCGGTGATCCTGGCATCATTTTCTTAGACGCTATAAACCGCGGTAACACAACTCCTGATTTGGGACCGCTAACAAGCACAAACCCATGCGGAGAATCTCCTCTTTATGCTAATGAAGCTTGTAATCTTGGATCTATAAACCTTTCCAAAATGGTCAAAGGTGAAGAGGTTGATTTTGAATTGCTCAAGAAAGTCGCTTCTGTTGCAACACGCTTTCTCGACAATGTTATCGACGTTAATCATTATCCTCTACCAGAAATCGCAGAAGCAGTTACTCTGACACGCAAAATTGGACTCGGAGTTATGGGATGGGCGGATTTGCTATTTCAACTTTGTATTCCTTACGACAGCAACGAGGCGCTTGAACTAGCTGAAAAAATCATGTCTACAGTTCAGGGAACAGCTCACAATGTTTCGGCTGCTCTTGGTGAAGAAAAAGGCATTCCTGCTTCTTTGGCACATCTTGGGCGTCGTAATGCTACCCTAACTTGCATCGCACCAACTGGAACAATTGCGCTGCTTGCTGATTGCTCTTCGGGAATTGAACCTCTTTTTGCATTAGAACACACGCGGGTCCGTACTCAGACAGATGGTTCAAAAGTCGTTATGAAGCAAACTAACCGCTACTACGAACGTGCTATGAAGAAAAATCTTCCTCAGGATCTTATGAGCTCTGTCTTTATAACATCTCATCAGGTAGCCCCTGTCTCTCATGTAAAAACACAGGGAGCTTTTCAGAGGTACACAGATCTTGCTGTTTCCAAAACTATAAATCTTTCAAATGACAGCACTATTCAGCATGTTATTGATTCCTATACGTTGGCCTGGAAAGAAGGTTGCAAAGGTATCACTGTTTACCGTGACGGCTCAAAGTCTATGCAGGTGCTTTACCGTAAAGAAGATGAATCAGCGAAAAATCAGACTCCGGAAGCAGAAACTGAACGCGAGCGTGTCCCCGTACTCGCTGCGGCAACACAAAAGCCTTTGAAACTTATGCTTAAACGTAGTCGCTACTAAAAAATTTTCATACTACATAACAGGCGGATTTCCGAATCGGAAATCCGCCTGTTTTTTATTGTCATTCTGTGATTTTTTTATTTTTGAGTTAATATGTAGCCATAATTTATAATTAAAACAATGATTAATGACAATGCGAATAGAGGTGCTCTGAATGTGCAGGACAAAAACTTTCATAAAAATAACTGTGTCTCTGTTTTTGCTATGCTGTACAGCTTCACAAGCCTCTGCCGTAACAGTTTCTTTCACAAACCCCACTATCGACGAGCAAGTGCTAGGAGCTGGAAGAGATTTTTATATAATAGGAACCATTGATAGAGAAGGCAAGAAAGCTTCTGAATGTCCTATAGATATCAAAATAGAAGTTGCTATAACAGGAGAGGTAAGAGAAGGAATAATAGAACCAGTCCGAACAGTACGCAGCCGTGTTGATAGAACGACAGGAGTAACTCCTGAGCGAGACATATTTTTTAATTATGGCGGAAAAGCTCCTTGGGTATCTCTATCTCGTGAAGAGTTGGCGAAATCTCCACCACCAGACCTTATTTTTCACCACGAGAATCCTAAAAGTTTCTATGATCCTAGAATAAAAGCTGTTGTAACAGAAAATAGCTTCGCGGTTCTAGTGCAGGGTGGTTGTACAAAAAATTTTGACACAGATTATCGGGAAATATACAAAGAGGACTTGGAATGGAAGCTCTATCGCGTATTATTAACAGTAATGTCCGGCGACATTGCTCTTGAAGAACATGGCGTAGCTCTAAACAACCATTCTTTCGACATAATGTTTGGCTCTGTTCAAGAAAAAATTCTGGCACGCTTCTCTCCTTCAGTTCATATGGCAAAAGTTGAAAAATTTGCAAACGAACGCGGAATAAGAGTCTACAAAGATCTATTTCCTGGCTATTGGAATGTTGGACTTCCATCTACTTACGAAATTCCTCTTAGGTGGAGAGATAACGATGGGTTAGAATATATCAGCGGAAAAATCCATGCAATTATGTACAACATTCCTCTGGAACAATGTGCTTCTCAAACTGTTGAGATTGGACGTATTGCTTTTGAAGGCTTCATTGAATCTGAAGAAATCGTTTATTACTACTACGACATAGGAGAACCCTCTCTGAATATAAAAACCTTTCATGGAGAAGAAGAAAAAGAGGGAAAAATAATCGCTTTTGACCATGGTGATAGGCTACAGTTTACACGAGCGGAATTTAGTAACAATCAGAACTATTCTCCTTGTAGAGTCATTGACGGAGTAGATACAAACGTATACAATGCCGTAGCTGTTGACCGGGGTAACCCTCTGACCCTTTACGGTGTAGTAACTCCGATTCAACCACTTCTTTCGAAAGTGATTCCAAATGATGACGGAACCTTTACTGTCGGAAACAGAATAGCAAAACTTCGCTATAACTTCGTAAATATGATAGAGGGAACTCTTTATTCAGATGAAAAAACTGTACTATTAGAAAGATTTTTTGATCCCAAAGATGTTACCCAAATCAACAAATCAATATACGAATTCCGTCACTCTTTTCAACTGCCAAAGAAAATGGACGGCAAGATAGTGACGGTTGAAGTAAAAGGATATGATTTAAATGAAGAAATCGTTGATGGTACAGAAGAAAAGTTTTATCTGTGGATAAGATAGATAAGTTTTTATACTATTTAACACACTGCTTTTAATTGAAAGGGAGAAATATCATAACAAAAATAAACCAGATCAAAACTGATTCAGCACGTCAAATGATGCACGAAGAAAAAACTACAAAACTTCTACTTCGTTTTGCTCTACCTTCAATGTTTGGAATGATTGCCGGAGCAATATACAATATCGTAGACCGAATATTTGTCGGACAATATGTTGGATCTGCCGGATTGGCGGCAATAACTACTGTCTTTCCTGTGATGGTGCTTATGATTGCTTTCTCTTTGCTTGTTGGCGTGGGAGGTAGTTCGCGTATAGCTATTCTTTATGGAGCAAAAAGGAGACGAGCTGCAGAGCAAGTTCTATCTCATTCTATCATGCTTCTTGTACTGATTGGTTGCACTATTGCTATAATCGGACTCAATTTTACAGATGAGCTTTTGCGACTTTCTGGGGCTAGCGAAACCCTCCTTCCGATCGCGGGGGACTACATGCGTATAATTCTTATCGGTGCCCCTTTTGCGCTAACATCATTTGCATTAAACTCGCTGATAAGAGCATGCGGAAGCCCTCGTTATGCAATGACATCTCAAATGTTTGGTGCTCTCACCAATATAATTCTAGATGCCATATTTATTGTCCATTTCAAAATGGGAATAGCGGGCGCAGCTTTGGGAACTGTTTTGGCACAAGGAGCAGCTACCATATTTGGGCTTATTTACTTCACTCTGAAAAATACGCCCTTGAGAGTACGTCTCCACTTTATATTGCGACCTAAATTAAAAATAATTAAGAAAATTGTAGCAGTTGGAAGCGCACCATTTATTATGCAGATAGCTTTTGTCCTTTTAGTAACCATTATGAACCGTAAGATTCTCCACTATGGTGGGGAAATCGGACTATCCGCATTTGGTGTATTTTTCAGCATAGATTCTCTACTTTTCCTACCAGCGTTTGCCATAGGTGACGCTGCTCAGCCTATTATTGGCTACAATTATGGTGCAGGCCTGCACGAAAGAGCTATTGAAACAATAAAAAAATCTTTAATTCTTGTTACTATTTTCTATCTTTTTACAAGTACTCTTGCTGAAATTTTTGCCAAACAGATGATGATGTTGTTTAGCAGTGATCCAGAGCTCCTTGCACTAGGAGTGCCTGGCATGCGAATTGGATATTCAGGTCTTGTTTTCTTTGGCTTACCTATCATTACAAATGCTGCGCTTCAAGGACTTGGAAAAGCAAAAGAATCTCTGCTCCTTTCAACTATGCGTCAGGGACTATTTATGTTTCCTCTTGTTATAATTCTTCCACGTTTTTTGGGATTCTGGGGTATTTGGGCAACCTTTCCAATAGGAGATTTTTTGGGAGCAATTGTAGCCTTCTTTTTTCTGCGACGAATTATTCGATGGCTAAAAACACCAGAAGCTCTGATTATAAAATAATATATAGACCAAAAGGACGACACTTTTAAAAGTGTCGTCCTTTTGTATTTTAAGCTTTCATTTATTAACCTTAATCAATGGAAGCAACCTTTTAGCGATTGGAACACTTAAAATACAACTCAGCAAATTCCCTGGAATAAACACAGCAACACAGAAAACAAAAAGAGTCCAAATCCCTTTTGGAGTGCCCAGGTAATATTTTGCCAAAAAATAATACCAAACTGTTCCAAAAAGATATAGAACAGCCAGATTTGAAATCCCCGCCATAAAAAGACGTTTATTAGAGGGGCTTTCTTTTCTATGAGCCACATGTCCACCAACCCAAGCTCCACAAGCAAAACCAATGATATATCCAAAAGTCGGCTGCAAAACTGATCCTAACCCACCACCAACAGTGAACACCGGAAGACCAATCAACCCTATTATTATATATACACTCACCGCTGTCGCACCAAGTATCGGACCTAGAAGCAGTCCAGCTAGATTTGTAAAAAGAAATTGAAGTGTTATCGGAATGAAAGGAAGCGGTATTCTTATAAACGCACCAACGGTTATAAGTCCCGCAAAAAGCGAGCAATAAATAAGATTTCGTGTTTTCGAAGAAGACACTTTAAAAACTGACATCCATTAGCCCCACAATCATGAAAATTATAATTATGAAAGTCTAACACGTCAGCGCAAGTGTTGTAAACTAAAATATTTTGTTTGGTTGACACTCCACTTTGAATTGCTAGCTTAATATGATAAAAGCATTATTCCATAAATTTTTTTATCGCTATTGCAACAATCGCAACTACAACAAAAAGAGCAACAATCCATCCTGTAGAAATCTGAGCCCCTTGAGATGCTTCTGCAGGCATAGAACAAAATAAAAGCGTAAATAATGTAAACGAGAGGATGTTTTTAAACTTTGCCATAACGATGCCCACCTTTCAAAAAAACATTAACGCGTTGTAATTTTGTGCTTTTTAATTTTATGATTTCATCATGTAATATCATAGTTATTTTAACAGTCACAAGTTTTTATGTCACTGTTTTGTTAATAAACAAAAACACGTGTCAATACGTATTCGTCTTTCGCAATATGGTGATAAGATTAAAATATGTGGAGGAGAAGAATATGAAATACTTTATACGCAACTTTGAGACAGAAGCTCGTTTTACTTCCAGAGATCTTTGCAGAATCGTAGAACTGATAAATCCTGCAAACGATATTTTACCTTTTGATTCTTTTTCAATTTCTCACGCAACAATATCTCCTCACAGTAATTCTATTCCTCATAAGCTTGTTAAATCAACTGAGATATATATTGTCCTTGAAGGAGAAGCAACTCTTTATCTCAATCAAGAAAGAGTTGAGCTCAAAAAAGGAACGACTGTTATAATTCCTGCTTCGACAGAACAACACGTTGTAAACAACAGCGACAAAACCTTAGAATTTCTCTGCATTGTTACTCCTCCGTGGAGAGCAGACGATGAAATAATTCTTTAACTTAAAAATTATATAATAAGATATATGGGAGAAAACATGACAAAAAAACTTAACATTTTTTTAATGCGTCACGCAAAACCTGACCTTCCTCATGGCGGCAAATTATATTACGGACAGACCGATTATCCTCTTTGCGAAGAAGGAGAGAGGCTTGCAGAGCAAATTGGTGAGAAAATCAAAAATGTTACATTTGATGGAATTTTTTCCAGTACATTGCTGCGAGCTCGACACACTGCCGAGCTCACTGTTCCAAAACATAAGAACAAAATACAAACAGTAAAAGACTTGTCGGAAATAAACGTTGGAGATTGGGAAGGCAAAAGCTATGATGAGGTCCGGACCAAATGGGAAGAGCTATATGATGCAAGAGGAGTCTCTTTCGATTCTGTTGCTCCTCCAAACGGAGAAAGCTTTCTAGATCTCCAAAAACGCACAGTTCCAGCGTTCGAAAAAATTCTCTCACGATACGCTGAAGGGAACCTGCTTGTTGTAGCTCATGGCGGCGTAATTTGGACTATCATTTGTCACTACTTTAATTTTGTTCTCAATGATATATTCTTTTATCCAATGGACTATTGCGGAATCCATATGTTAGAACGTACCGATTCTTTTATGAGACTCATCAGATATAATTGGAACGAACATCTGGATGTAACCAAGACTGGATATTAGGGGGGCAATCTTTATGAAGAAACATAAAGGAAGTTTTTCGGCAGTAGTTGTAAGTATTATGGTAATCGTACTGATTTGTGCCACAGGGTACCTCTTCTGTCAAACCATAAAAAACAGGAACTTATCGAAGGCTCAGAACCTCTTAGCAGCTGATGATTATACTGGCGCAATTGAATATTTTCTTAAAGCTGACAAGTTTACTCTTCGACCTGATTCGGAAATACAGCGAGGCCTTGCTGAAAGCTATGTCAGAATTGGAGACAACGAGGAAGCTTGCGAATACTATGAAAAGCTTGTTGAACTAGACCCTTCGAACATAGAAGACCGATATATTCTAGGAATGCTATACATTGAAGTCAAAGACTACAAAAAAGCAGAATCACAAATATCGGCATTGCGTGGCATGAAAAAAGAAGAAGCCACGAACCACGCTGACGAACTTACCTCTCAGATCCAGACAAAAATGGTTAAAGGTTTTTTTCAAGACTTTGTGGACAAAATAGTCCCGAACTTCAAAAAGTTACCATTTACTGGAGAAAGCGAGAATGACTAAAACAACTAGCATTACTTTTAGAAAAACAGTAACGATTACAATCGTCTCGCTCTTAGTCTCACTCTTAGTCTTACTCTCAACCCAATGCGCCTTCTGTGATGAAGTAAAAGAAATCAAAACTATCAAAACAGAAAAACATCAAAAATTTTTTAATATTCCCATGTTCGTGCTACCTGTGCCAGGATTTAGTTTCGAAAAAACAAATTTTGGCTGTGCCGATAAAGCAAAAAAAGTGACACTTGAAGCTTCACAGCTTCGGCTCCCATACGAAACATTACTTGAGGAATTTAGTAAAGAAAATCTTAAAAAAGAAGGGTTAGAGCTAAAAGGTCACACCAATCTTCTGTGGAACGGTTCTAATGCAATGCTACTTAAAATTTTTCAAACAAGTAAAAACATTGTCCTTGGCAAATGGGTGCTAATAGTTGATTGTGGAGAGAAGTCTTGGATGCTTAGCGCTTCTTATGATTCAAAAAATCAACTGCACGCAGCTTCTACTTTAAAAATGATTAAATCTGTCTATTGGGATGATGATAATAAAAAAGAAAAAATAGTTGCGTCTGATCCTATAGGCAAAATATGTACAGAAAAAACAGACATGAAATTTGCCGGACTTGCTCAGGGAGCACTTGTTTATACAAAGGACGGGCAGCTGCCAACAGGTACCCCTGACGGATCTTTGTTAGTTGTATCCAATAGTAAAAATTCTAACAAAATTACTCCAAACAAATATTTGCCTTATGCAAAAGAAAAAATAAAAACGATAGAGCCTGGCAAAAAACTTGACATAATATCAGAAAACGATGTCACTATTGATGGACTCCCTGGTGTCGAAATAGTTGCCAACACCAAAGATGGAGAAGAAAGACTGATTTTTCTCACAATACTCTTTGACAATAAAAATATCCACACTATCGTCGGAATTGCCAAAAAGAATACCGCAGAAAACTTAGAACTATTTCACTCTCTATGCTCAAGCTATAAGCAAGACGTTTAGAGAACTGAAAAGGAGGATTAAAAAATGAAACTACGCACAGTTGCTCTTTGTCTAATAGTCTCACTTACGTTTGTTCCCATGGCGCAGGCAGCACCATCAAGATACTATCGCTCACGTCCAAGCAGATACTATGGTCATCGTTCAAGCCGTTATCGCTCTTACTATGGTCATAATTATTGGGGTAGTGGAGGTCGGTATAGATATAGTGGCTCGGACTGGGCTATCGCCGGAGGCGTTGGGCTTCTTTTGG
>JAAYFQ010000067.1 GCA_012728165.1 Synergistaceae bacterium | reverse complement strand
TTTGTTTTATAAAAAACTGTTATGCGTGCAGCAATAATAAAGCGAGGAGCTTATATTTTGACTGTCTTGAACTAATTTCGCTTAAAGATTATAATTAGAAAGAACATTAAAGCAGATATTTGCCAACAGATATCTATATGGAGCTTCGTAGATGAAATCATTATGGGCAATCACACCGCAAAATCAAAAAGAACCGTCCCTTATGATTAGAAAGAGAGGCTTGCCAATTGTGTCAACAAGGCGTTTTTTAAGAACTGTTTTTCGGCTTAAGTGGTTAGGCATGCTTGGCTTGCTCATGTTTTTTTCCAATTGGCCTGTCTGGAAATATTTTTACATATTTTGGCTGACCGGAATTTTGGAGATTGTAGTCACGTTTCCTGTGTTTTTTCAAATCTTAAGGCAGATGCTTGGGATAATTAAAGCTGAAAATAAGCAAAAAACAAGAAGCACAGATTTTTTAGGCTCCACATGTAAGTATAGCCTTCCTTTCGAGGGAGAATGGACAGTTGTAAACGGAGGAGTAAGCAAAGAATATTCGCATTCTTGGGATATTAACTCTCAGAGATATGCTTATGATTTTGTAATTCTTGATAACGAAGGCAGAAGCTATTTAGGCTGTCAGTTTGATTTGCACAGTTACTACTGCTATGAAAAAGATATCTTAGCTCCGGGCGACGGAGTTGTTTCATGCATTGGAAACAGCTCAAAAGACAGCATGGTTTTAGGCAATGGCATGACAGACCCCTTAATAAACGATTTGAGAGGAAACTATATAATAATTAAGCATGACGAATTTGAATATTCGCTTTTGGCACATCTGAAACCTGATAGTATTTTGGTTGAGGTAGGGCAGCATATAAAACGAGGAGAAAAAATTGCTTGCTGCGGTAATTCGGGAAACACTACCGAACCTCATTTGCACTTCCAACTGCAAACGGAGGAGAATTGGTACGATGCGATAGGCGTACCGATAAGCTTTGAGGATGTTTTAGTTAAAGCCCAAGAAAACTATGAAAAGTTTGATATTCGCTCAGTCCCGGCTATAGAAAGCGCCGAAGGCAAATATATTTCAAGAGGGCAAAGGGTAAGAAACAGAAAAATAGATAAATTATAATCACCGGGGAATCACCGCAAAATCAAAAAGAACCGTCACCTGTGATTCCAAACTGAGAGATTGAGAGAAAAAATTGAACTTTTATAATCTTTGTGTTGCTTCGTGAAATTATCGATGTAACAATCTTTGTAAGAGCACATCAAAAGAGAGGAGAAAGAATGGAAAATAAAAGCATTG
Source organism: Synergistaceae bacterium (assembly GCA_012728165.1). GTDB lineage: Bacteria > Synergistota > Synergistia > Synergistales > Synergistaceae > JAAYFL01. The sequence continues at coordinate 1,572 of JAAYFQ010000067.1, read as the reverse complement.
GAGAAATTGTCATCTATCAATCGGAAGATGGCTTGACACATATAGATGTAAAGCTTGAGGATGAAACAATTTGGCTGACTCAACAACAAATGGCTGAGCTATTTCAGACTTCAAGAACTAATGTAGTTGAACATATAGGGAATATATATTCTGAAGGTGAATTAGATCAAAATTCAACCTGTCGGGAATTCCGACAGGTTCGAAAAGAAGGAAAGAGGGAAGTGGCCAGACAAATTCCCCATTACAACTTGGATATGATTATTTCCCTAGGTTATCGAATCAAGTCCTCTGTTGCCACACGATTTAGAATCTGGGCAACAGAGCGGTTAAAAGAATATATGATTAAGGGCTTCGCCATAGACGATGATAGGCTCAAAAAGCTTGGTGGCGGTAATTACTGGAAAGAATTATTAGATCGTATACGCGATATTCGTTCTTCTGAAAAGGTCATGTATCGTCAAGTTTTAGATCTATACGCTACCAGCGTGGACTATAATCCTAAAAGCGATGAGTCGATACAATTTTTTAAGATTGTGCAAAATAAACTACATTTTGCTGCTCACGGTCACACGGCAGCTGAGCTTATCTATGACAGAGTAGATGCAGATAAACCATTTATGGGTCTAACTACTTTTGCGGGTGAATTGCCAAGTCTAAAAGATATCAGTGTTGCCAAAAATTACTTGGATGAAAATGAACTTAAAGTACTTAATAACTTGGTGTCCGGTTATTTTGATTTTGCAGAAATTCAAGCGATGAGAAAAAATCCCATGCATATGAAAGACTACATCTCACATCTGGATGCCATTCTATCCTCGACAGGAGAGCAGCTTCTTGATGGGTCCGGAAAAGTTAGTCATCAGCAGGCGATGGATAAGGCTCAAGCGGAATATAGAAAGTACCAAGCAAAGACTTTAACAGAAGTAGAGAGGCATTACTTAGATACAATTAAAATGCTTGAGAAGCAGACGAAGAAAAGAGAAGGCAATGATCATGAAAGATAGATTAAAAGTTGTCGTGGATATTATTTATATAATGGGAGGTAGCTTATATGAATTTTAAGATAAGACAATGTGAAATAAGCGATACAAAAGCTATCTATGATTTAAATGTTTGTGAAATGGGATATGACTACAAGGAAGAAAAAACCAAAGAAAAACTTAAAGAATTATTGGAAAGCGATAAAGATAAAATTTTAGTAGCCTTGATTGATAATATTATTGTGGGGTATGTTCATGCTAATAACCATGATGTGATTTATGCTCCACATATGAAGAACATAATGGGGATTGCAGTTTCAAGCAATGTTAAGAAACAAGGAATAGGTAGAGCATTATTGAAGGCGATTGAAGAATGGGCACAAGAAAGTGGTGCATGTGGCATTCGCATAGTTTCTGGCGCAACAAGAACCGGTGCGCATGAATTCTATCGACTGTCCTGGTCAAGGGGAATTGTAACACCTGTGTCCAAAGTCATTAAGCAACTTGCTTTTTAGCTGGGGGCAGTCCGCCGTTGAAGGAATGAGGGCGGATGAGGTTGTACCACAGGTATGCAAAATCCGAAACCGCCGTA
>JAAYFQ010000066.1 GCA_012728165.1 Synergistaceae bacterium | reverse complement strand
GCACGTCCTTTGCGCAGAGCGATACAGAAAATGGTAGAAGATCCACTTTCAAATCAAATGCTTGAAGGTTTGATTGTTGATGGAGACAAGGTTTCAGTTACTGTTAACAAAAAAGGTGAGATGAAGTTTAAAACTTCGAAAAAAGAAATAGATAAATTATAGGAGGTACTTGTCTTGTCAATAAAAAAAATCGTCAGTGTTTTGTTAGTAAGTATATCACTGACGTCAATTTTTGTTTCTTCTGTTTTCTCAGAAGAAAAACCCGTCATTCAAGTTGGTTCGTTCTCTTTAACTGAACAGGAAGTGCTTCAAGTTCTTATTAACAGTACAGGCGGCAATAACATGGCAACTATGATGACCATTACTCAAGCCGATCTCGAAAAAAGAAATGTAATGATGAATCAAGTTGCTGAAGCACTTTTGATTGCTGAAGCTGCAAAGGATGAGGGGTTAGATAGTGTTCCTGATGTTGCTTTTCAGATAAAGTGGCAGACAATTCAAGTTTTGCTTAGAGAATATTTAAAAAACATTTCAGAAAAATGGGATATTAGCAGCAAAGAATTACAGAAATATTATGAATCGCATCAGGAAGAATTCGTTCAGCCCGAGGCGTATCACATTCGACATATAATGTCTCCAACAAAAAACATCGCCAATGAGGTTCTTCTTAAGGTCATTAACACAAATGATTTTGTGAAAGTTGCTGGAAATTTTAGCCGCGATCAAAACACCGCAAAAACCGGTGGTGATTTAGGGTGGGTAGAAAAAGGCACTCAAGATTCGGCCATTGAAAAAGCAGTTTTTGGAGCCAAAGTGGGTTCGCTTACAGGGCCTGTGAAATCCGCATATGGCTGGCATGTAATCGAAGTTCTTGCACATCGACCCTCTAAGCAGCTCACGTTTTTAGAATCTGAAGAAAAAGTGTCAACCAGATTACAAATGGCTTATGTCGATAAAGAAATAGAAAAACTTAAGCAGAAATATAATGTTGAGATAGATCAAAAAATACTATCTAATCTGGGTGGCATCAAAATTCAAGAAAAGCAAAGATAATTTCGGAGGTGCATGGCTTGTCACAAGTAGTGTCTTTTATGACCACGATTTTCAAAGAATTCAAAGTGTTATTTTTGGTATTGTTGTTTTGTGTTGTATGGTTTTTGCTTGATAAATTTGCTAGATATATGATAAAAAGATTATTTAGAATTGCTACGGAAAACATTCCAACAGATGAAGAAGGAAGTACGAAGGAAACTTTAATACAGAGACTTGTAACTCTTAGGCAGTTAGCTATAGAGCTAGTAAGAGCATTGATAGCGGTCTTTTTTATTTTCTACCTGTTAAAAATATTAGGGTTTAATCTAGGTCCTGTCTTAGCTGGTGTTGGAGTGGTAGGACTAGGCGTATCATTTGCAGCTCAAAACCTCATACGTGATTATATTAACGGTATAATAATATTAACTGAAAATCAGTACAATATCGGAGATGTAATTGAAGTCAATGATTTAGTAGGAACGGTTGAGAAATTTAACCTTAGAGCAACAAGACTGCGTGATTTTACAGGAAGTCTTATTATTATTCCAAATAGCTTGATACAGACGGTATTAAATAAGACTAAATTGTGGTCTGCAACTATCGTAAAAATTGGAATCACTTATGATTCAGACTATCAAAAAGCTGTATCATTGATGTCAGAATTGGCAAAAACTATGTTCAATGAGCCTGATTCAGGAATAATAGAATTACCTAAGGCACAGGGGATATTAGAGTTCTCCGCAAACTCTGTTGATTTGAGAGTGTTTATTAAAACTATTCCTGGTAGACAGTGGGAAGTCTCGTGGGCTTACAGAGCTAGGCTCAAAGATATGTTTGACAAAGAGGGAGTTAAGTTTGCGACACCTCGAATGATTGTTCAAGGTGTCGATTCACAAAACTAAATAAAAAACAGAGGGAGAACATGTTTGTCTCACCTCTGTTTTTTCATTTAATTGGCAGTCCCTGGGGGATTCGAACCCCCGTTAACGGGCTGAGAACCCGACGTCCTAGACCCCTAGACGAAGGGACCACTTATTTTAAAATAAGAAATATGGCTGGGATACTAGGATTCGAACCTAGATTGCCTGATCCAGAGTCAGGTGTGCTGCCATTGCACCATATCCCAATGTGTCTGTTTGAACTTTAACTGTCCAAACGTAAAGCATGACAAAAAAAAATTATATCGTATATTCAGTTGTTGTCAACCCAAGACAACTTTTATGAAGGAATTTTTTGATTAGACGCGAACGTAATAATGTAACAAAAATTTACATGAGTCAATAAAAAAGTCTAGCTATATGAGAGTTTCAGTGTTAATATATTTTGTTGGAAGGAGTTGTATTTTATGCCTGTAACAGAGAAAAAAAGATACAAAAGAAAACCTAAAAGTATAGACAAAGGTGAGCTTAGAATAATTCCTCTTGGTGGATTAGGAGAAATTGGCAAGAATCTTACAGCTTTCAGCTTTGAGAATGACATAATTGTTGTTGACTGTGGTCTTAAATTTCCTGAGGATGATATGCTTGGTATTGATTTGGTTATTCCTGATGCTGAGTATCTTATAGAAAATAAAAGTAAAATAAAAGCAATATTCATAACACACGGTCATGAAGACCACATAGGGGCACTACCTTTTATTCTTCCGAAACTTGATGTTCCTCTTTACTCTACGCGTCTCACGGCAGGGTTTATAGAAAATAAAATGGTTGATGCTAGAACCTCATATGAACCTGACTACAGAATCATATCTCCCGGTGATAAAGTTGAAGCTGGAAATTTTTCTGTGGAGTTTATTCCCGTATGTCATTCTATTCCGGATGCACTAGCGCTTGCGATCAAAACTCCTCTTGGAACCATTATTCACACGGGTGACTTTAAACTTGATCCCACACCTATAGATGGCGTATGCACTGATTTCAGTGCTTTTGCTCAACTTGGCAAAGAGGGTGTTTTGTTGATGTTGTCTGACTCTACCAATGTTGATAGAGTTGGAGTAACTCCTTCAGAAAAAACTGTTGGACAGACATTTGAAAAACTTTTTCGTTTACATAAAGATAGACGCATTGTCATTGCCACGTTTGCAAGCAATCTTCACAGAGCGCAGCAAGTTATAAACACCGCTGTAAGATTCAACAGAAAAGTGGTTTTGAATGGTAGAAGTATGCTGTCAAATATGGATCTCGCACAGGAACTGGGTTATGTTGAAGTACCAGAGGGAATTATCGTAACCTCCCAAGAAGCGGATTTGCTTCCTGCGAACAGAGTTGTGGTGCTTACTACAGGAAGTCAGGGCGAGCCTTTTTCGGGCCTTGTCCTGATGAGTAAAGGGACGCACCGTATGATAAAACTTGGTGACAAAGACTTGGTTATAATTTCTGCTACACCGATTCCAGGTAACGAAAAACTTGTAAATCATACGATTAACAGGCTTTTCGCTTTGGGGTGTGAGGTAATATATGAAAAAAGTGACAATATCCATGTTTCAGGACATGCCTCTCGTGATGAGCTGACGATATTATTGAATATAGTTAAACCTAAATTTTTTGTGCCAGTACATGGAGAATATCGCCACCTTGTGCGTCACGCACAACTTGCACGGGAAATGGGAATTTCCTCTAAAAATGTTTTTATTCTCCAAAACGGAGATGTATTGAAGTTTACTAGCTCAAATAGAGCCGAATTAGGAGAGACGGTACAGTCGGGAGCGGTGCTTGTTGATGGTGTCGCATTGGGTGGATTAGAGGGTAGTATTCTGCGTGAGCGCAGAGAGCTTTCTGAGAATGGACTTGTTGTAATTTCTGTAACTATTGATGAATACTCGCACTTAGTGTCACCTGTTCAGGTGCAAACACGAGGTAGTGTGTTCTCGTCTGAGGACAGAGATACTCTTTGTAAGTTAGAGGATGCTGTCAACAAAGCAATTGAACAATTTGCAAGAGTTCCGGGTGCTAGGCCATCAGCTTTGCCAGCAGAGATACGAAAAAGAGTTAGAGAAGTTTTTGGACGTTCATCTAGAAATTACCCAACAATTGTCCCGCTGATAACCAGAATATAATTTTTTAGCGTCAGAGTCTTATTGCCACATTAAGGAGAGGTCCGCATGTCTCTTAGTTCTTTTTTGCAAATGCTAGCTGGTGTTGGTGTACTTGTATATGGAATTGTTATAATGGGCGAATCTCTCCAGATTATCGCAGGAGATCGTCTAAGAAAACTAATAGGATCCCTTACATCAACTCCATTTAAAGGTCTTCTAGTTGGCACGATAGTTACAGGTATTCTACAAAGTAGTGGCGCGACAACAGTAATGGTTGTCAGTTTTGTTGATGTCGGTTTTATGAATTTGGTTCAGGCAATAGGAGTAATACTGGGAGCTAACATCGGTACTACAGTAACAGGTCAGCTAATTGCTTTTAAAATAACTAATGTGGCTTATTTATGCGCCTTAATAGGAGCTTCTATATGTATTCTTTGTAAAAAAGAACGTCACAAGCACATGGGAGTTGGATTGATAGGGTTTAGTCTTCTCTTTATAGGTATGGAAATGATGCAAGGACCTATGGCTTTTCTCAAAAATAGTCCGGGTTTAATGAACGCTTTTTCAAGCCACAAGGTAGTGGCATTTTTTGCTGGTCTTCTAATCACAACACTTGTTCAGTCAAGTTCGGCCACAGTGGGGTTAACCATGGTGGTCATGGCACAGGGACTTATCTCACTTGAAACTTCAATAATAATAATACTTGGAGAAAACATAGGATCAACAACTACTGCTGTTTTGGCATCTTTAGGAGCTAGAAGATCAGCCAAACAAGCAGCTTTGAGCCACGTGATAATAAAAATAGTAGGAACAGTCGTAATAGCACTTATACTTCCTTATTATGCTTCGTTAATTAGGCTCACTTCGTCTGACGTGTCACGTCAGGTTGCAAACGCGCATACTATTTTTAATATAATAATCGCGCTTATGTTCTTTCCGTTCGTTAAACAATACGCAAAACTTATCAGAAAAATTTTACCTGACGACTGTTATGAAACGGTTGTAGGGCCTATTTTTCTAAATGAATCACTTATAAAGGTTTCTCCTGCAGCAGCAGTCGACGCGGTTCGTAAAGAGATGATACGAGTTGCTGAAATTGCGAGAACAATGGTAGAAGACTGTCGCAAAATGTTTATAGAGAACAATGCCAAACTAATAGAAAATATTTATTATATGGAGCGCACTGTCAATGAATTGACACGAGACATTGTTTTTTATGCGACAGACGTCGGTCAAAGCGGGTTGTCTCCGGATTTGTCGTTATTACTTAATTCCTGCACAAGCGGAGTTGGTGATATTGAGCGTATCGGAGATCACTCAATAAATCTAGTTGAGATGTTCCAGTATCTTCAGGAGAACACACTAAGATTCTCTCCAAGTGCAATGATTGAGTGCAAGGAGATGTTCGATTTGGTTATTTCGTCTCTTATGTGTGTCATAAAAGCTTTGGAAGAAGAAAATGTAGAGCTTGCTCGGAATGTTTTGGATTTAGAGGCAAGAATTGATGTCATGGAAAAAACTCTGCGTGCAAAGCATATTACGCGCCTAAATGCGGGTAATTGTAATGCTGGCAGCGGTGTAGTTTTTATAGATATATTGAGTAATCTTGAACGTATTGGTGACCATACGTATAATCTTGCTATGGTCGTTTTTGATATAGGCCGCGTGAAAAAAACTTAATATAATATTTTTGCTGTTTTAGTTTTTAAGGAGAGATGTTGATGTCCGCAGGTTCGATTCTTCAGGTTTTTGCTGGTATAGGCATTCTTGTCTATGGAATAATAATAATGGGCGAGGCCTTACAAACCATTGCCGGAGATAGACTCAGGAAACTAATCGGTTCTCTGACAGGGACGCCTATTAAAGGGTTGCTTGTAGGAACACTTGTTACAAGTATTATACAAAGTAGTAGTGCAACAACGGTTATGGTTGTTAGTTTTGTTGACGCTGGATTTATGACTCTAGTACAGGCAATTGGTGTAATTCTTGGTGCAAATATAGGCACTACAGTAACAGCACAGCTTATTGCTTTTAAAATTACAAATTTCGCATATCTTTGTGCAGTTGTTGGGGCTGCATTTTGTATATTAAGTAAGAAAAAAAGGAATAAATATATAGGTGTTTGTTTAGTTGGCTTCGGCCTTCTTTTCATTGGGATGGAATTGATGCAAGAACCAATGGCCTTTATCAAATCGCGCCCTGATTTGATAACTTTATTTGGTACTAATATTTTTCTCGCGTTTTTGTCAGGACTTGTAATAACACTTTTTGTCCAATCTAGTTCCGCCACAGTAGGCCTTACCATGGCAATAGCTATTCAAGGTGTAATACCTCTAGAAACCGCCATTGCAATTATATTAGGTGACAATATAGGAACAACAATAACAGCTGTCATAGCCTCGTTTGGCGCAAAT
>JAAYFQ010000065.1 GCA_012728165.1 Synergistaceae bacterium | reverse complement strand
GTAGTCCCTATGTTTGTATTCGCTTATCAATTTGAGATTTCCTCTTAATTTAAGATTTTAAAAAGACATAAGCCAAAAAGAATTATTATTTTTGAAATTAGAAGCTCAAAACCAATAAAACTTGATGACTTATGCAAACACAAAGAAGAGAATTAAATTTTAAAGGACAAAATGTTTTCATCGGAATTGATGTACATTTAAAAAGTTGGACAGCATCAATATATACTGAAAAGCTTTTTCACAAGAAGTTCAATCAACCTCCCAGCGCGGAAGTTTTAAGTGATTATCTAGAACGGAATTTTCCTAACGCCACATACTATTCTGTTTATGAAGCAGGATTTAGTGGTTTTTGGGCACATTACGAACTTATGAAAAAAGGGATAAATAATATTGTGGTTAATGCGGCAGATGTTCCAACTTCTCAAAAAGAGAAATTGCATAAAGATGATAAGGTTGATAGCATGAAGCTTGGCCGGTCGCTTCGCAATGGTGAACTTAATGCGATATATATTCCTGAGCTAGCAACTTTAAACGAAAGATCTCTTGTACGTTTTAGGGCATCTGTAGTTAAAGACATGACACGTTTAAAGCTTCAAACCAAGTCGTTCTTGTATTTTTATGGAATAAATTATCCTCCTCAATTCGAAAATAGAAATACACATTGGTCAAATCAATTTATGAAGTGGTTAAAAGAAGATGTCAAGCTTCCTTATCCTGCGGGTCAAGACGCATTTAATTTACTTATACGAAAAGCCGAAGAACAACGAGCATTATTACTGGAAGCAACACGAAAAGTAAGAGAGCTTTCATGCACTAAGAGTTATGTTCACAACATGAAGTTGTTACGTTTAATACCAGGAGTAGGTCCTATAACGGCTATAACGCTTCTCACAGAGATCGTGGATGTTAAACGCTTCAAAGATACGGACCACCTAGCCAGTTTTGTAGGATTAATTCCAGGTCGTCATTCTTCTGGGGAGAAAGATAAGAATACGGAAATGACTTTTCGAGGACATGACTTAATCAAAAGAACATTAATTGAGAGTTCATGGATAGCTGCCAGATATGATCCAGCATTAAATATGGCTTATCATAAATACGCCCAAAGGATGGAGCCTAATCAGGCTATTATACGTATAGCACGTAAAGTGTTGAATAGAATTTATTTTACATTGAAATATCAACGAGAATATGTTACTGGAACTGTATAATAAAAACTTAAAAAACAATCAACAAATGAAGTGATCGCTTGGCGTCTCTTGCAGTTCGTCTGCTTCTGTAGAATGCGACACTTTACTTAAAAGACTGAATAGGGGAATGTAGCATTGCACTAATGGCAATTGTCTACTGATAGAAGGTTGTTTTTTAAGTTTTTAAGTTTACTGGTTAAGTTGATACTCAACTTTGGGTTTTCTTAGCCATATAGGAAGCCTGCAAAAGAACAAAAAAAGAAGGCCGAAACCTTCTCTTTTGCAGTGTGTCCGTAGAGAGTATTGCTTGCAGGTTGCTCCCCAGCATTGCCTGTTTCCCCTTCCTCCCTACAATAGATAAAGATAATCATTTTAAAGTTAAGTACTTGAAAGAATAACAATAAAAATAATAATTCAATAAACATTTGGATTACAACATAGAAGAGACGCAATGCCGAGGTAGAGACGCAATGCATTGCGCCTCTACCACATACAATAAAAAAAATTAAACATTTTATCAAAAAAATAAAAATGAAAAAGATATTATTACAATTCACCACCATCGCCATCATCCTGCTCTTAGCCGCATGTAGCAATGACGAGATTTTTGAAAAGAATGGCAACAATCCTGCACCAAACACAGGACGTACACTATCGCTCACGGCCACTATGCCAGGCAATAAAAGTGATGGTCCCACCACAAGGGTTGACCTAGCGCAACTAGGTGATAAATCTATTGAGCTGACTTGGGAAGAGACAGACGAGCTACAACTTGCTTTTGTGCAAGGAGAGACTAAAATAAAGAGTACAGCCAGGGTGGCAAGTATCTCTGAAAATAGAAAAGACGCACAGTTTGAAATACTTATACCCGCAAACATAAATACCCGCGAAGCTTTTAACCTATACGGTGTGTATGGCGGAGGTGGGCTAGACGAAACAGACCCCCCCCTTGTAAAACTACCCGAAAATGCTGGTAATGCGGGATCGCTTGCAGCCATAAAGAGTAGAAAAGATGTGATGCTTTATTTTTCATCTAAAGATGTGAAAGCAGATAATCCAGAGGCTTCGGTTGTTTTCAAGCATTTGGGTTCTCTATTTAGTATTACATTTGCTAATGCTATTACCCAAGATATGTTAGACCAAATAGAAGCTTACAAGATTGCAGAAGCACGCCTTGTAGGTG
>JAAYFQ010000064.1 GCA_012728165.1 Synergistaceae bacterium | reverse complement strand
CATAAAAGACAATCGTAACAGTCATAAACGTTACCTTTTGAAAAAAAATCTAATGGAAAACAGACTAGCTTCAATGCCAGGCAATATACAAATATCCCTTCGGCATCTTGATAGTCAACTCAGAGCGATTAGAAAAGGTTATGTTGGATATAAACTGATAAAAAGACCTCACGGAATGGATTTGCTTTTCTCGAAATTATCACAAGATCAAGAATAATTTTAGAAATAGATAAATATAAGACAAGCGGAGACATCTATTTCTGTTTGTCTTATATTTATGTCGTTTTTTAACATAAATATTCCCAAGAAGACTTATAAACAAAAATACTTTTAAAAGCAAAACCGCAAGACACTTTAATTTATACGCAAAAGTTAAATGTTTTTACCTGTAAAATAAATGCAAAGCAAGGCTTTAAAATAATAATGTTAATAAAAAAATTCCCAAAGGTGTATTTTTATACTCCAATGGGAATTTTTAATTCATTTTAGTTACTATAATTTAAAAAGTTTATTTCTATTTTGTTAAAAGCGTGAGCATGGCGCCAGCTGCAACTGCAGTGCCAATAACTCCTGCTACATTTGGTCCCATTGCGTGCATTAAGATAAAGCTTCCAGGGTTTTCCTTAGAGACAACCTTTTGACATACTCGGGCTGCCATAGGAACGGCTGAAACTCCTGCTGCTCCTATAACAGGATTGATTTTACCACCTGTTGCAACTTTCATAATTTGCCCAAAAATAACTCCCCCGGCTGTACTGAAGATAAAAGCAATTAGCCCTAAGCAAATTATTTTAATTGTAGCAATTGTCAAAAAAGAATCTGCGTTCATCGTCCCTCCTACAGCTATTCCGAGGAATATTGTAGTTGCGTTAAGAACTTCATTCTGCGCGGCCTGTGAAAGACGCTCCGTCTGACCACACTCACGAAGAAGATTTCCGAACATTAACATGCCAATAAGTGGAACAGAAGCTGGTAGAACCAGCCCACATGCGATTGTCGAAATGATGGGGAAAAGAACACGTTCTGTCCTTGTAACGGGACGAAGTTGTTCCATCTTTATTGCGCGGTCTTTTTTTGTTGTCAGCAACTTGATAATAGGTGGCTGAATAAGCGGAACAAGTGACATGTAGCTATACGCAGCAACTGCTACTGCAGGGAGTATTTCCTTTGCGAGTTTTGAACAAAGATAGATTGCAGTAGGACCATCTGCTCCGCCAATAATACCAATTCCTGCAGCCTGAGGCATTGTGAAGCCCATAAACATAGCTCCGATTACAGCAAAAAAAACTCCTATTTGTGCTGCAGCACCGAGTAAAAATGTTATAGGATTTGCTAGCAAAGGACCAAAATCAGTTAGAGCACCTATTCCCATGAAAATAATTATCGGATATAGTTCGTGATCTATTCCAAATTTTACAAAGTAAAGAAATCCTCCAGGATCAACAATTCCTGAAAGGGGGAGATTGACTAAAAGACAACCAAATGCGATAGGTACGAGCAAAAGTGGCTCGAACTCCTTGACTATAGCGAGATAGAGCAAAAGAAGAGAGACAAGTAGCATAACCAGTGTGGGCACATTTAATGCTACAAATCCAGACTGATCAATAACTCCTTTGAGCGTAATCAAATAAAGTTCCATTTAATACTCCTTCAAAAGCAAAAACATAATCAAACTAAGCTATTACCAAAAGAGTGTCGCCAGTGTTAACTGAATCGCCCTCTTTACAGGCAACTCTCGCCACTGTGCCAGAAGTGGAAGCGAATATTTCATTTTCCATCTTCATAGCTTCGAGAAGAAGTAGAACCTGTCCTGCTTCAACTGCATCACCTTGTTCTACCATAACCTTCAAGATTTTACCTGGCATTGGTGCTGCGATTGAACCTATATCATCAGCACTAACAACATCTACGGGCTCTGAAGCTGAGGTGGTGCTCGGTACAGGAACTACAGCCTGAGAAGGTGTTGTAACAGGCGCAACAGGTGCTGTTGCTTTTTCTGAAGTTGAACCTACTTCCTCGACATTAACATCATATGCTGTGCCATTTACTGTAACTTTGTAATTACGCGTCATAAGAGAAAATCCTCCTTGTTTTTATCAACTTAGCTAACTTAAAAATTTTCTATATTATTAATTCTGTTCATTACTCTCCAAGCAGAAGCTTGTGGAGCTTTTATCGGAGCAAAACTTAAAATTCTAAAACTTTTACCACACATTGCTGTTATAGCCGCAGTGATCACAGCAATGAGTTCTCCGTCGACAGCTTTTGACTTAGTTGTCGAAACTACCATTAACGCAGAAGATTTTTTTGATGTAGGCAATTTTTCTTTTTTATCATGTTTTTTTATTCCATCAATAGCATTGCTAACATGTTTCATTCCCATCATCATAAACATTAATCCTGTGATAACAATGAACACAATACTAAACGCTATCAACGACATGATAAGACTACCCTTAACTCCTACAAAATAGGAGGCTACATTATTTCCCATTCTCAAAACTCCTTTAGCTAGGCATTACGCCATGTTTGCGTTTCGGACGTATTTCACTTTTTGACTCTGTCATCATAAGAGCTTGATATAGTGCAGGACGTGTCTCTTCTGGAAGAATAACTTTGTCAACATATCCGTTCGATGCAGCATTATAGGGATTCGCAAAAGCTTCTTTGTATTCTTCGATTTTCTTATTACGTGTATCAGCAGGATCTTCTGATGCAGCAATTTCTTTACGGAAAATGACGTTTGCTGCGCCTTCTGCTCCCATAACCGCTATTTGCGCCTGTGGCCATGCAAAAAGAACGTCTGCCCCTAGCTCTTTGTTACACATGCCTATGTATGACCCTCCATAAGCTTTGCGAAGAACAATCGTAATCTTCGGAACAGTCGCCTCACTATATGCATAAAGAAGTTTTGCGCCGTGACGTATTATTCCGCCCATTTCTTGATTTATACCAGGCAAATAGCCAGGCACATCTTCAAATGTAACAATAGGAATGTTAAAAACATCGCAAATACGTATATGACGGCTAGCTTTATCTGATGCATTTATGTCCAAACAACCCGCCATGACTCGTGACTGGTTAGCAATAATTCCTATTGCACGACCACCTATTCTAGCAAACCCTGTAACAATGTTACAGGCCCAAAATTCTTGAACCTCGCAGAATTCTCCGTTGTCTACAATTTTATTGATAACATCACGTACATCGTATCCTTTGTTGGCATCAGTGGGAACTGCTTCTCGAAGTGTAATATCCATTCGTGAAGGATCGTCACTTGTGTCAACAAATGGTGCCTCCTCCATGTTATTGCTTGGAAGGTAGGCAAGGACTTTGCGAACCTGAGCATAACATTCTGCTTCGTCCTTAGCAAAGAAATGTGCACAACCCGATACTGAGTTATGTGCTTTGGCTCCTCCTATTTGTTCTGAAGTAACCTCTTCTCCTGTTACTGCTTTTATAACAGCAGGGCCTGTAATATGCATTATTCCAATTTTATCAACCATGAAGACAAAATCCGTCAGAGCAGGACTGTAAACAGCGCCGCCTGCACAGGGTCCAGCTATTATCGAAATTTGAGGAATAATACCACTGGCTTTGACGTTTCTGAAGAAAATATTGCCATATCCAGAAAGAGCATTTACTGCTTCCTGAATACGTGCTCCACCAGAATCCTTAATACCGATACAGGGAGAACCGTTCATTAAAGCCAGATCCTGAATTTTGCAAATTTTCTTTGCATGCATTTCACCAAGTGATCCGCCCATTACTGTAAAATCTTCGCTAAAAACATAAACCAAACGTCCATTAATGGTTCCGCTGCCTGTAACAACTCCATCACCTAAGAATCGTGTTTTATCAAGGCCAAAGTTTGTGCAACGATGTTCAACGAATTCATCTATTTCCATAAAGCTATTTGGATCTAGCAGTTCATTAATGCGTTCACGTGCAGTCATTTTGCCTTTTTCGTGTTGCTTTGCGATGGCCTCTGCTCCGCCACCTAGTGCAGCTTTCTTTCGTTTTTCAATAAGAGTTTCGCATAGCTCGTTTATAGTCTTATCCGCCACTATTTTTGCCTCCTCAAATAATACGTTTGAAAATTATTTTCGATTAAATAATACTAACAGAACAAAAGAGATTATCCTCTTTCACTTAATTCAAGCAGTATCCCGCCTGTTGCTTTGGGGTGAAGAAAGGCTATCTTTGCCCCTCCAGCTCCGCAACGTGGTTTTTCATCAATTAGTCTCACGCCTTTTTCCTTTAATTCAGATAGGGTTTCTTCGAGATTTTCAACTCTGATAGCTATATGATGTATGCCCTCTCCTTTTTTTTCTATAAACTTTGCAACAGGACTTTCAGGAGAAGTGGCTTCAAGAAGTTCTAGCTCGCTATCTCCGAGGGGGAGGAATGCCGTTTTTACTTTCTGTTCTATAACTTCCTCTATTCCTTGACATTTAATATTCATAGTTTTTTCCCAAAATTTTAATGATTCCTCTATGCTTTTTACCGCAATGCCAATATGGTCTATTTGAATAGGAATCATATTGCAGACTCCTTTGATCTTTTTTCGGCAACAGCTTTTTTAAGCCACTCTATTGTCACTGTTGTAGGGGTTCCCGGGCCAAATATAGACTTAGTTCCATAATCTTCAAGCATTTTATAGTCTGATTCAGGAATTACGCCTCCGCCAAAAACAATTATATCTTCAGCTTCTTTTTCTTTGAGAAGGTCTATGATTGTTTTGAAACAGTGTTCGTGTGCACCAGAAAGAATGCTGATTCCTATTGCGTCTGCGTCTTCCTGAATTGCTGTAGCTACTATTTTTTCTGGAGTTTGACGAAGTCCCGTGTAGATAACTTCCATTCCAGCATCTCGAAATGCTCTAGCAATTATTTTTGCACCACGGTCATGACCGTCGAGTCCTGGTTTCGCTATTACTACACGAATTTTACGATCCATATTTATCTCCCCCTTCATCATCATTTTTTTACAAACTTAGAGAACAACGTTTTCCTTGTATTCACCAAATACTTCACGAAGAACACCGCAAATTTCACCCTCCGTTGTATAGCAACGTACCGCATCAAGTATTACTGGCATCAGATTAGCGTCACCCTGAGCACTCATACGTATTGCGTCTAGAGTTTCTTTTACTCTCAAATTATCGCGATTTTCTTTCATTAAATGAAGCTTTTTAATCTGATTGACGCCTACTTGTTCATTCACTTTTAGAAGTTGCCTTTCAGACATATCTTCATCAACGTAATACTTATTGACTCCAACGATAATCGTCTCTTCAGATTCTATAGATTTCTGGTAATCATAGGCTGCGTTTTGTATCTCTCTTTGAGGATAACCTTTTTCAATCGCAGTCATCATTCCGCCAAGACTATCTATTGTCTTAATGTATTTCCAAACCTCATATTCAATTTGCTTAGTCAGTGACTCAATTACATAGCTTCCTGCAAATGGATCGACAACATTTGTCAATCCTGATTCATAAGCTACTATCTGTTGAGTTCTAAGTGCAATTTGGACTGCCTTATCTGAAGGAAGAGCCAAAGCTTCGTCAAGGCTATTTGTATGAAGAGATTGAGTCCCTCCGCAAACAGCTGCCATAGTCTGAATAGCTGTTCGAACTATGTTGTTTTCTGCCTGCTGCGCAGTGAGAGTACACCCTGCAGTTTGAGTATGAAAACGTAGTGTCTGAGCACTTTTATTAGTTACACCAAAACGATCTTTCATTATTGTAGCCCAAACTTTACGAGCAGCGCGATATTTTGCAACTTCTTCTAGAAAGTCATTATGAGCGTTAAAAAAGAAAGAAAGACGTTTGCCAAATATATTGGGATCTTGTCCCGACTTAATTGCCGCTTCAATGTATGCAATTCCATCTGCAAGTGTAAATGCAACTTCTTGAACTGCTGTAGAACCAGCTTCACGAATATGATAACCAGAAATAGAGATGCTGTTCCATTTTGGTATATTGTCACTGCAAAATTCGAAGATATCCGTGACAAGACGCATTGACGGTCTTGGAGGAAATATATAGGTCCCTCTAGCAATATATTCTTTTAGAATATCATTTTGAATAGTACCTGAAAGAGCACTCATAGGAACGCCCTGCTTTTCAGCAACAGCTATGTACATAGCTAAAAGAATTACTGCAGGAGAGTTTATTGTCATTGAAGTTGAAACTTTATTCAAAGGAATTTTATCAAACAGCATTTCCACATCAGCAAGACTATCAATTGCAACTCCAACCTTACCGCATTCGCCTATAGCCATTGGGTCGTCTGAGTCATAGCCTATCTGTGTAGGAAGGTCAAATGCAACAGAAAGCCCAGTAGTTCCTTGGCTTAGTAAATAACGATAACGTCTGTTTGAATCCTCGGCCGTGGCAAATCCTGCATACTGACGCATTGTCCAAAATCGGCCTCTGTACATTGTAGGCTGTACACCTCTAGTAAATGGGTATTCGCCAGGGAATCCTATTTCACTAGAATAGTCAATTTCTTCAATATCAACTGGTGTGTAGGTCCTTTTTAGAGGAAGTCCTCCGAGCGTTGTAAATGATTCCTTTCGCTCCGGTCTTTTAGCAATAACTTTTTCCACCGAGGCTTCATAAACCTTTTGTTCTTTTGCAATTTTTTGTAGTTCATCTTTATCGAACAATGTTTATTCCTCCTCATGGGGTCAAATGCTTTAACTGTATACATTAACACAAGAAAACAGATATAAAACCTTAACACTCTTTTTAAATATCATCAAGTTATATCATGAAAAACTCGATTGTGTACAATTAAATAATTTTAACTATTAATAAGAGTATATTTTACTTTTATATAAAAGATCACAGTGTACTTGTTATTTTTAATAATAGGCACAATAATACGAGGCAGACAAGGTTTCTAAACTATACAATATTATACATTTTTACATGGTTGTATAATTAAAGAACTCTTTATTTTATTATTTAGTTAGTCCTATTTACATAAAGGAGGAATGCTTATGAAGAAATTTATTGTTGTTCTCGTTGCAATTCTTGGATTTGCTTCTTCAGCAGCGGCTGCTAAAGATATAACAGTTACAAAATTTGCAACTTATATTTCAAATATTAATGGTTTTGAAGCAAAAATCGTAACACCAATGGTTCGCGGACTTGCTGATAGAAAAATTGAAAATGACATGAATGAACGATTCATGAGTGAGGCTAGGTCACTTGTTGTCGAATATGAAAAGAATGTCACCACAATGATAAAAAAAATGCCGACAAATCATGGACATTTCGGATTGATCTCAGACTTTATTATAAAAACTGATAATAAAGACATTTTAGCTTTCGATTCTTATGTGCTTAATATCATCGGTTCATCGTCTACAAAACATAAATTTTACACTTTTAACAAAAACAGCGGTAAGCTCATGACGCTTAAAGAAACAGTTAAAAGTAATCCTAATTACGTCTCAGCAATAAGTAAATATATAAAGAATGAGATGGCTCGTATGAACAAAAAGGAAAGCGGTCTTTTTTTTATTAAAAAGGGAAGTAAGTCTGAATTCAACAAAATAAAAGATAATCAAAATTTTTACATCAACAATAAGGGTGTTCTTGTAATCTGTTTTGATAAATATGAAGTCGCTGCGGGTGCACAAGGTTCGCCAGAATTTGAGATTCCATCAAAAATTATAAAAATTAATCCATAATTTATGTGTAAAAATTAGGGAGTCATTTTTCAAACGCGCTTTTAGCTACGTTGAAGAATGGCTCCCATGATTCTACAAAGTTAGTAATGCTTATTAACTGTGACTTTAAGGATTACTGGGATATAGCGGAAACAGGGCAAGTTGCGACACATGCACCACATTCCACACAAAGATCTGGTTCAATAAAAGCTTTTCCGTCTGTGACTTCGATTGCTACTGTGGGACAAACGCCTACACAAGCTTCGCAACCTACACATAAATCTTGATCTACTACTGCCTTAGCCATTAATGGTTCCTCCTTATTGAATAATCCAAATATTTATTTTTGAAACCCTCGTTACTTCATCGGGACATTATATTGTTTAAATCAATATGTATCAACTATTCTTTTTAATTTGTTTAATAATTTATTCGAAACCTAATAATTTTACCTCTTGATGCTTATCTGTAATAACGCTATATGAGTTAAAAAACCGACCGATTTGTTTTTATTTAACCCTGCTCATTTGCAAAATAAAACCAGGACTGACTTTAGTTTAATTTAAAAATTACAAGTAAAATCAAAATAAAGATTCTCTGTTCTACTCAAATTATATAATTAAGGACTCTAATTGGTATAAAAAGCAAAGTCAAGACAAATAAACACGGAATTATGCTCAAGATGTTTATCGGAATGAAATAGGACAAAATCCTTAGGTTCTAGACACATTCATTAGAACTTAAATAAGAATGGTTCAAAGGACCACTACCCTGTCCCAAATCAAGACCATCTCGTAGTGCACCTGAAATATACTCCTTGCCCATTTCTATGCTGTCTTTCATAGAAAATCCTAAAGCTAACCTAGATGCTATTGCAGAAGAAAGTGTACAGCCTGTGCCATGTATGTTTGGATTGTCTATATGTGGAGAAAGAAACCAGTGAATTTCTCCAGATTTATCACAGAGAAGATCGTCGGAACTTTCACTCAGATGTCCTCCTTTTATAAGAACACCATTTCCTGTCTCTTCAAGTATCATCTTGCCTGCTTTTAACATATCATCTTTATTTGTTATTTTAAATCCACAAAGAACTTCTGCTTCTTCCATATTTGGTGTTATTAAATCAGCTAGTGGAAGTAAATAATTCTTTAAAGTTTCTATAGCATTCGGGCTGAGTAATTTACTTCCGCTTGTAGAGACCATGACTGGATCAATCACAATATTTTTTGCAGCATATTCTTTCAACTTATTTGCAATGACTTTAATTGTCGCAATCGACGAAACCATTCCGACTTTTACTGCATCTGGCCTTATGTCTTTAAAAACACAATCTATCTGCTGTGAAATAAACTCAGGAGAGACTTCAAATATTCCATATACGCCAGTCGTATTCTGAGCGGTCAATGCTGTTATAACACTCATTCCATATACTTTGTGCGCAGCCATTGTTTTAAGGTCTGCTTGTATTCCTGCCCCCCCGCTACAGTCTGAACCAGCAATTGTTAATACTGTTTTCATAAGACCAACCCTCTCAACTATTTTCTTGCAACTTCATCAGCAAGAGCTCTAAGTTTCTTCGTTTCTGCTGGTATATCTTTCTGCGCAAATATTGCTGAGACAACTGCAACACCAGAAATACCGGAATCTTTCAGCATCAAGATATTATCCTTCGAAATGCCTCCGATTGCCACAACAGGAATTGAAACGGATGAACATATTTTAGACAGAACCTCATGGCTAACGACTTTCGCATCGGATTTAGTTGATGTATTAAATACAGCCCCTACTCCTAGATAGTCTGCTCCCATAGCTTCTGCTATAACAGCTTCTTCTGGAGTACTTGCAGAAACTCCAAGTATTTTGTTTTCGCCTATTATTTTTCTGACGTCGTTTGCAGACACATCGCTCTGTCCAACATGTATCCCTTCGGCATTGCAAGAAAGAGTCACATCTATGCAGTCATTTATAATGAGGGGCACTTTATATTTTGAGGTTATTGCTTTTATTTCTTTCGCAAGCTTTATGTTATCTTCTTGTGATAAACATTTTTCACGCAGTTGAACCATCGTAACTCCGTTTTTTATTGCAAGTTCAACTTGCTCCACTAGTGTTTTTTCTTTGGTCCACTTTTGGTCGGTTATAGCATAAAGACGTAGTAGTTTTTCATTCAAGTTCAATTTTTAACCCTCCAATCAGAGTTGGAGTGTTCATTTTACTAATTTCATCTATAAGATAGGCGCGAAAAAGCCCGTTCCCACCATTTGTCTCCATTACTCGCTTATAAGCTCTTTCGCCGCATATTCCCAGCATTGCAACTGAAGCAGCAGTTGCCTCAAAAATTCTTGACGGATTCGCTCCACAATAAGCAGCAATAAGAGCGCTTAGCATACATCCACTTCCAGTAATACGTGACATCATGGGCACTCCATTTCTTATTGTGTAAGCGTTCTTTGAATTAGCCACAATATCTATTTCACCTGTTGCAACTATCACGGAATTTAACTTCAAACTTAGTTTCTTGACGAAATCTACTGACTCAGAAAGATTTTGTTCCGATACATTATCTTCAACATTCGCATCTACACCTTGAGTGCTGCCGTAACCATTTGCGATAGCTATTATTTCAGACATATTTCCACGTATTACAGACATTTTTATTTCGGAAATAAGTTTTAATGCGGTTGAAGTTCTTAATGAAGATGCTCCAGCACCTACTGGATCTAAAATCACGGGGTGATTTAGTTCGTTGGCACGTTTTCCTGCTTTTAACATAGAACCTATCGTTCTTTTATTTAGTGTGCCTATATTAATATTAAGAGCAGAACAAAGGGTTGTTATTTCCTCAACTTCATCCTCGTCGTCAGCCATTATAGGTGATGCCCCACAAGCTAGAAGTGCATTAGCACAATCGTTTACAGTTACGTAATTTGTTATGCAATGAACTAGAGGGTTCTTATTAAGAATATTCTCAATTATTTCATTAAATGTTTCTGTTTTCATACCTGTACCTCCGAATTCACTTTGATAAACAAAAGTTGTCTTCTGATTGTAAAAAAATCAATAAAAAAATGAGAGACACCTTGTAGGTGCTCCCACTAAATTCTGTAATTTAATGTTTTCCTACGTTGGCATTATCCAAATCAGGTTCCGGGTCGAAGTTGACTACTTCCTCTCAGCCTGTATACAAGCTCCCCCAAATATTATGTTGCTGAAACAATTATCTCTTTCTTTTTATTTATGTCAAGATATTACATTTCAGTCTCATTTAGACAATATTGTATTAGATTATTACTTAATATTCATTATAATTTTTTCTGTCCATATCTTTTTCTTACATCAGTATTTACTGTGTGGATTTCAGCATCAGAAAGAGGAATGCCCCCGCCAGCACTTTTAGCAAGTATAAATGTTTTAGCAAATATTTCCAGCATCTCTGCACGAAACATTGCTTCTTTTAACGTATCTGCGACGCAAATGCCGCCATGGTTTGCAAGCAAAGCTCCATAACCATCACCAAGCGCCATAGCAATATTAGCAGCAAGTTCTTTCGAACCTATGGGAGCATATTGTGCTACTCTTATGTTCCCTCCGAAGATAACAATCTGGTTATCAGTTATAGCGTCCATGTCCCGTCTAGCAGATGCTATTGCAGTTGCATAGATTGAATGAGTGTGAACTATAGCATTTACATCTTCGCGCAGTTCAAATATCATTCGATGGATTTCTTTTTCTACAGAAGGAGTTCGTTCTCCTTTAATAATTTCACCTTTTAGACTGAGTTCTACCATGTCACTTAAAGAAAGATCGTTGTAGTCGATTCCGCTTGGTGTTATAAGAAAACCCTGCTCTGTTCTGACGCTAATATTCCCTCCTGTCCCCTGTACAAGTTTCTTCTCTGCAAGTAAGAGACATGCCTTAATCATTTTTTCGCGAGTAATAAAAGCATCAATCATGTTTGTCACCTACCATTCGGCTCAATAATGGCGTTATGAGAAGATTTGTTACTCCCAAAATAAGAAAAATATTTATTATAGATACACCACACACAAGCAACCCTGTCACAAAGACAGCTGATAATACCATGCCAAACGAATCTGTTATGTTGAGACATGCGACGACTCGAGCTTGGTGTTCTTCAGGACTCTTAGACTGCATTATTGCATACATTGGCACACTAAACATTCCTCCAAATGCGGCAAGCAGAAAAAGACTTAATATAATTCCCCACGACATGGAGTCTTTTAGAAAATCAGTCACTCCGATTAAAGAATTCCCTTTGTACACAAGAACACTAAACAAATATAACGAAAATGTGGAAAGAGAAAGTCCTATACAAGAAGGAGCAACAAGCTTTGCAGATACTTTTCCTTTTAATATTCTATTGCAAAGAGTTGAGCCAAAACCAACACCTAAAGAGAAAACTATCAAAAACAATGTTGATACTTGTTCATTGCCACCAAGTATGTCTTTTGCAAAGGTAGGGAATTGAGCAAGAAACACGGCGCCCAAAAACCAAAACCAACTTATACCAAGTATTGATCTAAATACGGGCTTAATGGGTCTCACATAAGAGAGAATGCCCCAAGTGGCTCTGGGAATATTCCAGTCTATTCTCATTTCCGGCACTGGTGCTTCCGCTTTTGGAATAAATAGACTTGCAATATAACCAAGAATAGCTACACCAACTATGCCGACTGAAATGTATATACGTCCTAATGGGTTAAGTATAAATAGTCCCCCGCAAAGAGTGCCTGAAAGAATTGCAATATAAGTTCCTGCGCTTACAAGTCCGTTGCCTGCGACAAGCTCATTCTCTTTTAAATGCTGAGGAAGTACGCTAAACTTTAAAGGACCAAAGAACGCTGACTGACCGCCCATAAAAAAAAGGAGAATAATAAGGCCCCATAAATTTAAAAATTGGAATGCTAAGGCGGTAAAACACATCAAAACTATTTCTACAAACTTTATGATGTGAATTAAAAATGATTTCTCGTATTTGTCTGCAATTTGACCAGCAGTTGCCGAAAAAAGAAAAAAGGGCAATATAAATAACCCTGCCACAAGGGTTATAAGAATTTGCGCATTCATCCCATTCTGCTCAGCAAGACGAAAGGTTATAAGAATAACAAGTGCGCTTTTAAAAAGGTTGTCGTTAAAAGCTCCTAAAAATTGTGTTAGAAAAAGAGGAAGAAACCGCCTCGTTCTTAGCAATGCAAATTGTGTTGTTATCTTTGGCACCTCCAATTACTTAATCAGGAACTATTCTACAGGAAATCCAAAACCCATCCGAAAATTATTGTAACTATACAAAAACACTTACTTAGAAACATCTCTAATAGAGATGTTTCTCGTATGCTCTGTCTTTACCCAAGTAGTTTGATCTTTTGCAAGAAACATGGCTTTAAATAAAATAGGGATCCAAGTAAGACCAAACCAAAGATATGCAAATGTATCTTTAACATAGCGTAGAGTAAATTTCTTTTCATGCATTGAGGGACCGACAATCACACAAAGCAAGCAGAAAGCTAGTAGCAAAAACAGTGGAAGTCCAAAAAACAAAATCCAGTCGATCATAGTTTGTGGAGTACTTCCTGATATTGATGGGAATAAAATCATATTATTTATAATTGTGTAGGCCATGCCGGCAAACAAGATAATTACACCGAGACAAGACTTTGCTGGAGCGAGCAGATAGAGAAATAAATCAAGGTATTGCAATTTTCTTGTGATAAAAAATGATTTAAGAGTACTCCAGCCATATTTCCAAAAGACCCAATAGTGACCCTGCATCCAACGTGTTCTTTGACGCGTTGATATAGCGATGTCTTGTGGCTTTTCATCATATATTACAGCGGCGTCATTCCAATTAACCTTACTACCAGAAAGAATAAGACGTGTAGACATCTCAAGATCTTCAGTTAGACTCTCCAGATTCCAACCAATACGTTCTAGAGTAGCTGCTCGTATTACTAATCCTGTTCCGCCTAGTGTGCATGAAAGTCCCCAAAGACCACGAGCAAGCTGCCAAAAACGATTCGAGAACCAATATGCAATAGCATATGATCGAGTTAGCCAGTTGTCATCAGGATTTTTGACATCAAGAACACCTTGTATCGCTTCGGCTCCAGGATGCAACTCCATATAATTATTCATATGAAAAAGAAAGTTTTTGTCAACAAGGTTGTCAGCATCAAACATTGCAAGCGCATCCGCCTCTACCATCGGAAGCTGTGTCAAAGCCCATCGAACATTCCATGTTTTACCATTGTGTTCATGATCAAAACGTTCCAAAGCAACCGCGCCGTGTTTGCGAGCTATCTCAGCGGTATTATCTGTGCAATTATCGCAAGATGCATAAATTTTGTAGCAATTTTTAGGATAGTTCTGATTTGCAAGACTATCTAGAAGTGGTGCAATGACTCCGGCTTCATTATGAGCAGGAATAAGCACGATAAACTTTCTGTATCTAAGTGCAGCAGGCATGTGTTTCTGATTCCAGAACCCTCTAATACTAACAACTATTTGATAAATACCATCACACACAAGAAATGCAATCAAAATATATAGTATAAATTGGACTATCCACCAACTCCACCATATTATCCAGTAATAAATGCTCGTTGAACTTAAGTTTCCCATATAATAATTCCTCCTGAAAAAAAATAAAGACAAAACCAAACATTCCGCGTAAAAAGCTTTGGTTATAATACACGTACATCATTACAAATACAAGAAAATAAGAGTGTATTTAATGCATCTCTTGGTAGTTCTTTTCAATTATAAATCAATATGGTTTTTAGCTTTATTAATAAAATTGATAATGATAAAAAAGAAAGGAAAATCAATGTTAATTATTAAAGGATGAAAAACAAATTACAAAAAAACGCAAAACTTAATCTTCACAAAAAACTACCGTCAATGAAACAATGCATAGACGGTGTGTACAGATTGAGGGTTTTATAGCACAAAACCTAAATTGCGACAGCTTGCAAAAATAATAACTTTTACATCTTTAATATAAACATTAATATATTTGAGGTACTTATAATACAGGTTAAAAATGAATACTTTTAATCAATTTCGACGGAAAAGTTGTTTATATATTTAAAACATTTCTTTATCTTTTATTTAACTCTTCGCATATTTGAGGAATTAGATTATGACTTAAAATATTATCATTATACGAAAGACGTTTTGTTACCTGATTCGTAATTTTCTCATAATCAGTAAAGTTTAATACTTTTCCGCTTCGTAAATCAACAGCATTTTCAAAAGATGATTCAACAAATGCGAAATCCATAATATACGAACCATTACGGAATATTACAGGTTCAGAAACGGAGTCGAAGAGATTGTGACCGAACCCGTGACGATAATCAATGCCCAAAAGATTTCCCACTGTATTAGGCACATCAACTAGTCCAGCTTGCTTTGTTTGATCTATAAATACATGATTTTTTTCACCAGGAATCCTAATAATCAACGGAACCTTAAGAAGTTCTCGCCAAACATGTTTTTCGTTTAAATCTTTTTTTAATAGTTTTTCGAAATTAGACTGCTCCCATTTAGGGATTGCCGTGTGGTCACCATAAATCACAATAACTGATGACTCAAGAAGTCCACGTTTTTTTAGATCATCGACAAAAATGCCAAACTGGTTGTCGAAGTAACGCATACTTTTTAGATAATTGCCGATGAATAACCCTTCAAATTCTCCTACATTTAGGTCAGATTGCTCAAGCAGTGGTGGATAATTAAAGGGGTAATGACTGCTTAGTGTTACAAGAAACGCATAAAATGGACTTGGTTCTTTTTCGAGAATTGCAGCTGTTTGAGCAAAAAAACTTTTATCACTTAAACCCATGCCAATGTTCTCATCTACGTTAAAGTTTCGTTTACTGACGAACCTTTTGAAGCCAAGAGCAGTATACATGCGTTCTCTATTCCAAAATCCCGGCCTGTCTCCATGTAGTGCAAGAGTTGAGTACCCATTATTTTCTAACAATTTTGGAAGAGCTTCATATTTATTGCCTGCAAAACGTGTGAATGCAACACCAGCAGCTGCAGGATAAAGTCCTGCATTAACAAGAAACTCTGCGTCAGAACTATTTCCAAGTGCCGTCTGATTATAAACTCTAGTAAAATATACGGAATTCTGTACGAATTTATTTAGATTTGGAGTAACTTCAATTCCGTTTAATCTAAAACCTATAACAAACTGCTGCAATGATTCTACCTGAATTATTATAAGGTTCTTACCCTTTGCCATTCCAAATAAGGGAGAAGTTTCGCCATTTGTATTTTCGTTACGTTTTCTAAACCATTCTATTATCTCTTCTTTTTTTTGTTCAGATAGACTTTCTTTAAACAAATTTTCACTCATTACATTTAAGGCATCTGCAACATGGTATGTCGGAGCTCCCACATTGCTGCATATAGCAGATCTGTCCCACATAGATTTTAGTGCTCCAGGAACTTTGTTGTTGTACCTCTCAATATGAAATGTTAGGGTAAAAACGCTCAATAGAAAAATTAAACAAGACAGAAAAACGCGTTTTAGTGTTATAGAATTTGCAAAAGAAGCCTTAGATGTTTTTTTGAATTTGATAATAAAGAAAATCAGTATAGGTATATCTATAAAGTAGAGAAGGTCTGATATCTTGATAAGAGCAAAAACTGATTCGGATATTTCGCCAACTTGAGACAAAAGGCTTATATTGTTAAATGTAAAAAGATCCGAAAAATATCGCAAATGGAGAAGATCTGTCATGACAAGAACAGTAAATAGCAAGTCAATTATAAAAGCCGCAAAAATCCTTATTTTGTGGTGTAAAAGTGAAATCGGTATAAAAAATATCAAAATTATTGCAATCGAAGAGAGCATTGGCAATAGTTCTGAGGACATAAAAAGGCTACGTGACATTACACATTTCAGACTTAAGAATTTAGAAAAGATAAAAATTATCATCAAAACAAAAAATATTATTTCTCCCGAAATTTTTTTAAAACTGCCTTTTGCCTTAGAAACATTTAAATCTTTCAAAACATCACCCTTATCTAACTCATTTTCATTTATTTCAAAAACATTGCTTACCTAATCGCATCATTTCATTATATCAGAATTATGTGAGGTAGAAGAAATAAACTAACTCTCTATGATTATTCATTAACGGATTATTATACCTTATCTCATTAGACGAACTTCCGTTATCAATTAGGCCATTTCCCAATGTTTTAATACTATGAATCGGCTACTGTTATGCTATTATATTTGAATATTAAAAGATAAAACATGTTAAAATACATATCTATAAAAAATAGAAACGAGGAATAATTTATGAAAAATCTTTTTGAATACGGCAGAGTAGATGAGATTGTACTCAAAGAACTTGCATCTGCTATTGGAAGTAACAATATATCAACAGATAAGGAAAAATGCGCAACATATTCTTGTGATGAAGTTCCTTCAAATTCTTACGATAAAGAATACACTGCAGATATGCTTGT
This sequence comes from Synergistaceae bacterium, assembly GCA_012728165.1. Taxonomy (GTDB): domain Bacteria; phylum Synergistota; class Synergistia; order Synergistales; family Synergistaceae; genus JAAYFL01. The sequence continues at coordinate 6,253 of JAAYFQ010000064.1, read as the reverse complement.
TTTTCCTGAATCAACAGAACATGTCTCATTGGTAATGAAAATAGCGACTAAGTACAAAATACCCGTTACTCCGCGTGGAGCCGGGACAGGTTTGTCTGGAGGCGCGCTCCCTGTCTTTAGTGGAATCGTAATGAGTTTTGAGAAAATGAACAAAATTTTGGAATTTGATGATAAAAACCTGACTATAACCGTTGAACCTGGAGTTGTTACATCTGAAATTAGCTCTATGGCTGCAGAAAACAATCTTTTCTACGCTGGCGATCCCTGCAGCGGCGATTCCTCCTTTATAGGTGGAAATATTGCAGAAAACGCAGGTGGAAACAAGGTTATCAAGTACGGTGCAACTGGAGCGCAAGTTCTCGCTTTGGAAGTTGTCCTACCAGATGGCTCAATAACTTGGTTTGGCGGAAAAAGACGCAAAGATGTCACGGGCTTTAATTTTGTCCAGCTGATGGTTGGTTCCGAAGGAGTATTAGCAATCGTAACAAAAGCCGTTTTAAAACTTTTACCTTTAACTCGTTATTCCGTTGACTTGCTCGCAGCATACAAAGATACCGAAACCGCAATAGCTTTTGTTCCACAAATTATTAAAGAGGGTGGCTTGATTCCCTCTGCAATTGAATTTATGGACGAAAAGGCACTGAAATTGGTCGGGAAATATCTTAATACAGAAATCCCTGGTGCGAATGCAGGTGCCGCTCTAATAATACAACTAGAAGATAATGACATGGAGCAACTTGAAAAAACGTATGAAAAAATCGGCAAACTTGCTCAGAAACATGGTGCTTACGAGGTTTATGTTGCAGACACAAGGAGCACAAAAGACCGAATTTGGCAGGCAAGAAAATCTATAGCTGAAGCAGTTTCTACTTTATATAGTAAGTACACAAAAGAAGACCTGGTAGTTCCAATGGATATGGTCCCTAATTTGCTCTCCACTATAGATGAAATTTGTGCTTGCCATAAATTGGAATGGAGTGCCTATGGACATGCTGGAGATGGAAATATGCATTGTTCAATTATTGCTCCAGAGACTGATGATTGGGTCGAAGTTATTTCTAAAGTTCAATCCGAATTATATCCAAAAGTTCTCTCTATGGGCGGGACATTGTCTGGCGAACATGGAATAGGATTCAAGCGCAAGGCACACATGAAGTTTTTTATGGATGAAAAACAAATAGAACTTATCAAGCGAGTTAAACTAGCTTTTGATCCAAATAATATTCTAAACCCTGGCAAAATGATAGAATGGGATTAATTTAGAAGACAAAAACAGCGGCGCAAGATTTTCTTGCACCGCTGTTTTTTATTTTTAAGTTTTATTTTACAATCTTTATTTCTCTAAGTTCGCGACGAAGAACTTTTCCTGCAGCTGACAAGGGATATTCTTTTACAAACCCGATTTTTCGGGGCACTTTGTAGTGAGACAAGCGTTCTTTGCAATAATTCATCAACTCTCGTGAAGTTACTTCTAAACCATCTTTCAGTATAATAAATGCTTTAACCTGTTCGCCTGCTATTTTGTTTGTTTCACCAACAGCAATAGCAGAATGTACAGCAGGATGCTCACATAAAACGGCTTCAACTTCCTGAGGATAAACATTAAATCCGCTGACTATGATAATATCGGTTGCTCTGTCTACGATTTTAATATACCCGTCTTCGTCTATCTGCACTACATCTCCTGTATTAAACCAATCTCGATCATAACGTGCTTTTGTATTCTCAGAATCTCGGAAGTATCCGGGTGCGACAGAAGCGCCTTTCACCCAAAGCACACCTTCTTCATGAAGTCCTAAGGGATTACCTTCTCTATCTGATATTCGAACTTCATAGCTTTTAAGGCAAGGACCAACCATGCCTAGCTTCTTGCTCTCTTCAGTTTTAGAAACAGCAACAACAGGAGAGCATTCTGTAAGTCCATAACCTTCAAGTATGCCCACTCCCAGATATTTTTTACAACGTGCATCCATCTGAGTATTAAGGCGGTCTCCTCCGGTCATAACAAGTTTTATTCCTTTTAGATACTCATCTTTTTTTGCAAGCGCGCCGATTAAAAATGACATCACTGTTGGAACAGCAATTATCACGTTGCATCCTGATTTTTTTATTGACTCGATTGTATTGTCTACAGGCACAAAACTTGGGATTACTGTCTGGCGAACTCCGGAAAGTAATGGTAATAAGCCGGCTACGTTGTTTCCAAGTGTATGAAAGTTTGGCAAAACATTCAAAAAAATTGAGTCCGAAGAAATTAAATTCGGGACATGGTGCGGAATCATATTTATATTGTCAATTATATTTGAGTGATAACAAGCAACTGCTTTTGGGTTTCCTGTTGTCCCTGATGTAGAAAACTCAATTGCATAATCTTCAGATTCTGGAATACCAATGCGCCCCACCCATTCATCCATAGGCGCGTCTAATTTCGAGCCAACAATTGGGATTCCTATTGCTCTGGCAGGCTCTCTTGTTGCCTCATAAGACTCTTCAGCAACTATTAAAGAATGAGGATCAAGCATCTTTATTGTGCTTGCCATATTTACTACACCGGTTCTTGCATTTAAAGGGGCAATGGATCCACCCAAACGCCATGCGGCGACAGAAAGAGCAAAAATCATAGGACAGTTAGGAAGTAACACTGCAATACGCTGTCCTTTTTCAAATCCTGATTTTTTCAACTTACGTTCACAGTCAAGTGCAAGTTCGTTTAACTTGTTCCACGACCACCATTTATCTTGCCACCATAAGCAGTCTTCATTTTCTCTGCCTAACCATGCTGCCGTATATCTTTCTTCAAGACGAGTTAATTTACTTAAATCTTTCATACCCAACCATCTCCGTTTGTTCTCATGTATGATTTTCATAACTCTTTAAAACGGTTTTTCACACGACTTAAGTTTTAAGATAGTATGATTTATAAAATTTAGTAATGCGGGGGGGCCTTAAATAATAATTACACGCGTTATCTAGCTATTTTTATTTTTCTAAGCTCTCTCCTTAGAACTTTACCTGCAGGAGAAATCGGGTATTCCGTTACTATGGCAATTTTGCGTGGCACTTTATAATGAGCTAAACGTTCTTTGCAGTGCAGTATAAGTTCTTTTGGCGTGACTTCCATGCCTTCATTTAATATTATAAAAGCTTTTACTAATTCACCAGCTACATTGTTTTTTTCTCCTACCGCTACAGCATCTCTAACAGATGGGTGTTCGCAAAGGACAGTCTCTACTTCTTGTGGATATACATTAAATCCACTAACAATAATAATATCTGTGGCGCGGTCAACTATTTTAATAAATCCATCTTTGTCAATTTGCACAACGTCTCCACTGTTAAACCATCCATCTTTAAAGCGTTCGTTTGTACTTTTCTCATCACGGAAATATCCGCTGACAACGGAAGGACCTTTTAGCCATAAGACTCCCTCTTCATGTATGTCAAGAAGCTTTCCTGTTCTGTTTCTGACCTGAATTTCTAATGTTTTAAACTTGCGTCCTACTGTTCCTAGTTTTCTATCCGCTTGTGATGGATTAAACGCTACAGCTGGCGAGCATTCCGTAAGTCCATAGCCCTCTAGAATGCCAATACCCATGTATTTTTGTGCTCGTCTGTCTAAATCAATATTAAGCTTATCTCCACCAGATATAATAAATTGAATTCCTGTTAATTTTTCGTTCTTTCTTGCTAAATACCCTAATAGAAAGCCCATAAGCGTGGGAACAGCAATAATTGTGTTTACTCTAGCCTCTTTTATCACATTTATTGTATTCTCAATCGGAACAAAAGTAGGCAAAACAGCTTGCTTCGCACCATGAAGTATTGCTAGTAACCCTGTGGAATTGAAACCAAGCGAGTGAAAATTTGGCAGGACATTTAAAAAAACCGAGTCCGTACTTACTAGACCCGGTGCGGCTATAATGGAATCATCAATATTTGTTAAAATATTTTTATGAGTACATGGGACAGCTTTCGGTTTTCCAGTTGTTCCCGATGTTGAAAATATCACTGCTATGTCCTCAGATTCTATAGTACCGCTGCGCATTGTAACTTCTTTAAGCGGGGAATCTGCTCCGACAGGGAGAACAGGAGTCGAAAGTATATTTTTGAAATCAATTGTGTGTTCAAGTTTGTCTTCAATAACAAAAACAGCGTTAACATCTAACATTTTTACAGTATTGATAAGAATGGGTACACCAGTTCTTTCGTTTAAAGGTGCTATTGCGCCGCCAAGACGCCAGGCTGCAACCGACAAGGCAAAAACCATGGGAGAGTTGGGCATGATTACCGCTATTCGCTGACCTCTTTTAAATCCTGCCTCTTTTAATTTAGACTCGCAGTCCAATGCAAGTTCGTTAAGCCTGTTCCATGACCACCATTCATTCTGCCACCAAATACAATCCTTGTCCTCATCGCCGACCCAATATTCTACAAATCTATTTTCTAATCTGTTAGCACCGTTTTCAATCGACATCCCTGACCTACTCCATTCGTAAAGCTGAAATCGCTAAATTGTTTAATAGTCAGACTGATTTGTTCTAATTCTTTTTTGAAAAATCCCCTTACCCTTGTCACAATAAATTAAAGACATCGCTTTGTTTAAAGGACCATGTGTCCTTGGATCAATAGTAAGTGTTGCATGTGACAGAGGAAAATTACGAGTCGAAAGTAATGCGTGACGTACAGCTTCTCCTCTATACCCAGATGCCTGGTAAAGAGAAGCGGCTATCCACATTACAGCATCATAGGCAAGTAGAGATCTTTTTATATCTTTTTGCGGACAATTTTCATTGTAAAGACTTCTGTAGTCGTTAAGAACTGAACGTATCTTTGGATCTAGTGAACTTAGCTCGTTGATCCACCAGCTATTATAAAATACTTTTTCATTATTACCTAAATATATATCCAAATAATCTTCACCTAAAATTGTTCCAGTAAAACCCGACTCACGCGATTTTGAAACAATTTTTACGGTGTTTTTTCCTGAATTTGGTAAAATAAGAATGTCTGCTTCACTATCGGCAATCGCTTTCATTGCAGAAATAGAATCCTCAGCGCTTTTATTTGTATAAGCAATGTCAGCCTTTATTTCTCCTTTAAATATCTTAATCCATCTAAGCAAACTTTCATGTTGTGTAACACCAAAGCTTTCTTCAGAATTATAAAATATTCCTATTTTTTTCATGTTAAGTTGTTGTATCGAGAAATATGCAAGCATTTTAGCCCGGCTATCAGAATCATTAACAATCCTAAAAGCATAAAGATAAGGCTTTCCGTTTGACTCTAATGAGGACGCATTAACTTCAGGTGTTGTAATAACGAGCGGTACTTGAATTTCATCTGCAATTGGTGAAATAGCTTCTAAAACGGAATTTTTCATACCCGTCATCATAGCTAGAATGCTTTTATCTTCCATAACGTTTTTAATATATTGTGCAGCTTCTACAGGATCAAGCGGAGTATCGAAGCCTATTATTTTTAGTTTGTAGGCTTGGTTTTTGTCGCTTCTGTTTACCTGTTCTACAGCTAACTGAGCTGCTCGAAGCTCATCCTGTCCTGATGACGCGTATTGTCCGCTAAGAGTAGCAAAAAAGGCTATTCTGAACTCATCTCCCTCAGGATTTCTCTGACTTCCTATTTGGTAAAAAAGCACCACTATTGTAAGTAAAGCAACTATTAATATGAGTCCGTTGTACAATGATTTTTTTCTAAGCCACATTGTTCTTGGCTTATTTGCTATTCCTCCACTAATCTTTCTGAGATTACCCGGTTCTGCGAAGAAAAAATCTTCCTTTTTTCTAGAACAATCTGCTATATTCTGTGAAGCTACATCGTTTATTATATTTATAACTGACTTTGCGTCTTCACGTGAAAAAGCAAGCTGTTTACAGAGCGAATCAATATATTTAGAAATAGATTCGGCACTTTGCTCATCTGTTGGCTTCCAGCCTAACTTTGTTAGATGACCGAGTGCGAAGGTAAGTTTAAAATTTTCTGTGCGGCTTTTAGGAGAAAGAGTATCCAAAAATTGCGAAAGACAGTCTGGATCTTCAAGAATACAAAGACCGTAATCATCAATTAATTTCTGAAGATTTTTTTTGATCGTTTTTTCCATCTGCATCTCTCCTTGTGTACATAAATAGTATAACTTCACGATACAAACAGAGCAAGAGTTTTGTACATGTTGATTTTATTTCATAGGGTAATTAAAAGAAAATTCCCTTCTTGCTTGCATATGTTATAAGTGTTACTG
>JAAYFQ010000063.1 GCA_012728165.1 Synergistaceae bacterium | reverse complement strand
GCACTGGTCTCGTTCGCAGGATTAGCTTTCGCTGCTGACGGAGGTCACGTCAATCCGGACGCTAAAATAGATACAACACCGGTAGCCGATTACACTCCAGTGTCTACAGATGTAACAGGGACAGGCGGAACTGTTACGCTTGTGCCGGGCGATATACCAACTCCTACTGAATTTAAGGTCGCAGACATTTTTCTTCCGACCTCTACAGCAAACAAAATTGCTGTTATGAGCAACGTTAAGGTTAATGTGACTGTTGACCCAGGCGCAACGGAAGTAACTATTAAATTTGCGAATTATACCGACACAAACACGAAAGATCTTTATGCATTTATTAAGGCACACACAACCTCAGGCATTTACGTAAAAGATAAGTTCTACAGCTTTCCATGCACAGTATCTACTGACAAAGTTCTTTCTTTCACAGTAACGAATCCAGAAGTCTTTTTCTCTGAGAATACTGTGGTCCTTGCAACAGCTAAAACAGAACCGACTAGCGGCGGTAGTAGCGGCGGATGCAACGCAGGTTACGCTGGACTTCTTCTTTTCGCAGCAGTCCCCTTCCTCTTCCGTAAAAAGAAATAATTTCATTTAAAATTTCAAAACACTAGAGAGCCTCTTCCATCCGGAAGAGGCTCTCTTTTTGGAGAATTGCGACGGAGAATCATGTCGCGGTGAATTTACGGCCTTGTTCGTGCCGTGGTGAATTTGCCAGAGGAACATCTGACGGGGAATTGGTTCATAATTCGTAGAATCATGGACTTTTAAATAAAAAAATCGTTCGCGTTATGCTACTTTGCTCAGTCTCATCAAAAGTCCAAGCTTTTGTACGTAGCCACAGAAGTCCATGGTTTTTATGTTTTTTTGCGAATCGCATTCAGATCAAAATCAAAGGCTGGATCCTTGATCTCAAAACGCACTCGAATAGTGCAGGCACTATGGTGGTTTTGTATGTTTACTTTACAGCAAACGGCGCCCTTCTGACCAAGTGTTTACCAAGAATACGGAGGTGAAGACCTCGTATCTGGATTCCCGATCTCGAAACGCACTCGAAATAGTGCGGGCACTATGGTATTTTTATGTGTTCACCTTACGGTAAACGGTGCCCTTCTGATCAGTTGCATACGGGAAAGACGGTGAGATGGTTCATCTGCGGCTGCTTTGGACCACAGCCTTTAACAATCGCTCAGCCATTGCTCAGCAACAGCTCAGCCATCGCTCAGCCAAGGTTTGAGACCTCCCCACGCCCCCGCGGCTATACTTAGCCGCATTTTTTTCTCCTCCTAAAAACCCTAGCAAAATCAGCACCAAGAGCGTTTTTAACAAACTCAATCTTGGGCGCTACTTCGGGATCTTTTGCCGAGAGACTTAAAAAGTGCTTTATAAAAGCCAAGAAAACGGCTAGAAAACCTCCCAGAAGTGTAGCTAGGACGACGATTTTTTTTCTTTGTGGTTTCGATCTTATTTCAGGTACCGTTGGTGGGCTCAGAAGCTGTATGACTACAGGATCCTGGGCCTCTTTTATTTTTGCGGACTCATATTGTCTAAGAAGGATGGTAACAAGGCTCTCCCTGAATTTATATTCACGGAAGAGGGTAGCGTACTGAAGCGAGGATTCTGTTATGTTTTTGATATTGCCATCCGGTAAAGTAGCGGAAGAGAATCCTTTATTTGCTTCAAACTGTTTTTTTATAGCGTTGTATTCAGCTTGAAGCTGCTTAAGTTTTGGGTTAGCATCTGTAGCAAATCTTCTTGCTGCCTTTATTTCTATCTCCTTTGCAACCATGCGGGCTTGAAGAGAACCGAGTGAGCCTATGTCTGAAGGAGTCCCGCTTGAGGATGCCATGCCCGTATTTTTAAGAAACGCAGTAATATTATTTTCTGCCTCGATAAGGGCTTTGTTGTTCTCTTTTAGCTGTTCTTCTATAAAAAGCCTTTGCTGTCCAGATGGCGTTACGGCTATATTTTGCATAACATCGAGTGTTTCATCAAAAACAGACTGTGCAAGTTGGATGGCCATATCCGGTGATGTGTCTGAAACCGAGACAGTAATTATTCCGTTCTTTTTATCCGCTGCCGATTGTATTTGTTCAGAAAGCCCCGCACGAACCCTGGTCCGCATTTTAGGTTCAGGCACATCATCTTTTGATGAAAAGAGACCTTTCAAAGTTCTTATAAAACTAAAACCTTCGGGTTCTCTTGTCAAGAGTTCGTTCTTATCAATTATCTTGTCCAGCACTATCGTGCTTTTTGTTATACCAACAACCGTGTCGCCCTCCGTAGCCCCAAATCCTCCTGCAAGTTCTCCAAGTCCTGAAGCCGCAAGCACAGCCGCAGCCCCCGATTTAGCACTCCCACTCGGTGGCATTATTTGCAACGTACTCTTGTAAATAGGAGTAGCCAAAAGCGAGTAAACAATAGCAATCACCGCAAAAACCGTAGTAAATTTTACAATGAACCACCGCTGGCGAATTAGGATTACGAGAAGATCTAGCAAGGATACTTGATATATGTTGTTATTAGTAGGTTTATTGTTGTTGTCCATGGCGGACTCCTTTGTCAAACTATAGTCAAACTATGGTCAAACGATCGTCAAACTATTGTTTTTTAGATTATCAATCCAAATGCAATTGTTGCATCTTGAGATAATG
>JAAYFQ010000062.1 GCA_012728165.1 Synergistaceae bacterium | reverse complement strand
TTGACAGGGCTCGCGCTAATCAGTATAATTGCGCATGTTCTCTATGTGGGGGTATAGCTCAGCTGGGAGAGCGCTTGCATGGCATGCAAGAGGTCAGCGGTTCGATCCCGCTTACCTCCACCATTTAAACACAGAGTCCTTCGGCATTTGCCGAAGGACTTTTCTTTATGTAATAACTGTAGCGAACTACAATGTGTTGATTAACTATTCAGTTTCAAACTAAGTATTATTTTATTTTCTATTTATACCTTAGACAGAAAAGAACATAGAATTTTATCACTTCACGAAGCTGTCAGCACGAGGCGTGTTTGCAACTCTTATTAGATTGTGGTACAATAGTGTGCGTTTGTGTAGTCGCAGACTTAATTACTAGAGTGTTTTCCGTAATTAAAAGTTCATGTTTTTCGGAAAATATTTAAAACAACCCAAACGTTTTATTACTTCTCTTTATTTTATTTCTTATAAAGCTTTAAAAGCTAAATAGCTTTGAACTATTTGTCTATTCTGACATATCTATTTGTGTTGGAATGAATACCCTTTGTCATGTCTTAATATAATCGCTTTATTTGGTATAAATTTAACAGTCAGTTAGATAACTTTTATTTCAGTAAATGACGTATAAGAAAATAAGAAAAACAGCATATAAAACTACATATTTTTAATGGTAAAATTGTTTTTGGCTATTTGAAAGGAGAATTGATGCAAATGAATTTTACTCAATATATAGATTTTAGACGATTTTTTCGTAAGGCGAGTTTTGTCGTTTTTGTTTTATTTATTATTTTTGCTCCCTGCATGGCTAATGCTAACGTTAGGGTTGAAGAAGAAGTAGGTAAACTTTTGGTAAAAGAATTCGATCCTGAATCTTTGCTTGTTCAGGCAACAAATGGTGGCAGTTTTTTATATGCCAAGGCCAAAGGCGTTGTTCTTGAAGGTCTGAGAATTGATAGTATTTCCGTTTTTGCAATGATGAAAGAGCCTCCTAAAGATCTTACAGGAAAAGATGCATATGGATTGGCTGATTTGATATATCTGTCACGCGCGGAAGTTGTTCTTTTAAAGAAAGACGTTGATGATTACACCACAACAGCTATTGAGGATGTAAAAGGATTTACAGATTTAAAAGTCGATTTTTCGACAGATAAGCTTAGTGTCAGTGGAACATATACAGCCAAGTTTCTATTCACTTTTAATATACGACTTTTAGCTAAATCCAGACTAGGATTTATAAATGGAGACCTTAGTCTTGTTGACACAGAATTTTATATAAGTGGCGTTCGTCAGCCAGAATATTTAACAAATAAACTATTGGAGGAGATTAATCCTCTTATAAAGCGAAGTAAGATTCCATTTCCTATAAATATAAACAATATAATTATGACAAAAGACAAAATAGTTGTAACCGGTAAGCCTAAACCGCTTGAAGGTGACGCTCTTTGTACCTGGAGGTATGCAAAAGATTGAAATCACAAAAATTTCCACTTCTTAAAAGTATCAGAAACATTCCCGGCGGGCTAATGATTGTGCCGATGGCTATTGCAGCTGTTATTAATACATTTTTCCCCGAAGCTCTTCATTTTGGAAGCGTAATAGATGCTGCTTTTAGCAACAAGGGTAGTATGGCCGTCGTAGGGTTCATTCTGTTTTTTATAGGTACTCAAATGAGGCCCGAACAAATCGCTCCGACATTTAAAAGAGGCGGAGTGCTTTTTCTTGTGAAGCTTCTCGTTCCTATGGCAGTTAGTTTTGCAATAATTTATTACTTTGGCAGAAGTGGTTTTTTAGGTATTTCCACAATTGCTTTGGTTACATGTATAACTGGTTGTAACTCAAACCTTTACCTTGCTCTTATGGAGTATTACGGTGACGATTTGGACGTTCTAAACTTTGTCCTTATCAATATTTTTGGTTTACCGCTCATTCCTGTCTGTATTTTGAGTCTTGGCGATGGTTTTGGCATTGATTATGGAATAATTTTCACAATTTTCATACCTATAATAGTTGGGGCCGTCCTTGGCTATATAGATGAGGATATTCGAACCTTTACAAAAGACGGAAATACTATAATGCTTCCATTTATGGGATTTTGCCTTGGAGCAGGTATCAATCTTTCACTTGCGATACAATCTGTGGGAGCAGGGCTGACTCTCTTTTTCATCTACATGATCGTAAATTTCATTCCTCTTTATCTAGTAGACACTAAATTGCTAAAACAGCCTGGACATGCTGCGGCAGGGATTTGTTCAGTGGCAGTTTTGGGTATGACTGTGCCTTTGCTCATGGCAGCGAAAGATCCTTATTATCTTACAATAATGGGAACGGCCACGGCACAGCTCGCATTTGTAATAGTGTTGACAGCGATTACGTCTCCTTTACTTGTGAAATTTTTTGCGGAGCGAGAAGAGACAGATGAGAAGAGAACGATGAACATAAAAAATGGCTTTCGCCTTTATCGACGGAAAGCCAATTTATTTCTAGAATCTTTGATTTCGAAAATTTATTAAGCTTTCAACGGTTTTTCTGCCAGA
>JAAYFQ010000061.1 GCA_012728165.1 Synergistaceae bacterium | reverse complement strand
TGCCATTAAAGCAAAAGAAAGACCAGCGACTACGCCAGGAGCCCAAGTGATAGCTTCTTTTTCAAAATGCCAGTCGTGGCGCGTTCTCTCCCAGTTCTGTATTGAGGCATACAGAGAGTCAGGTATTATTGGATAACCAAGTGCTCCCTCATCTATTTTGTTATGCAGAGCCTCCAAAACTTCTGGCGGTGCAGGAAAATCCATATCTGCAACCCAGAAAGCCTTAAGATCAGCACGTCCGAATTCCTTTTCGAGTGAATCCCATTTTTCACAGTTTGTGTTATGTCGATTCAAATACTTATCAAAATCATATTTCATGTTTATAGCCTCCTGATTAATAGAATGCTAAAAATATCCTCTATACAGCTTTGAATTGTAATTTGAATAGGTAGAAATGACAAATAAAATATACTTTTCTGTGTATAATTCAAACAGAAATTTTTATTGGGAGGAAACAAATATGACAAGCTTAATTAACAAAGATTTAAAGAAAGAACTCGACTTAGGGAGAGCTTCTGTGTTACCAGAAAGAAAAAACATCCCATCAGAATACCAGTGGAGACTCACTGATATTTATAAAGATGAGAAATTATGGGAAAAAGATTTCCAACTCATAAAAACCCGAATGTCAGAAATTCTAACATTTAAAAACAAACTTGGTGAAGGTTCTCTCACACTATTTGACTGCTTTAAACTGCGAGAGGAGCTTACAATAACTCTTGAGAAGCTCATAGTTTATGCTCACATGAAGAGCCATGAGGATACTTCAGCCTCGAAATACCAAGGGCTAGCGAATAAAATCTCCAGTCTCTCAGTTGAATTCTCCACAATTACAAGTTACATTGTTCCCGAAATTCTTTCTATTCCTTCTGAAAGTCTCGAAAAATACATACAGGATCCTATTCTTAAAGAGTACTCTTTTGAGTTAAGTGAGCTTTTGCGACACCGAGAGCACATACTCTCTCAGAAAGAAGAAGCTATTCTCGCAAAGACAGGCGACATAGCAGGAACGGCGGATAAGGCCTTTTCAATGCTTACTAACGCAGACATGAAGTTCCCTTCTATAAAAGATGAGCAAGGAGAAACGGTGGAACTGTCAGAAGAACGCGCAGTATCATATCTGCGTTCGAGAAAAAGAAGCGTTCGTAAAGAAGCGTTTGAATCACTCTATAAACCATATATAGATATGAAAAACACTCTTGGTGCAACATTTGATGGCATGCTTAAAGCTTCTAAATTTTATGCCGAAGTGAGAAAATATCCGTCACCTCTTCTCTCAGCGTTAGACGACGATAATATTCCTGAAATAATCTATGACAATCTGGTTGACACTCTGGAATCAAATCTTGCCCCTATGCATCGCTATATGACACTACGTAAAAAGATACTTCGACTAAATGAACTGCATATGTATGACATTTATACTCCTCTAGTAGCAGATCCATATAAGGATATTCCATGGAGCACAGCAAAAGAAATGATTTTTGAAGCGCTGGTTCCGCTAGGGAAGGAATATTTGGATCAAATTAAAATAGGACTTGAAAGTGGATGGGTTGACGTATTTTCGAACAAAGGCAAGAAAAGTGGAGCATATTCTTGGGGTGCCTACGCCACACACCCATATATATTTATGAATTACACAAATAATCTGAACGATGTTTCTACTCTTATTCACGAGATAGGACATTCGATGCACAGCTTCTACTCACGAAAAAACCAACCATATTCAACAGCAAATTACTGCATATTCACAGCAGAAGTCGCCTCTACAACTAACGAAGTCCTTCTGTTATCTCATCTGATAGCAGAAACTAAAGATAAAAAGAAAAGGTTTTATCTACTAAACAGACGGCTCGAAAATATACGTACAACTGTTTATAGGCAAACCATGTTCGCATCATTCGAACGAGAGGTTCATAACCGTGCGGCAAAAGGAGAAGACACTACGCCCGACGGTCTTATGCAGCTTTGGTACGATCTAAATAGAAAGTACTACGGAAAAGAAATTGTTATAGATGAAGCATTAAAAATGGAATGGGCAAGAATTCCACATTTCTATAGTCCTTTCTACGTTTACCAATATGCAACGGGATTCTCCGCAGCTACAGCACTTGCAACTCTCATTCTTGAAAAAGGAACGACAGCTCGAGACAAATATCTACACTTTCTAACCAGAGGCGGCTCAGATTTTCCGATTAATCTCTTAAAAGATGCCGGAGTTGACATGAGTAACACGAAACCTATAAAGACCGTTATAGATATTTTTAACGAAACATTGAACGAAATGGAAAAAATTGTAGAGTAGATTAATCTCTTGCATCCGATAAATAAAATTTGTAACTCTTTTTAGTTTATAATATATTTATGAATAGCAAAACCAACCTAATTTGAAGGAGTGTGCCTTTTCATGGGCATCAAAAACAGAAAAGTAGTTATCGCACTTGGCGGAAACGCTTTACAAGAACCAGGCTCTCCATCCACAGCGGAAGCTCAGCTCGCTGTAGTCCGCAAAACTTGTAGTTATCTTGCAGAGCTAAATGCTGAAGGATATGAAATGACAATTGTTCATGGAAACGGGCCTCAGGTCGGTCGCCTTGCTCTTAGTCAAAGCATAGCTGAAACTGAAAATTCAGATTTACCAGCAATGCCTTTTGACGTATGCAATGCTATGACACAGGGATATATAGGCTATCAAATTCAACAATGTCTTCGAGACGCACTAAGACGAAGAAAACGTGACGTGCCAGTGGTTACATTGATAACGCAAGTTGTGGTAGATAAAAATGACACGGCTTTTCAGAATCCAACAAAACCAATAGGTCCCTTTTACACAAAAGAAGAAGCCGATATAATTTCTCAAGAAAAAGGCTTTTCCATGAAAGAAGACTCCGGCCGCGGCTGGAGACGGCTTATAGCATCTCCTGAACCTAAAAAAATTATAGAACTCGACTCAATTAAACGTCTTTGTGATTCAACGATAGTTATACTTGCAGGAGGAGGCGGAATCCCTGTTATCGAAAACTCGGACGGCTCTCTTTCGGGAATAGCTGCTGTTATTGACAAAGATCTTTCTGCTGACTGTTTCGCCGAAGCAATCGAAGCAGATGTTTTTCTCATTCTTACAGGGGTAGACAGAGTCTGCATAAATTTTGGCAAGCCTAACCAAAGAGAACTTGACTATATAACAGTAGACGAGGCTAAGGAATATATGGAACAAGGACATTTTCCTCCGGGTAGCATGCTACCGAAAATCATGGCAGGAATTCGTTTCGCAACCAAATTTCCGGGAAAAAGAACAATTATTACTTCTCTGTACAAAGCACTTGACGCACTCGAAGGAAAAGCAGGAACAGAAATAACAATGAAATAAAATACAACGTGACTGATTGCGTTCAATCAGTCACGTTGTATTTGCCTTTATATTCTTTTATTCTTCATACAATAAATTACTGCCTCGCTCGTAAAACAAACTCCTTAAATCTATCGAATTATAATAATCTTTTTACGACTGAGATTCCCGGTTATAATTATTAACATAAAGACAATTACTAAAAACAAGACACATGTCTAATTTCGGCACTTCATTTAAAGGTCATTAATTGTTATTCTATTATTTCATTATGCTTTAACAGGAGAAGATATTTTTGAATTTTAAAAAACATTTTGGTACGAACTCTAAAATATTATTGATAGCGTTATTTATACTCTTCACCGGAACAACTTATTTCGCTGTTAACTTTTGGTCTCCAAAAGCAAGTCAAGGGACAGACAACAAAACATTATCTTTTTATGCAATAGATGTCGGACAAGGCGATTCTTTTGCCTTCTTTTTACCTGACGGCAAAACTATTCTAATTGATGCTGGCCCTGAAGATGCAGGCAAAAAAGTTGTATCGTTTCTTAAAGATCGAGGAGTTAAGAAGATAGATCTGCTTGTTGCGACACATGGACATTCTGATCACATTGGTGGAATGCACAAAGTGCTTCGCAATTTTGAAATAGGAAAAGTCTGGGACTCTGGATTCAACCATGGGTCTCGAATACAAAGAGACCTCTATAAAATTATAAAGAAAAAAGACATCCCTTTTGGGAGACCTAAACGTGGCTATGCTGAGCAATTCGGTGATGTGAATGTTGAAGTCATAGCACCTACGATTTTATTACGAAACACAAGAAGTGATGCAAACAACAACTGTTTAGTCCTAAAGATTACGTATGGAGAAATAAGCTTTCTTATGACAGCAGATATGGAGCGAGAGGAGAGAGCAACTGTACAGCCTCTGCCACACGCCACGATACTTAAAGCGTCTCATCATGGCAGCTACAACGGAACAGATACTCGAGTTCTTCGAGAAGTGCAACCTTCCATCATCATATTAAGTTATGGAAAAAACAATTCTTATGGGTATCCTCATAAAAGCGTAATAAAGATCATAAAAAAAGAGGGTATCCCTCGCTATGACACAGCAGATGGCACATTTAAAATAGAAACTGATGGCTCAGAAATGAAAATATCAAGAAACTCTGTTAATTACGATAAATGATTTTTTAACGTTATAATGTTACTAAACTTGTGATTAAATACATGTTATATAAAAGAGCTATTTTCGGCATAATATTGAAAGCGGGTGTTACTAAATGTATGTTGACGGAAAACTTTTGATAGCTAAATCTGACAAACCAATTTATATTCTTCCAAAAATGGCAAACCGCCATGGAATAATCTCGGGTGCTACAGGAACGGGGAAGACTATTACTCTTAAAATTCTAGCTGAATCTTTCAGTGATCTTGGTGTCCCTGTTTTTCTCTCGGATGTTAAGGGTGACCTCGCTGGAATGTGCCAACCCGGACTCGATAACGAAGGAATGCAAAAGCGCATTGCAAAATTTGGTCTTGCTGGAAAAGGCTGGACATACAAAAGCTTTCCTACTAGGTTTTGGGATATTTTCGGAGAAAAGGGACATCCTGTCCGTACAACGATATCAGACATGGGACCTCTTCTGCTGTCTCGTCTTCTCGGGTTAAATGACACTCAAGGTGGAGTGCTAAATATAGTTTTCAGAGTTGCAGACGACAGAGGGATGCTTCTTCTTGATTTGAAAGATTTACGTGCCATGCTTGGTTATGTTGCGAATAATGCCAAAAGCTTTATGTTGGATTATGGGAACATAGCTCCGCAGAGCGTTGGTGCCATTCAAAGAGCACTACTGGCAATAGAGGATCAGGGCGGGGACAAATTCTTCGGTGAACCAGCGCTCGATATAAAAGACTGGATGAGAACAGACAACAACGGACATGGATACATCAACATTTTAGATTGTGTCAAACTTTTTCAATCCCCTGCACTCTATTCAACATTTATGTTATGGATGCTTTCAGATCTTTATGAAACATTGCCAGAAATAGGTGATCCAGAAAAACCAAGAATGGTCTTCTTTTTCGATGAAGCTCATTTGTTATTTGATGAGATACCAAAAGTATTGCTCAATAAGATAGAACAAGTTGTAAGACTTATACGCTCAAAAGGTGTAGGGGTCTATTTTATTACTCAAAATCCTAAAGACATTCCTGATAATATTGCCGCTCAACTTGGCAATCGTGTCCAACATGCATTACGAGCATATTCACCAGCAGAACAAAAAGTTGTACGTGCAGCAGCAGATTCGTTCCGCACCAACCCCTCATTTAACACAGCTGAGGCAATACTGCAACTTACCACAGGAGAAGCACTCGTTTCACTTATTCAAGAGGATGGAAGCCCAAGTGTTGTCGAAAAAGCATTCATGCTACCGCCTCAGAGTCTAATGGGCGGAATTGATGATGCTATACGTCGACAAGTTATAGCATCAAGCGAGATATACAGTAAGTACGACGAGATGATTGACCGTGAATCTGCTTACGAACTTCTTCAGTTGAAATACGATCGTGAAGCAGCAGAGAAATCTCATAGTGAGATGCAAATACAACGTCAAAAAACGGAAGAAGAAGAGCGTAAGCGACTACAAAAAGAGGCTGACATAAAGGAGAAAGAACGGATAAGACTAGAGAAATCCATACGTAAAACCTTCTACGGTACCACCACGACAAGCAAAACTAAAACTCCAATTGAACGCTTTGCTGATAACGCGATAGGAACGGTCGGGCGCCAGGTTGGAAATAAGCTTTTCAGGAGTGTTCTTGGCTCTTTACTGAAAAATAATAAATAACTATATAGAGTTATATAAATTATATATTCTAGTTGAAAGGTGGCAAGGAGACAGTGAGAGAAAAAGGCTTAGAGGCATTTGTAGATTCAATAAACAATGGAGTATGCCGTCTTCTTATAGGAGTGCAATCAACCCCTGTTGATATGCCCTTGCATCTTCTGCCTGTAGGCACATCAGAAGGCTCAAGACTCCTCATCAAGTTTACAGAGCTTCCAAAAGAGAATAACTCAAATAAGCGAAAGATAGATGAACTTCTTAAAGGCTTCCACGAGGAGTTCGTAACTAAAGTTAAAGAAAACAAAGAAAGCTCAGTAGAAGATTAGATACTAGCTGAAAAAATAAAGAAACATGTCTCGAAATGTACATTTTTAGATATGAGGCTTCTTGAATTAATAAATAGATATGCAAAAAATCAGACTATTTTAACAACTTATAATCCACTGTTGATTTCCAAAATACAATATTGTATATACTGCTGCCTCACCTTGCATATTTAATACAAACCATTACTTTTAACTAAAGATCCGTTTATATAATATTACACAAAAAATCAAACTGTCACAGCCTTAGACGTACTTATATCGAGGCCTTAAGCGTGCTTAGCACTTGACATTGTCGAAATTTCTAGTAGAATGTTAAAGTTGACAGAGAAAATTTTTCTCTGAAATTTGTTAATGGAGGTGATTTAATGAGCAATAGGCTAGTATATATTTCTGGGACTCCTTTTTGGATGACTCCAGAGGGAAGCTTCATGGCTGCCGAAATGAAAAATGGCATGCCGGTAGAGCATATCGTGTATCACACTAATTCTAAATAATTTGTCTTAAGACAAAAATTAGAATGAGCACCACGGAAATTTAATTTTCACATTTTCACCATAATTGGTCGTTATATGCAAGCACTGGTTCAGAAAGGTTTGTCAACAGAAATAAGTTTTAAACCGCTGAACCGTGCCGTGGGCACTTCAAAAACACTCCTAATACTCTCAACTTTAAAACTTTCATAATAGTCTCCCTTCTTGTACAATATAAAATTATATTTACATGGCTTTTTACGTGCTTTGTATAAATGGTTTATGTTTCATAGAGCTAATAAATAGTACTTATTGATTATCTTGCTAATGGAGAATTTATTGAATGAAAAGCAAAACAAATTCCAATTCTACGATAGCGACAGGGTTTATAAATGGGTTCAAAAAAGGAACTCCTATTGCTCTCTGCTGTATACCTGGTGCAATTGCTTTTGGTATTCTTGCCAAAACAGCATCACTTACCGCATGGGAAAGTGTCTTTATGTCTTTTATTGTTTTTGCCGGTGCAAGTCAGTTTGTGGCGGTCAATCTTTTCACTCTAGGCGCCGCGATACCAGAAATACTTATTGCAGTAGGCGTATTAAACATGCGCCATATGATGATGTCTTCCTCTCTAGCTAAAAAATATCTTCCAAACACCACTTTTTTACAAAAATTCTGGATGGGCTTCGAAATGACAGACGAAACTTTTAGCCTTGCTGCTATGCAAAAGGAAGATTATCTTTCTTCAGAATTTGTAATGGGGTTAAATTTGCCCTTGCATTTCACATGGACAACAGCAACTTATTTAGGCTGGATTGGCACCTCAATATTGCCGGACAGTGTGCAAGAAAGCATGGGAATTGCAATTTTCGCAATCTTTATGGGTTTGCTGATTCCGTCAGTACGTAAAAACCGTGCAGGTCTTATAGTTACTGCAATTGCCATGGCTATGAGCGCATATATCAAATGGACGCCATTCCTTGACGCAACAATAAACAAAGGTGTATCAATAATGATTACTGCGGGTGCAGCAGCGCTATTTGGGGCGATTGTTTTTCCTAGAAAAGAGGAGGGGGAACAAAAACCATTATGACGAAAATCATTATTTTATCTGTATTAATGATGCTTGTTACTGCTCCGTCTAGAATTCTTCCTGCTTTTTTTCTAACTGGAAGAAAACTCCCTCCCTTTGTCGAATCGTTTTTATATTACGTGCCATTCACAATTTTGGGATCACTAATATTTCCTGACATCCTAAATTCTACAGGAAACATCTATAGCTCAATTGCAGGGGCAGCAATGGCTTTTCTTTTGGCCTGGTTCGGTCGTGGTCCTTTGCTTGTGCTTACCGGAGCAATATTTACCGCCTTTATAGTTTCTCACATTTAAACATTTTAGAAATCAGATAAGCATAGTGCTGTAACGTTTTTCAGGACGTCCTGTTCGTTTATAAGCAAACTTAACTTCGATTCTCCCCACAGTAACAAGGAATTCAAGATGACGCCTAGCTGTAGCCAACGAAAAATTCAAGCTTGTAGCTACCTCCCGCGCAGAATATGTGTCGGGATTTTCTTTTAGGAATCCTTCTATATCATCTAAGCGTTCAGCGCTTAGACCCGGCAAAGCCAGTGACTTATTATTAGCCCAATATCTGTAATGTTCTTTTTCTGTCCCTATTCTTTCCTGATGCTCAAACGATAAATTGTCCACAACACCAGCATGGTATATACGGTAATCATTTAATGTTTGCCGTAAGGATTCGAAAGAGAAGGGGCTTATAAAATATTTAAAAACAGCATGTTTAAGAGCTTCACGCTCAAGTTCTGCGTCTTCACGATCAAAAATAATAATATATTCTGTAGTCGAGGAAGTTTTGCGAAGAATATCAAATGTTTTTAGAGAGTCAAAATTGTCTAGATAAAAATTCAGAAGAACTAAGTCTGGAGTTTCAGTTGATAGCTTTTCAGAAAGTTGCTTTTTGTTAGAGACACAGCTAAGCACAACAAACCCTTTTTCTTTACTAATAAGATCTGTATATAATTTTTGAAGCAGAGCGTCCGCTTCGGCAATTATTACCCTTATACTCTGCATTCTGACACTCCTTTTAATATATCATTCTATTCTAAATAAACGTAAATAAAAACGCACAACGTGATGCCGTTGTGCGCAAGCTTTTAAAATATTAAAAGTCGACCTTTATGGCAATGGCCCGTTCCACCAACGCGGAATTCCGAAAGAATAACCGAATGTAAATTCTCCACCCTGGTCATAAACGACAACTAATTTGCCCGCAAAATTATTTGTCGGTACTGTGAAAGCAAGCCCTGTCTCCCACCAACTGTCGCTGTTTTTCCATTCTTTCATAACTTGACCATATCTGCCAAAAAGCTCGATGTTTACTCCGCCCCACCAAGATCTTATCATTGTTCTGGCCGCTCCGAGATGTAGCCAGTAAGCTTGATCGCCGACAAGAGGATATTTGGACAAGCTGTATAACTCTTCTCTATTACCCAAAATCGCAGCGTAAGCGATATTATCCTCATCGCCTGTTTTTAGTCCGCCAGATAAAACAAGCTTCCATTTTCCAAATGTAGGAAGATGGTACTGGAAAACGTTATGAGTAAGAACAACTTCATCAAGTG
Source organism: Synergistaceae bacterium (assembly GCA_012728165.1). Classification (GTDB taxonomy): domain Bacteria; phylum Synergistota; class Synergistia; order Synergistales; family Synergistaceae; genus JAAYFL01. The sequence goes on along the minus strand of JAAYFQ010000061.1, from coordinate 6,341 downwards.
GCGCCCATACATCAGATGTGATAGACCAGCCCTTCGAAGGCAAGATAGGATCATCAAGAGTATTAATATTCAAGGTTAAATAAGGGCCTGTAAGAGTGTCTCCTTCAGTAACTTTTGAAACTGCATAGCCAATACCTAGACGTGCCTTCTGACCAAAACTCTTATACCATGCAAGTCTGGCTGAATACCTTTCAAAGTCATGTTTGTCGCCATTGCGCAACTCAACGCCCTCTTGTCTTGCTGAAACAACAAGTCCAAACTGCGAGTCAGTAAATGTCGGTGTAGTAAAGTATCTTCCGAGAAGTCCCCATCTATTACCTATACGGTATTCTAAAGAGCCTACGTCGCCATCCATTAGAATATCGCGAATCTGACCTGCAATCGCAAGCCAACTGTCGCGGTTAATATTTCCCACATATCCGTTTAGACCTAGTTCATACTTCGGAGGCCGTTCCATAGAAATAACAACCTCGACTGTGTTCCTACCAATTCTCTTAGTGCGACCTTCGACTAATCTGAAATCTTCTCTCGAGGAAAGTTCCTTTATTGCGTCAGCCATTTTTTTCATATCAAGAGGCTGTCCAATCCAAGACTGGTACTTAGAATGAAGACTTTCTGAAATATTCTTAGGAATACCTTCAAAACGAACTTCCATTACAGTAAGAATTTCTTTTTTAGTACGAGCAGCGTGTACTTCCGCATCATATAATTTGTTATTCTCTTCGACCAGTTTTCTGATATCTTCCACATACGGTGTTGCAGCTTTCACGCCACGCTCTATAATTTCGGCGTAACCACCAGAATCAAGTACACCAAAATCGTCGACTTTTGGAGCGATGACTAAATCGGCTTCAGCAGCATTTTCACGTACCTGCCCTACCATAAGTATTTCAAGAGATTGGGCAAGAATACCAAGAACACTCCTAGTGCTTTTTAAAGAACACGTTATATCTTCAGGAGAAAGATTTATAGCTACAATGGGATGTCCGGGAAACATTTTCTTTGCTTCGATTACAGGAAGGTTGGCTTTCATGCCGCCATCTACAAGCAACAAACCGTCCATTTCCCAAGGTTCAAAAACACCCGGAATAGACATGGTCGCTCGCAATGATGAAGCGAGGTTCCCATCGCGTAGAAGAACTGTTTCTCCGTTTTGCAGATTTGTAGCAATCGCTGCAAATGGAATTGGCAAATCATCAAAATTTGTAACAGAAACACGAGAGGTCAAATCGCTTAAGAATGTATAGAGATTCTTTGCTTTGAGGGCTCCACGCTTTGCTGAGCAAGCTTTGCTCTTTTTGTCATTTTTTTGTAATAATGGCAGAAAATTCTTGTTTGAAGGAGCCATGTTGTATCCAACATCTTCAGCTCCTGCAATGCTTCTGTCAGATATTATTTCAACAAGATTAGTTTTATTTAATATTGCCTTCATTTCTTCTGAAGTGTAGCCAGAGGCATAAAGGCCTCCCATTATTCCTCCCATGCTTGTTCCTACAATAGCGGCGATTGGAATATTTGCTTTTTCCAAAACCTCGAAAACTCCCACATGAGCAAGCCCTTTGGTTCCTCCGCCAGAGAGGACCAGAACGATTCCTTCTTTATGTCTGAAGCCCCATTGCCTGTTATGAGACAATATACTTGCTTTATCTTCGGAAGCTACTGTCGAATCTTTTTCTATTACGCCGATTGAAGGAACAATTACGGTATCGGAAGAAGCTATTGAGTGTGACCTAGGAGTAATATTAACAATAGATGCACCAGAAGAAACCCCTGCGGCGAATGCCGGAGAGACAAACAAAATTATACAGAAAATCATATATACTATGCGTTTAAAACAATTACTCATTAGACCCACTCCAGTACTACTTACAAAGTATGAGGATTAAAGCAGAAATTATATTTTAATTATATTTAGGTTTCTTATTTAAACAATACATTGTTTAAATAGTCTAAGAATAACCTCAATAAAAGGATTTGTTACATTTACTCTATGGGGATGTTAAAATGTTCTAGTGGTTTTAAAAAGTTCATTTTTACATCTTGAAACAAATCTAACGAAATAGACACGTATAATCAATGATTATAGCAGAATACCTTACGATTAATATATTGTGTACATATATGCTAAAAAATACTTCGTGTTACATGAAAGGGAAAAAATATGTGGAGAAAAACAAAACTAATTATGATTCTTATGTTCGTTGCCTTTATTATAGGGTTTTCACCTACAATAATTAGATTCTTAAGCGATGCCTTGATTTATTCAGCCGGAAAATTATCTCTACACCCTCACATTGTTGCTGTAATCAACTCTTTTGTCTATATATTGAAGCATTATGCATGGCATATAATGTTTGTTTACGCACTCATTGTAGCATTTATGATCTTCATGGAAGGACAAAATCCTGATCGAACTATTCTTTGGATGTTTGTTCTAGTTTTTGTTCCTGTGCTTGGACTTATCATCTATTTCATAATAGGTCCGGATCCTGAAAATTATACCAAACGGAAATCCTTTCGGCTTGCCAAGCCCACTGTTGACAACACCCCTTTTACTTCAGACAGGCGCTACGCAATAGGGAAACTCTTGCACTCATGTAGTGGAGCTGATCTTTTGATACACAACAGAGTTAAGATTCTTATTAATGGAGACGAAACTTTCTCCGCAATAATAGACGCCCTTCAGAAAGCCGAACACTATATTCATATGGAATTTTTTATTATAAAAGATGACGAGATTGGAAGAGAAATTCGTGATGTCTTGCTAGAAGTTGCAAAACGTGGCGTCAAAATCCGAGTTTTATATGACGCAATAGGAAGCTGGAGCCTCACAAAAAAGTATGTGGATACTCTAATAGATGCAGGAATAGAATGTCATTCTTTTACCCCTGTATCTTTTGCACGATTCCGTAGAAAAATGAATTTTCGCAATCATAGAAAAATTATTGTTATCGATAGCAAAATAGCATTTACAGGTGGACTCAACATAGGAGACGAATATCTTGGCAAAGGACCTCTCGGGCACTGGCGTGATACGCATGTTGAACTCGAGGGAGAGTGTGTTGCTGAACTACATAAAATCTTCCTGGATGACTGGTGCTTTAGAACAGGCGAGAACCCCGACAAAATAGATAAAAATCTTTCCTGTGCTAACAATGAAAATGATTTCGAAATTGATCATTCTTCGTTACCTATTGTTCCGCTTCAGGTCGTAGAAAGCGACGCAAGTGACGCATGGCATACAATATCACAAGGCTATTTCTCGATGATTACGAAAGCCAAAAGTCGTATTTGGATTACCACTCCGTACCTAGTCCCGGGACCAAGCCTCATGACAGCAATAGCAAACGCAGCACTTGCCGGCGTAGATGTACGGATTATTGTCCCTTCTACCAAAGATCATTTTCTAGTTTTCTGGGCAAGCAGGAATAACTACGCATATCTACTTCGTGCAGGAGTAAAAATATTTCTGTACGAAAAAGGTTTTGTGCATGCAAAGTCACTTGTTATGGATAATAACGTTTGTTCTGTTGGAACCTGTAACATGGATGTTCGCAGTCTTGAAATAAATTTTGAAAACCAACTCTTCATATATAACGAAGAAACTACAGAACAGCTTGCAGAACAGTTCGAAAAAGATTTTGATGATTCCCACCAGCTCGACCTAAATGAATGGACCAAACGCCCTTTGTGGCAGAAAGTTTTTGAATCATTCGGAAAGCTATACTCTGCTCAAATATAAAATAAATATCAGAAATGAGATAGATTATGCAAAATAAAACTTTTGAAAAACGATTCTCTGAACGTAACGCTTTTTGGATAGTAGGTGTGTTTTTTGTTTTTTCTCTTCATATTTTTCTTTACTTCAAAATAAGAGCTATTTTCGGTGAAGCTATCATCACATCACTTTGGATGTTCTGGGGAGCTTTTTTCTCTGCTCTTCCTTTAATTACACGAAAGACAAAAAGAATAAAATCCAAAAAACAGCTTAAATGGTCTGATCGTGTCGGCAGCGTCTATACGCTCTATATCTTCATTGTCTCTGTAATACTATTATTCCTTGACTTCATCGACCTTTTTATACCTATAAACTTATCGTCTGGAGAAATTTTCTTATTTTCTTTGGCCCTAGCTCTAATCTTCATAGTTTTTGGTATTAAACAAGCGAACACAATCCAGACAACCTTTTTGAAAGTTCCCACTCAAAAACTCCCTGTAGAATCTACTAATCTGCGTGTTGTACAGCTTACAGATCTGCATTTGGGACCTTGGGTTGGGACTCTTCTACTTGAACAAATAGTTGACAAAATAAACAAAGCTGAACCAGACATAATAGTCGTGACCGGTGACCTAACAGACGGCTCATTAGACAACCGCGAAGACGAACTAGAAATATTAAGAAAAATGAAAGCTCCCCTTGGCATATTTGCTGTCACAGGCAATCATGATTACTACGACAGCATTGATTCTGCCATCGCCTTTATGGAGTCTGCCGGTATGAAAGTCCTGAAAACAGAATCCATTGAAGTCGGCGGAATAATCATAGCTGGGGTCAATGACATAGACCATCTACTAAAATCTAAATGGGGTTTAAGTCGATCAGAATCATTAATACTTTCTCTTGAACGTGTGCAAAAAGAGAAATTTCTTCTTCTGCTGCGGCATAGACCCATCATTGAACTTGGTACAGAAGGACATTTTGATCTTCAGTTATCAGGACACACACACGGAGGACAGCTTTTTCCACTATTTTCATCAAGACATATAATAGTCGGATGCAACAGAGGCTGCAAAAAATTAAAATGCGGCGGTCTTCTTTATGTAAACAACGGTGCGGGCTTTGTAGGACCTCCCTTCCGCTTTATGGCTCCTCCAGAAATCGCAGTTATCGACATAGTTAAAGAAGAAGCCTAACTCGAACAAAAGCACTTGGAATCATCGTGCGAAAACATTAAACTATAATCAAAGATATAACGATTTAAAAAACCATATTTGAGTGTGAAAAATACATAAGCAAACTTGTAAACTCAAATTAAAAAATCACTTTTTGTTTTACATTCCTTGTGCTATTGTTATCGTGAAAATTTATATAAACTAAAGGTAGGTAATTACTATGTGGAAAGGCCGTTTTTCCCAAGACACAAACGAATCAGTCGTTAATTTTACTCAGTCTTTAGATTTAGATTGGCGAATGGCTTTAGCAGACATACGCGGAAGCATTGCACATGTTCGTATGTTAGGACATCAAAACCTTCTCACTGAGAAAGAAGCTAAAACTATAGAAGATAATCTTCTTGAAATAGCAGAGGAAATTAAGAATGGTGAATTTGTTCCAAAAGTATCACTTGAAGATGTGCACATGAATATCGAATTCCGCCTTATCGAGAAATGCGGCGCAACCGGAGCAAAGCTACACATGGGACGAAGTCGCAATGATCAGGTAAATACAACTGTACGGTTATATCTCCGCAAAGAATTAATAGATGTTTGGAATGGTCTGCATGAGCTAATTTCTGTTCTGCTTACAAAAGCGGAAGAACACGTAGACATCGTAGTACCGGGCTACACACATCTTCAACAAGCACAGCCTGTTTCAATGGGACATTTTTGGATGGCACACACTCAAGCTTTCCTTCGTGATACGAAACGTCTTCTGGATGCCTATGAAAATGTTGATGAATGTCCGTTGGGTTGCGGAGCACTCGCCGGCTCAACCTTGCCCATAGACAGAGAATTCACCTGTGATGATCTAGGCTTTGCAAAAATGACGGCAAACAGCATGGACACCGTTGCACATCGTGACCATTTTATGGACGTACTCTATTTTGCAGCAGTTTTTGGCAGTCACGTAAGTCGCTTGTCAGAAGACTTAATAATTTATTTCACTACTGAATTTAATTGGATCAAGCTCCCTGATGCTTTTTGCACTGGATCAAGTATAATGCCTCAGAAAAAAAATCCAGATGTACTTGAAATACTGCGCGGCAAATCCGGACAGCTAAATGGCGCTCTTGTTGATCTGCTAACAATGATGAAGGGCATGCCTCTTACATACAACCGAGACTTACAAGACGATAAACGTTCACTATTCAGCACAATAGACTGTCTGAAAGGCATCTTTTCCGTTCTACCCGATCTTATAAAAGAAGTTGAAGTTGATCAAGAAGCAGCAGCCCGAGGGTTCGAAGACGGATTAATCCTTGCAACAGATGTCGCCGAGTATCTCGTTCTTCAGGGTGTTCCTTTCAGAAATGCACATGAAAAAGTAGGGCATATCGTTCGTTACTGCTTAGAAAACAAAAAACCACTCACCTCTTTAACTCTTGATGAATGGCAGTCGA
>JAAYFQ010000060.1 GCA_012728165.1 Synergistaceae bacterium | reverse complement strand
TGTAAATATGAGAGTGGCAAGAGAGGCAGATGTACCTGTAATACTTGTAGCAGATGTTAATCGTGGCGGCGCATTGGCTTCAATTGTTGGAACACTAGAACTTTTGGGCGAAGACAGAAAACGAGTAAAGGGTTTGATTTTTAATAAATTCCAAGGTGATGTTGCACTATTTCAGAACGCTGTAACATGGATCGAGAAAAAAACAGGAATAAAGGTCCTTGGTGTAATGCCATGGCTTAACGATATCATGATAGATAGCGAAGATTCTCTCAGTGTTAATTGGAAGACCAGGATAAACAAAAACGCCAAACTAACTATTGGTGTTGTACAACTTCCATTTGCAACAAACCTAACTGATTTAGATGATTTTGATTTTGAACCAGACGTACAGCTTGTCGAAATCGATAAAAACAGTTCTTTTGATTTATTGAATGCAATTATAATTCCGAGCACTGAAAACCCTGTTTCGGATATGACTTATCTAAAAGAATCTGAAATAGCGCGAAAGATTATTGATTTTAGTAAAAATGGTGGAATCATATTTGGCATAGGCGGCGGCTATCAAATAATGGGAGAAACTCTTGACTACAGAGGGTTTGCAATTAACGACAAAAAAACAGAGACAGACGGGCTTGGAATCATCCCTGTTAGGACTGTCTGCGACGGTGAAAAAGACAGCGGAAAAGTCTTTGGACAATCTGTCCATTCACAAATAAAAAATAAAATTCCAATAATCGGAAATAAATTATATTTCGATAAGACGGAGCTTTATCAAAAAGAAAAGGACTTTGAGCCTCTATTTGAATTTGACGGAACGCCTGATGGGTTTGCCAATCAGAGCATAAAGATTGCTGCAACAAGTATTCATGATATTTTTAAAAATGATAAATTCAGAAACTTTTGGCTTAATATAATACGCCGATCAAAAGAACTTCCAGAACTCGAAACTATAGATATGCGTGCGTCAAAAGAAAAGAATTATGATGCCCTTGCTACAAAAGTCAAAGAAAATATTGACATCGACTATGTGCTGAAAAACATTATCAAAATTTAAATCAAATAACATAACTGAATATGACAAGGACCTCGGCGCTGCAAGCCGAGGTCCTGTCTTTATTGAGAGGAAAGAGAGGTATTAACATGATTTGTTAGTTTAGAATGTACACTCCCAGGAAACGATAATTTTTCTTTCTGGGTTAATATAACCGCTACTGCCTAGGACAAACTCTTTATCAAAGAGGTTTGCGCAAGTCAGACGGACTTTCTGATTATCAAATAGTTCCCATGAAACAGATGCATTTACAATAAAAATATCTTCATTGTCATTTGCAAATGCGCCCTTGCCAGTTTTCTGTAAAATTCTGTCTCCGTAGTAGTGAGCTGATAATTCGGCGGCCCAAGCATCCTTTTTGTAGTTGAGAAATGCCGATATATCCCATCTAGGATCCATAGAACGAAGCCACTCTGCACTTTTAGAAGCCTTTTCTTCCGCATGTGTGTATGAGAAGCCTGGCATCAAACTCCAGTTATCATTAATGTTGAATTTATACTGTCCTTCAAATCCCCATGCTCTGTATTCAGAGACATTGATATATGCAGGGTCTACCGCACTTGTGGCAAAGTTATATGCTATTTTGTCTTCCATATCCATGTAGAAAACACCTAATTTCCATGGATGCTTCGCTGATTCGTCTTTTACTCCAATATCATAAGTCCAGCCTTTTTCCGGTTTAAGATTGGGGCTAATCGCTGCAGGGTACGAGCCGATAGCCTCGTAGAACATCTGAGAAAAGCTTGGCATCATAAAGTATCTTCCCGCTGTAACATACCAAAGCTTACCAGAAGGAGACTCCCAGTTTAAAGAAAGACGCGGAATAAGCTCGCTGACATTCTCTGCGTCATCGACGCTCCAATTTTCATAACGAAGACCTAGATCCAAATTAGCTTGCCCGACAGGGACTGAAGCTTCAAGATAAGGAGCAAAGCCATTTCTTGTTTTATCATAATCTACCTTAGGCGCTCCAACGAAGTCTTCGACTTTTATTTTTTCTTGGCGCCAATCGATTCCGTAGACAACAGGAACGCCAAAAAGCTCTTGTTTTCTATTGAAAGTTGCTCCAACAGTTGAGTTTGTATATTTATTATTTTCACTATACATGCCGTTTATATTTCTAAAATGTTTATTATTGGTATGGTAGTAAGCCCTAGCAACATTCGTTCCATCGTTATAGTTCAGCGACATTCTTGCATAGTCATTTTTCTGAAACTGAGGGACAGCATTGTACTCCCATTCCGAGTCAAAATTACCCCAATCTCCAATTAGTGACCAGAAATCCTTGTCAACTCGAAATGTAAAATCGTTGCCGTCATAATGCTTGCCATAATCGTAAAGAGCAGGAAGGTTCGTTGCATATCTTCTTCTGAGCTTTACATCAGCAGTTTCTTTAGTTTTTGTGTAACCAGCAGTTACTCTAAAGTCATTATTTAACTCTACAGTTCCGCGCGCTGTACCAC
>JAAYFQ010000059.1 GCA_012728165.1 Synergistaceae bacterium | reverse complement strand
GTCATAGCTGAGGGAGTGGAAGAAGAAGCTCAAGTGGAATACCTTGCCGCCTTTGACTGTGATGCCATTCAAGGCTATTTCTATAGTAAGCCTTTGGAATTTGAAGATGCCTTAGCAATAGTAGATAAGAAGTTTCCTGTTTAAAAGCGTATTGATTTAATATTGATACAATAGAATCACAGACACATACAACAAACAGACACCACAAGGGTGTCTGTTTGTTGTATGTGTCTGTTTTGAAAGTGCCTACTTATTCAAATAGGAATCTATTCTCAGTCTTACGTTTTCCACGAGGTTGCATTAAAAAAATGGGTAATCGTAAGAATGGTAGAAATCGGGTTTGGTTAATTTTAGTGTTTTTATATTTGTGGGTATAGGTATTGATAGCCCACCATTAACTGTTTTTGCTGCTGTGTAATGCGGTATGTACTGTATTGTATCGTTGAAAAAAAGACCGCCCCCATATTTTTTTCTGCCGGAACAAAATGCGAAGTTAAGGTCATTGTTAAGGGGGTTACTCCTATAGCTCCTTGACGGACGACACTTACAGAAGGGTCAAATCCCTGTGTATTGTAACTTATTATGCAGCCTGTCTGATCTGCTGAGGTACTCATTTGAAGATGAGGATGTTGTTCTATGTCTTATTTTGTAACAGACCACCAAATAACATAAGCTGCGATTAGTTTTTTTGCAGAGATTTGTCGGAAAAACGATTTTTCGGAAGCGTAAGTAAAAGTTCCGAACCTTGGCTGTGACCGGCAAGTGTAAATGGTTTTCCTTTGTTGAAATTAATCATGTAGTAGTCAAATGCTTGCTCGACATCAGTATATGCAACGTCTATTGCGCGGTTATTGTGGTCATTTTTGCGAGCCTCAAGGATAAAGATTGTTGCCTGACGAAAAAGAGGGACATAAAGATTAGCACAACCATTGAAAATACTCGCCTGACTTTTTATACAGTTGGATATCCCAGTATTTTTTCTGCTTCCTTTATTGACTGATTCCAATTTTTATCGCTAAAGTAAGTAGTAGGGTGTAAATATATTACGTCTACAGGGTACTTGCCTTGATCAGAAGGTATCTTTGCCAACGAAGACATATTTGAATAATTAGGAGAAACTGGAACACTAGAAAAATCAAAAGGTTTTGTCGGGCCAGATAACGCACGGCATAATAGAGGGTTCAATAATAAAATTAAAGCGGACAAAAGAAAAAGTCTAATAAAACGGGAATTACGATTTTTCAAATTAGACAGCACCTTTCAGCAACACAAAAATTGTTTCTAATATTATTACCAACGAACATCATATAAACCATATTAACACTACATAAATTAAGAGAGTCACGAGAGCATGTAAACACGCTCTGATGGCTCTCTTATTGTTTTTATGCTTTATTGGTTAAATGAGTATGGCTAATGACATAATGGTAAAATTTCACAAACACTATTTTTAGCTATTGTTTTATAGCTTTCATTCCTGCGCGAATAGAATCGATTATTTTATTAATTGATTCTTCATCCATGCAGATGTTAAGGCCGAACATAACAGCGCGACTGAGGATTGCATCCGCGTTTGCCATCGTTTCCGGTGCGTAAGAGGGAGCCTTTGTACCGAAGAAGTCTTTTTCGCTCATAGCATCTAGAGCTTCCCAATGTTTAGCATAGTGCCAGGTATTGTCTGCGATTATTCCACAGCCACATCCAGCGTTTTTTGCAGCGGTCTGGAACTTTTTGGCATCTTCAGCTGTCGGCATAAGGAAGATAACGTGACTTGCTGTTTCGCCTTCGTTGTCGTTCATAGGACGTGGCTTTATTCCTGTATCCGCAACAGCATCAAGAATTTTTTTCTTAGTTGCACGCAATTTGCCAATTGCCATTTCCATCTTGTCGAGAGCAACTATTCCCAAAGCTCCCTGTATTTCGCTGAGACGATAGTTGACGCCGAATCCTGACTTGCCTTCGTCTCCTCGGTCAACTTCTTTGCTGTGTATATGTCCGTGGTCGTGATAGTAATCCATTTTATTATAAAGATCTTCATCATTCGTAAGAACCATTCCACCCTCACCGACTGTGAGAGTTTTGTTAGGATCGAAGCTCCATGTACCGCAGAGTCCTAATGTGCCAAGATATTTTCCCTTGTATGTTCCTCCCACAACTTCACAGGCGTCTTCAATCACCGGAATATTATGTTTGTTTGCAATAGAAATTATCGGATCAAGGTCTGCCGCTACTCCGAACATGTGTACAGGCATTATTGCCTTTGTTTTATGTGTGATTAATTTTTCAATAGATTCAGGATCGAGAGATAGTGTTTCATCAATCTCTCCAAGAATTGGCACAGCATTACATTCGACGATTGCTTCAATTGTTGCTATGAAGGTAAAGGGAGTTGTGATAATTTCGTCGCCCGGTTTAACCCCCATTGCTTTCAGTGCCACAATAAGGGCAGCTGTTCCGTTTGATACTCCAAGTGCAAACTTTGAGCCTGTAATTGCTTTTGCTTTATTCTCAAATTCGTCGACACGGTAGTGTCCATTACGGCTGTTATGTGAACCATACCGATGTATCATTTTTCTTTCTATAACGTCGGTTATTGCTTTTATTTCTTCATTGTCAAAAATTTCTGTGCCTGCCATGTTTATACCTCCTAAAAAATTGTATTAACAATTGTGTTGCATGTATTATCTGTGTTTTAAAATCACTAATAGTCATTGCAGTTTTTTATATTAGTTTGTCAATTATTTGATTACTGATTAATTATCTTAATATATATATTTCTCATAAACTCTTCTGTAGCATATTTATCTTTTTGTTCACCAAAGGCGCTATCCCAAAGTTTTCCCATTCCCATAGCTGTATTTGTCATTTTGTCTATATCCTTTTCACCAATTTCGTAATCACTTGCTTTAGGATGCGCTATATTATTAATTTTAAGAAATTCAACAGTATCTTTGTATCCATCGGGATAGAGGGTTTCCAGCGCGAGCATTGAGATTGTAACGGCAATGCTGTGAGGAAGGCAGGGAGATGAATTGCTAAGGCCGTATGATATAGCATGTGCTGCACCGACTCGGCCACCTATGGTACTGCTGCCTCCCAGTATAGATGCCATGGCTGCTTTTATTGAAGATTCAAGTTCGAAGGGTTCGACGTCTCGTGAGAGGATTTCTCTCGATAATCTGACTCCGTCTTTCGCGTCAAGAATGGCTTCAGGGTTGCTTGTTTTGCTTTTTGTTATTTCATAATGGTGATAGTAACAGTCCATCATTGTGAAGAAACGATTAAATGTAGTTGCGCCTGAAGAAAGTTGTGGATCAATGATCGCCACGTCTGCAGCGGTATATTTATTGTTAATGCCTAACTTTTTCTCAGGGCCGCGCAGTACTGCTATCGGTGTTATCTCAGCTCCTGTACCGCTTAGCGTGGGTAATGCCCAAATGTCTATCCCTTTTTCCATTTCCATTTCGTATCCTTGATATTCTTGAGCTTTTTTCGGATTAGCATAACAAATTGAAGTGGCTTTCGTGAGGTCAATAGTTGAACCTCCACCAATTCCGACAAGGACGGTAGGAGTTTCTTTTAATGTTTTGATATATGCAACAAGTTTATCTACGTCGTCTGTTCTTGGTTCAGAAGCTGAAGCGTCAAAAATGAATTTAGAATTCTGGGCAAATATTTTTGCAAACTCCTGCTGATCTTTCAGCTCCGAGTCTAGAATAAAAAAGGGTTTCTTTTTTTCATGTTTCAGTTTTATAAGAAGGTCTTCAATGCCGTTTGCTGATAAAATTACTTCTGTCGGAACTTCCGTTCTCCACCAAGGTTTCAGATTAACAAAATCTTCAATGTTTGTCGGTACATTAATAATGGCAATCATGCTCCTTTTAACGTTAGCTGTATTTTTATATTTTAATTCGTATTTTGGGTTGAGAAGTATTTTTCGATTTTTTTTAGATCTTTCGGAGTATCTATTTCAATAGTGTCATTTTCTGTCACGACACATTTAATTGAATATCCTTTTTCAAGGACTCTCAACATTTCAAGGCTTTCTATCTTTTCTAAAGGTGTTTGTTCCCAACTTGAGAAGTTTAAAAGAAAATCTCTGCGCCAACCGTATGGACCAATGTGTTTGTACCATTCACCACCGGCACAG
>JAAYFQ010000058.1 GCA_012728165.1 Synergistaceae bacterium | reverse complement strand
CTTCCTCGAGTGTACCTATCGGGGATCCAGCGGCTTTGAACCTGGTCTATAACTGGCTTTTCAGTACTTAAACAATAGCCACTCGTATGACTCCGCTTCGAACCTTGCCTGTCCACTAATTTATATTTTCAACAGAGACCTCACTCGGGCACTTCCCGGCGACATGCTTTTGTCGCTACTTCTCGGCAAGTTTCTTGCCACTTCCCGACGGTTACACCGTCACTTCCCGCGGCACGCCACTTGCCGCACTCTCCTTGATCACTGCTCTTTGACGCGTGCCGGTCTGACTCCAAATTATCTCTAACAAGGACTTGACCATTCTGTTAATTATCCACATTTTGTCAATTGTGTAGGTCTGACCCCTATCTGTTCAGACCCATACATAACACCGCCGCCATCTAAACTATAGCCCAGTTTCGAAAACTAGCTTATAATGACGTATGTTGGATTTAAGAATTCCATAGTTCATACAAACTATTTCATAAAAATATTTAAGACACAATTGTTAATTATATTTCGAGATTACACTTGCATCATCTTTATATTTTGTTTAGATGGCTTTATAATTACAGCTGGATGGGATATTAAAATGCCCACATACGACAAAACTCAAACCTATCTTATTACAGGCGGAGCTGGATTCATAGGCAGCAACCTCGTTCACCATCTCACCTCGATCAGATACAAAACAGTTGTCCTCTTCAATTAGTATGCTCGAAAATATATGCAGATATGCTATCAAGCCTTGACCATCTGAGCGTTTTTTGATATCTTTTGATTTGATGCCTACATGTGTATAATCATCATGCTGATTTGTTGTTCAAATTAAAAAGCTGGGACATTTTGATAATCATTAAAACTACATTACTTTTGGAGGACCTCATGGAAAACGATCAAAAAGATCACTACCCGCTGGATCAGGATAAAAGGCTTTATATGAACTACAATGGAGAGTATGACGACAATGAGATAGACATTGTTGATATTCTTATGATTTTTTGGTCAAAGAAATTTTTGATCGCCGCTTTTGTTGTTGTCTTCGCGCTTGTCGCTTTGGGATACACAACACTTATGAAACCATCTTACGAGAGTAGGACTACCCTTCTCTTCATGCCGCCTGTTCCTGCTGAGATGAGTGCCGAAATGAGAAAAGACTCGCCTCAGTTGAATTCCAGCCCGCTCTTTCCACCGGATGTATATTTATCACTCGCAACAGCCGATGACCTGTTACACGATACGATCAAAGCTGTTTACAACGAAAAATCACTTAGCACATATCAAGTCCCCACTCCGGAAAATTTACGTGAAAATATGAAAGTCGAGTTGAATAAGTCATCTGAAAAGGCTGACTCAGCTACAAAATTGACACTTACAGTAAGAATAAAGGCATCAGAGCCAGAAATAGCTGTTGAATTGTTAAATGTCTGGGGAAAGCTGTTCATTCAAAGAAACTCTGATATGTTTACAGACAGAACCGGAGCTTCTTATAACTACACAAAAGATTCAATGGTTTCAATTAAGAATGATCTTGATAAAGCTGAAGATTCTCTTGTCTTATATCAAAAGAAAAACCCAGTCAAAGTGCTTGAATCAAAGCTAAACAGCATGAACACTATTTACGCGAATCTACTGTCAAAATATGACAACGAAATGCTACTCTTAGCTCCTCTGGAATCAAGCATAAAAACAACTAAAAAATTTATATCATTAGAACCGGAAAAATTATCGCTCAGTAAGGGAATGTCGACTGAAGCAGTATGGAACCATCTTGCTAAGGAACTAACTCCGGAGGAGATAAAACAGCTTAAAAATATGAACATCGACGACGAAATTTTAAACAATCAAAATAATGTACTTAAATCAAGACTGTATAACGATGAAATTAAACTATCCTCATTAAGAGCATCTACTACAGAAACTAGAAAACGTATAGGCTCTATAAGAAAAGAGTGCGAAGCAACTGAGGCTAAAATAGCTGAAATATACAGTAAAACAGGCAGATTGATTACCGAAAGAAACTCATTAAAAAAGTCTTATCTTTTATTTGCTGATGAATATCAGGTCTCAAAAGTTGCAAACGCAACGGCAAATAATTCGGTAAGAGTCATTGAAAAACCTGTACTTGCTACTAACCCAACCAGTCGTGGCAGACTTAAGATACTGCTCCTTGCAACTCTTTTGGGCTTTTTCTGCGGAACGGCAACAGCATTCCTCGTCCATGCAGTCCAGAGCAAGAAAAAGGAAACCGCAGCTGCATAAGCATCTCTTATAACAAAAACTAATTAAACCAAGATAGGGGAGAAAAGCGTGAAAAGCTTTTCTCCCCTATGTGGTTTCAAGAAAATCCTAGCATATCAAACATTGTAAAGCATTTAAGAGCCTGTTATTTTTTTGCAGGATTACAGCACAGATCTCCTGTCTTTAGCCTACCGTGGAAAACGCGGCGGTTTAGAGCCAGTGCCGCGCAATTTTAGAGCCATCGGCTCGCTTTTCAAGAGCCACCCACCGCGCTTTCTCGGAGCCACTATACAATAACTTCTGTAAAATTAGATTAATGCTTACCCTAGCATTAATCTAATTTTTTAGGAGGAACAAAATGACCGACAACATCACTATCGTCAGGGCTGTTTATAGCGGCCTCTGCCAGCGTCAGGTTGCTTCAACTCATCAGGTATCTAGAAACACGGTTTCCTTGCTACTACGATACGCAAGAGATCAAGGCTGGAACACTTTGGAGGATTTGAAGAAATTGGATGAAGCTATGTTCATCAGAAAATTACCAAGTCTTTCCAACACTCCAAGTCGTGATTCTACGTTCAAGATGCCAGATTACAAGTATGTGCACTTAGAGATGGCGAAGCCCTATGTCACCTTAAAACTTCTCTGGGAGGAATACGTTAAGACCTGTCAGGATAGTGGCGAGAGGTTCTACATGGAAACTCAGTTCCGCCGCTACTACAATAAGTTTGCTCAAGTCCACAAAGCTACGATCAGACTGGAACACAAACCAGGTTTGGCAATAGAAGTGGATTGGGCTGGCACTAAAATTGGATACTACGACAATGATTTGGGAGAAATGAGTGAAGCCTCGCTATTTGTCTCTGTGTTGCCGTGCAGCCAACTAATTTACGCAGAGCCCTTTCGAGATGAGAAACTGCCTTCTTGG
>JAAYFQ010000057.1 GCA_012728165.1 Synergistaceae bacterium | reverse complement strand
GCTTCTGGGTGGTTTATGTAGTGTTTAACGAGGACAATGGAGAAAAGGGGAAAAAATATGAAAAGAATGCTTAAGAAATCAAAGGGTTTCACACTTGTAGAACTTCTGATCGTAGTAGTCATCATCGGTATCCTTGCCGGAATGATGATGCTTTCAACAGGCGGTGCGACTGCAAAAGCAGAGGCAACAAAAATTGTTTCTGATATGCGCAACATGAAAGCTGCGGCTGTGATGGTTTATGCTGATGGTAGCGAATGGCCAAAGAAAATTGGGGAGCTTGGTCCATATCTTGACGGCAAGGTAGCAAGTACAAGTGCAGACACGCAGTTAATCGGTAAAGCTACATATACATTGGTTGAAGCTGATCCACACCTTTCAATCCAAGCTACTGTAACAGATGGAGAAATTTCAAAGGCACTTAATAAATTGGTATCTAGTGATGTTTTAGTATCAAGCACAGATAAAGTTTATCAGATGAGAATAAAGTAAGCTAAGGAAATATTTTCTACGATACAGCTTTAGGTTATACTTTTGACTCCACACATTATGTGTGGAGTCAATTCATTCGGCATGACCGACATGTACATAGTCTAGACGGTGAAAGTCCGTTACAGGCTTTGCGGTGGGAACTGTTAGCTGAAAGCAAGGGTGTCCATCGAGAGGTGGAATCTGAAGGAAGCTGGAGGCAGTGCTGTAAGCATTTTCAAGCAATGTTGCAAAATCTTTGTTTATTCTAACTATTGTATCATAAATTATTCTTTAAACCGTTCTTATCCAATAAATAAAATAAAGACATTTTTGTATTATATTTTAAAGCCCACATGAAACTCAGGTGTAATTGCTCCCTTTTTCAATACAAAACTCCATGCATAATTCTTTTCTTTGATTAAAAAAGTTAAAAGGACTAAATATTTCATGTTAGGCTTAAAAAACACTGTTGCATTCAGGTCTTCTGGGTTATAATGACAGAGGAATTCATACCCTTTTGCTTTCTTTTATTATTTATTTAATTTATTTTTATTGAAAAGGGGAAACATATGGCTTTTTTTAGTTTCAAAAAACAAAAGAAAAAACGAGCTGGGCTCTTCATTGACAAGGGATTCTTTAGGTATCTCTCTGTTGTTGGTGTGCCCGGTGATTTTGATGTGTCTGATTCTATAGCCGGAGAGATATCAGAAGAGATCACACAGGGCGGTGACCCGTTTACAAACAATGGCATGTATCTTTACCAAGTTTTAAACGAGGTAATACATCAAGTCGGGGATGTTGTTGTGCCTGTGCGCCTCTCTCTTCCAACGTCCGAGTCTTTACTTAGAGTCGTCACTTTCCCGGGAATGACATTACATGAGGCAAAGTTGGCATTCAGGTATGAATTTGAGAATTATTTTCCTTTCCCTGTTGAAGAGGGTATTTTCGATGTGGGTGAGATACTTTTTCCTCTTCAAAATGGGACAGAAGAATCGAGGTTTATTGTTGGCGCAGCAAGAAAAACATTGATAGAAAATATCACTAAAGCTACTAAGGCTAATGGAATCGAAATTACTGCAATTGAACCGGCACAGATAGCTGTTGAAAGAGCCGTTACCCCGCTCACGCCTGTCACAGACGCCGCTGTCTATATATATGCCGGAAAAACACGTTCTAACTTAATTTTTTCTTGGAAAGGAAGCGGTATTTTTTATCGCACTATGTCTATCGGCTTTACAGGAATATCTTTTGTTGATGAATCTTTTAATGAACAACTGAGCGCCGAATACAATGCTTTTGCAAAAGAGATACATTCTTCACTGCAGTTTGCTCTTTCGCAGATAAGGGGTTTCATACCTGAAATGTTTTTCCTCTTTGGTCCGGGAGCTACACAGGAGCTCTGTGATTTTCTAAAAGAATCATTGGTTATACCGGAAATGATGGTTACCGATCCTATTTCTCTGCATGGATTGGATTTTGACAGCACGGCAGGCTCGTGGGATATCCCCATCGGCCTGGCTATAAGGTAATAATCATGGTAGTTAAACTAGATATTAGACTTTATGGAAAAGATACGAGGGAAGAGCGCGAATCAGGTTATAAACATTTGATGCTCTTTGCCATGGTATTTCTTTTTGCAACTGCGACGACTTTGGTGTTCGTCGTTGGCGGGTGGCAGTTATATTCCCTTAAAAATCAAAACACAGTTTTGAAAGAGGTTGCGCTTTCAAATACAAGAAAAATTGCCGTAATGGACAAAGAGCTTACAAGGATATCGGGAGAAACGTCAAAGTTTGAATCAAAGCTTGATTATTTGCTATCAGATATACCTTCCATAGAACTATTGACAGAGTTGGCAGCTATTATGCCTGAAAGCATTACAATTGAATCTCTTTCACTTACTACAAACAGTCTTAGCATGGTAGGGATTGGAAAAAATGAAGAAGAGATTCTCCAATTTACTAATAATCTCAATACAACGTCATTTGCAAACAGCGTTAGTGTTCCTGTAATTGCCCCTGCCACTAGAAACGGAGTAAAATTGAGGACTTTTAAACTTGAATGTGTTCTGTTCCCTCTGGATCAGATAATATTAAGAAGCAATGTCACAGATATTAAAAAAACAAATGCAGTTTCAGAGGATATAGCGTTATGACTAGGGTAGACTTTGCTGAGCTTAACAGGAAGCAGCTTGCGATTGCTTTATTGGCAGTTGTTCTTATTATGTCTGCTCAGATTATGTTCATCAGGCACATTAAAAATGCAAAGGAAGAGATTAAATCTGCAGAGCAGGAGAATCGGCAGATGGAAAGAGTCTTTCTCGTAAAGACAGATGCTGTATCAAAATACAAGGCAGCTTTCGATGTTGATAACGTTGCTATGATTGAGGCAATAGAATCTCCAACAAAATTCTACTCTATTTTAATAAATGTGCTTTCAACGTCCGGTTTCGAAGAGGCATCAGTCGTAAAGGCTTCGGAAAGCAAAGAAAATGTTATCTTTAAAGTAAGTGGAGAATCAAATTACTTTTCTTTGCT
>JAAYFQ010000056.1 GCA_012728165.1 Synergistaceae bacterium | reverse complement strand
TGAGCAGAGGCGTTTAGCGAAGGCAAAAGCGTGCCATCGGCTTGAACTTTAAAGGCTTTTGCTTTTGTAATTTCCTGTTTTAAGGAACGCAACATCGTGTTGTTCTTTAGCGTAAGCTCTATCGCTTCATGAATATCAATAGGCTTAGTTGTAGCGAAAGCCGTTTGTGTTATTAATATAAAGAAAAACGCTAGAGCGAGCTGCATTTTTATTTTCATGTTTTAAATTTCCTCCGGAGATTTGAGTTTGTGTTCATTAAACTTCTTTCTGTTGTTCCCTGAGTCTCATATATGCTCTGTATTTGTTTATACGTGCTTTTACTTTGTCTGACATGTCATCGAATATCAGATATACAACCGGAATTACCAAAAGTGTTAGCAATGTAGAGGTGAAAAGACCTCCTATAACTGCAACAGACATAGGCTGCCGTGTTTCACCTCCAGGACTTAGTGCAAGGGCAACTGGCAGAGATCCTATCATTGTGGAGGTTGTTGTCATTAAAATAGCGCGCAAGCGTAAAGGGCCTGCTTTTAATACAGCCTGAACTTTATTCTCGCCTTTTTCTCTGAGTTGGTTAATAAAGTCAACAAGCAAAATAGCGTTATTGACGACAACTCCGACAAGCAGAATGATTCCCATAAAGCTCATAACACTCAAACGTAATCCAGTAAGTGCAAGAAGTCCAAAAGAACCTGCTGTCATAAGCGGAAGAGAGAACATGACAGTAAGAGGATGCAAAAATGATTCAAACTGAATCGCCATTACCATGTAGACTAGTAAAATGGCGAACATTAACGCTACCATCATGGCGCTGAAACTCTCTTTCATTTTTTCAGAATCTCCAGCTGGTGTCATGTTGTATGTTCCATCGTGAGGTGCATATTTGTTAAACACCTCTTCTATAATCGCTATTCCTTCCCCGGGTGAAATGTTTTCCACATTAGCTCCTATTTGTAAAGAACGTTGTCTGTTATATCTTTTTATTACGTTTGGAGCCATTCCTATAGTTGAAGTAAAGAGTCCTTCCGCTCGGATTACTTTGCCATCTTTCGTTGTTACAAGAGTATTCAAAGTTTTTGACGGATCGTCACGACGTTTCTCTTCAGCTCTTATACGGATATCATAGCGATAACCTCCGTCGCTAAAAGAGCCATAAGTTTTTCCGCCAAACCATGCCAAAAGTTCATCTGATAGGTCGCGAACATTTATGTTTAGATCATCTGCAAGGCCTCTATTAAGTTTGAGGTTGACTCGCGGTTTGTTCATCTGAAGGTCAGTTGTTATATCGACAAGCCCACGAGATTGTCCTTCTAAATCGTTTTTAATAAGCTTTCCTAAATCGGCAAGAGCTTCGCTTGTTGGTCCCTGTATGACAAGAGTGATGTCAGACCCACTCCATGAGCCCATTTTGACGTCGGCATCTTTAAAAACTGCAAGTTTACCGCGAAGTTGTTTCATTATGATATTGGCTCTTGGGCGGTGTGATCTATTTATAAGCTGAATGTTGATGGCGGCTTTATATATCTCTTGCCCGCCACCACTTCCAATGATTCCGTATGTGTAAAGTACATTTTTATCTTTTTGTATTAAATCAATCATTTCCTTAGTAACAGTTGTCGTTACCTCAAGAGAGGTTTCTGCCGGAAGCTCTACAGAAACACGTAGTCGACCCTGGTCTTCACTAGGAAAAAATTCAGTACCCAAAGAGTTCGCAAAAACTATTCCAAGCACAAATAATAGGAGTGCGGATATAAGAATAGTTTTTCTGTGAGATACGGCGAAATTGAGACTTTTTGAATACTCACTCTCAAGCCATAAAAAGGGTTTTTCCATTTTAATTTGGAGCGGGGTCACCTTTCGGCGTCCAAGTAAACGCGAACAAAGAAATGGTGTAAGTGTAAGAGAAACAAGAAGAGAAATTGCTATTGTTGTTGCGACTGTAACACCAAAGGAGTTAAAGAATCTACCCGTCATTCCGCCCATGAAAGCTACAGGAACAAATACAGCAAGGGTTGTCGCTGCTCCTGCAATAACAGAGAACGCAACTTCTTGTGACCCATCTTCAGAGGCACGAAAAGCAGTTTTGTCCATATCTTGATGTCTAGTGATATTTTCCATAACAACGGTAGTTGCATCGACAACCATGCCGACAGCGAGAGACAGACCCATCATAGACATGTTGTTTATTGTTATACCCATCATGTAAAGTACGGACAAGCTACCCAAAAGACAGACAGGGATTGTAATGACGGCAATAATTGTTGCGCGTATTGTCCGTAAAAAAATAAACATTATAATTGCTGTTAGCAGAATTGAAAGCACAATGTCCCAAAATACGCCTTTCATGGAGCTCAAAATAAATGTGGCGTTATCCTGAGCAACCACCAGGCTTGTGCCAGTAGGAGCGATTTTATTCAGGTCATCTATGCGGGTTTTTACAAGTCTTGATAGCAGGACCTCGTTGGCACCCTTTTGCTTTCTAACTTGAACTATAATTGAGGGGTTCCCGTCATAGTGCGCATTACTACGATTATCCTCGAAATCATCATCTACTCTTGCAATATCACGAAGGCGTATAACGGCTCCGTTTCTTACAGCAATCGGAAGATATTCAAGTTCGGCAACAGATTGATATTCACCCTGTAATCTAATTCCGTATTCTTTTGTCCCTGTTTCAACACGCCCAGCAGGCAGTTCGACGTGTTTGCTGTAAATGGCGGAGCCGACATCTTTTGCAGTTAAATTATAGGATTCTAGACTGTCGGTGTTCATCCAGACTCTTATCTGCCTTGTTCTAAATCCGGCAAGCTGAACACTGCCAACTCCCTTGACTGTTTGGAGACGTTCTTGAACTATTTTATCTACAAAACGAGATAAGGTTTTTGAATCTGTACGCCCGTCGTTTTTGACGGCGATATTCATAATAGGGCGGTCGGATGGGTCATATTTATCGACTCGGGGATCTTCGCAATCATCGGGAAGTTGATTAGTGGCTATGCTGACTTTTCCGCGAACGTCTGCTGCTGCGTTATCTATGTTACGGTCGAGATCGAATTCGACTACTATTACGGAGCGACCCTCATAACTGCTTGAACTTATGTTTTTAATTCCTTCAATTGTGTTTATGCGAGATTCAAGAACATCAGTAACGTCGTTGTCCATGATAGCCGGACTTGCGCCCTCAAGAGTTGTTCTAACTACAACTATAGGAAATTCAACATTAGGCATACGCTCTACGCCCATGCGCATATATGAGTAACTTCCAAACACAATAAGAGCTATTGTACAAATTAACACTGTGACAGGTCTTCGCAAGGATATATTCGTAATTTTCATTAAGCTTTATCTTCCTCTACTTATGATAGAACTTCAACTAAATGAGCATATTATAGCTGTTATTCGTGTCATTTTCGGAGTAATTTATATAAAAATGTTTATATATGTAAGTTCTAAGTAAAAAATATACAACAAGAGCTTCCTTTTAAGGAAGCTCTTGTTGTATAAGAAACATATTACTTCTTTTTATCTGCATAAAGAAGATAGAGGGCCTGCGTTCCCTCGTTCTCTTTGCCCGCACATACAAGTTTGTCGTAAAGTTCTCGAGTTAGAGTGAGTGCAGGAAGGTCGAGATTCAATTCTTTCGCTGTCTCCTCAGCCAGTTTCATATCCTTTATATAGTGTTTTATAAAAAATCCTGGTTTGCAATCACCCTTCAAAATACGTGGTCCATAATTCAGAAGGCTCCACGTGCTCGCTGATCCACCTCCGACGGCCTCGATAAGTGTTTCCAAATCAAGATTGCAGGATTTAGCGAATGTGAGTGCCTCGCACATTCCGGTCATTGTTCCGGCAATAACGATTTGATTTGCAAGTTTTGAGTTTTGTCCATCTCCAGCATTGCCCATTCTGCGAATAGTACGTCCCATTGTTTCAAAATATGGAAGCACTGCCTTAAAATCTTTTTCATCTCCTCCAACAAAAATAGTTAGAGTGGCTTCGCGAGCGCCCTTGTCGCCACCTGTTACAGGAGCATCAAGAATTCCAATCCCACGCTTTTTACCAGCTTCATATATTTTTCGTGCAAGTTTTGGGCTAGATGTTGTCATATCAATCAGAATAGCTCCGTTTTTTGCCTTAGCTACAAGTCCGTCGGTGTCGAGATAAAGACTTTCAACATCTTTTGGAAAACCAACTATTGAAAATACAATGTCACATTTGGATGCGAGTTCTCCAGGCGAGTCTTCCCAAATTGCACCACTAGCAACAAGATCGTCTGTTTTTGCTTTTGTACGATTATATACATGGACTTCATTGCCAGCGGCAAGAAGATGTCCCACCATACTTGCACCCATAACTCCTGTGCCTATAAATCCAAGTACTTTTTTATTTGACAAAATCCTCAGCCTCCTCAAGCTCTTTTATTTGAATTGTTATTTATAATATACATCAATAATTTTACACCACTACACTATATAAGGTAATAATTTATTTTCTCTCCCTTAGTTATAGGTATAAAGAAAAAAGATTGAATGGAGATAGATTAGTGTAATTTTAGTGATTTCTCCAGACTAATAACTTGAAGCAGTGCTATAATTTTTCTTATGATTATTGACTTTCACACACATGTTTTTCCTAATAAAATCGCTAATCATGCCATGAACAGACTAGCAAAGAGCACCAATACACCCTATTTCGGTGCAGCTACTGTAGAGGGGCTTACTGCTGCCATGTCCGATAGTGGTGTGGACAAGGCTGTTGTGCTTAACATTGTAACTAAAGAAAGTCAGCATGAAAATGTACTTAAATTTGCAAAAAAAATTGATTCAGAGCAATTGATATCTTTTGGCTCAGTACTGCCAGGACCAGAGTCGGCACTAGAATATGTTTGGAAAATATCGGATGAAGGATTAAAAGGAATAAAGTTACATCCCGCTCTTCAGCGAATTCGTCCCGATGACAAAAAGTATTTTCCTGTATATGACTTAGCGCGTGCGTTGAATCTGATTATGACATTTCACGTCGGCTGGGACCCATCTTATCCTAATGAACTGCATGCGTCACCAGAATCAATTGTGAAAATAGTTAAAAACTTTCCGGGATTAAAAGTCGTTGCGGCTCACCTAGGTGGATTAAAAATGGCACAGAATGTCTTTGACAGAGTTGCAGGTAAAGCAGATATTTACATGGACACCGCATATTGTGCCGATGTATGGCTGAATAAGCAATTATTAAAAGATATCATTAGAAAGCATGGGGCGGAACGTATACTTATGGGAAGCGATTACCCATGGCATTTGCCTTCACAAGAAATAGCAATGATTCGTGCGCTCGACCTTTCGAAAGAAGAGAAAGATCTAATTCTTGGAGGTAATGCTTTCAGGTTGCTCGGACTGTAAAATTATGAAAAATAAATATTGACAGAATAAACAAAAAACCCCTGTACGCAATGTACAGGGGTTTAGTTTTTGGCTCCTCGACGAGGACTCGAACCTCGAACCTAGTGGTTAACAGCCACCCGCGCTGCCGATTGCGCCATCGAGGAATAACTGGTTGGAATACCAACGCAGAGTATTATAGCACTGTTTTGTATTTTGACAACACCTTTTTATAAAAGACATGCTTTTTTAAGTGTTTGAAATGATGGTGGTATCAACTGCTCCGCATGAATAACTGTCGAATAAACATACAGTTAGCGTAAAAATGAGTTGAAGAGCTTTGATTTCCCTTGACTTTAGCAAATTGCAATATTTATTTTTGTAAAACTAACAACATTTTCTGGATGACGCAAGAATATGCAAAGCTATTTTGATTCAACACTAATAATGTTGACAACATGAGTTTTTATACTGTGCATTAGCAATTTAGAAATTGGCAAAAGAAGGGATTATACATCTGAAACACAGACTTAAAAGTGGTTCAGATGCGCAAAAGGATTTCCTTGTTCTGCACTACGGATAAAGGCTAATACTTGACATAAAAGTTTTGAAATGTAGAATATTCTGAGAGAAATATAGCAAATGCGATGACGAGGAACAAGTATGTGGCAAAGAGTCTTTCAGAGAGCTGCCGGCTGGTGCGAGGCAGAAGACAACAGCTTTCAGAATACATCCTTAGAGCAGCACATTGAAAGGCATTATGCCGATTAGACGGTGACGGGTTTGCCCGTAATAGCAATAGGGTATAAGAGTTATTTATAAAAGATACCCGATAAGGATGCAAGTCGTGAGACAGCATCAAATTGAGGTGGTACCGCGGGCAATTATTCCCCGTCCTCTGTAACAGGAGGTCGGGGATTTTTTATTCCCTACTACTGAACACAAATTTTTGTATTTGTAAAATCAAGGGGGACAAAGCAATGCTAATTACCGAATTACTTGAAAATAACGCACGTGAATACTGTAACGATGTCGCTCTGGTTGAGATCAATCCTGAGATAAAAGAAATTCGACGTGTTACATGGAAAGAGTATGAACTTATAGAACCAACACCTTCTCAGTGTTATCGAAGAGAAATCACTTGGGGTGTCTTCGACGAGAAAGCTAACCGCTGCGCAAATTTGCTTATAAGTAGAGGAATTAAAAAAGGCGATAAAGTCGCTATTTTAATGATGAATGGCCTTGAGTGGCTTCCCGTTTACTTTGGTATATTAAAAACAGGAGCGCTTGCTGTTCCTCTTAATTTTAGGTATACAGCAGAAGAGATCCGCTATTGCATTGAACTTGCAGACGTAGACGCAATATTCTTTGGTCCTGAATTTATTGGACGAATGGAAGATCTAAACGAAAAAATTCCCCGAGTGAAGTTAATTTTTTACATAGGAGACAGCTGTCCTCGTTTTGCCGAAAATTATCTACATCTAGCAGCAAATCTTTCCAGCTACGCACCGAGAGTTCCGTTGTGCGATGCAGATGAGGCAGTAATTTACTACTCCTCTGGAACCACAGGATTTCCTAAAGCTATTTTGCATAGCCACAAAAGCCTTATATATGCTGCCAAAGTAGAGCAAGCTCATCACGGACAGACTCGTGATGATGTGTTTCTTTGCATCCCCCCTCTATACCACACAGGTGCAAAGATGCATTGGTTTGGAAGCCTTATCTCAGGAAGCAAAGCTGTTCTTCTTAAGGGAGTCAGCCCAGAGAATATAATAGATACTGTCTCAGAAGAAAAATGTACAATAGTTTGGTTACTTGTACCATGGGCGCAAGATATTCTTGATGCCATTGATGACGGAACAATAGATATTACAAAGAACAAATGTTCACAGTGGCGATTGATGCATATAGGAGCTCAGCCCGTACCAGCAAGTCTTGTTGCACGCTGGAAAAAGGTTTTTCCACACCACCAGTATGATACTAATTACGGTTTGAGCGAGTCTATTGGACCTGGTTGTGTCCATCTTGGAGTTGAAAATATACATAAAGTGGGTGCCATAGGAATTCCCGGGTTTGGCTGGAAAGTTAAGATAGTTGACGAAAACGGCGAAATTGTTGAATCGGGACAAACAGGAGAACTTGCCGTTAAGGGTCCTGGTCTTATGAAATGTTACTACAAGGATAAAGAGGCCACAAAAGAAGCACTCCGTTCTGGATGGCTTCACACTGGTGACATGGCGATGCAGGATGAAGATGGATTTATATATCTTGTAGACCGCAAAAAAGACGTAATTATAAGTGGCGGAGAAAACATTTATCCAGTTCAGATAGAAGATTTTCTTAGAGCAAATGA
>JAAYFQ010000055.1 GCA_012728165.1 Synergistaceae bacterium | reverse complement strand
TAAATGGCCGTAGCTATGCGTTTCGCGATATCAAGGACGTGCTTGCTAAGGCTAATGAACCCAAAGCGGGAGACCGATTACAGGGTATTGCTGCAGAAACAGCAACAGAACGTGTAGCTGCAAAGATTGTTCTTTCCGAAATGACAGTGCAGGATCTTACTGAAAATCCTACTGTCCCGTATGAGACAGATGAAGTTACCCGTCTGAATATTGATTCAATTAATACACCAGCTTATGAATCTATTAAAAATTGGACAGTTGGTGAACTAAGAGAATGGATTTTAGATCACAAAACGACAACTGATATGCTTCGCAATTATCACAGAGCGTTTCCTGGTGAAGTTGTGGCCGCAGTTGCAAAGATAATGTCTGCAATGGACTTAGTTTATGCCGCAAAAAAAGTTGTAGTTACAACGCACTGTAATACTACAATTGGTATTCCGGGAACATTGTCTTTTCGTCTTCAGACGAACAGTACTATAGATGATCCAAAGACCATTGTTTTAGGACTTATGGAGGGTGTTACTTACGGATCAGGAGATGCCTGCTTTGGTATAAATCCAGTTGAGGATAATGTTGAGAGTACTCGTCGTATTTCAGACGCTGTATATAAATTTATGACTGATTATCAAATACCTACTCAGATTGTTGTTCTTTCCCATATGACAACTCAAATGGCCGCCTTAGAAAAGGGTGCTCCTCTTTCTATGATTTTTCAGTCCATTGCGGGTACAGAAGCAGCTACAAAAAACTTTGGAGTGAGTAAAAAATTGGTAGAAGAGGCTTATGAATTAGCTCGTCAGAAAGCTATAGCGAGCGGCCCGAACCTTTTGTATTTTGAAACAGGACAGGGATCAGAAGTTTCTATAGGTGCTGACTGTGGTGTTGATGAGATGACTCTAGAGGCTCGCACATACGGTTTTGCAAGATACTTCGATCCGTTTATGGTAAACAATGTTTCAGGGTTTATTGGCCCAGAAACAATCTATGATGGCAAAGAGTTAGTTCGCGCCAACTTAGAAGACCATTTTATGGCTAAAATCATGGGTTTGCCGATGGGCATGGCTCCATGTTATACAAACCATACTTCTATTAGTCAAGATGACCAGGAAATGAGTACCGCATTGCTAGCTATGGCAGGCGCCACCTTTTATATGGGAGTGCCTGTTGGAGATGATATTATGTTAGCTTATCAGGACACGAGCTTCCATGATGATGCCACACTTCGTGAACTCACTGGTAGAAAACCAGCACCTGAATTTCATAAGTGGATGATGAAACATGGTCTTATGGATGAAAAGGGAATTTTGACTGAGATGGCCGGCGACGGTTCCATTTTCTTGAAGTAAGGGGGTAGTTTGATATGAATGAAAATAAATTAGTTGATCTAGTAAGAGAAATAGTATCAGAGGTAGTATCCGAAACTATCTCTAATGGAGTTTCTATCTCGGCACGTAATAATCCTTTAGTCGCTTCAATTCCCAATTCTCAAGCTGAAAAAGAGGATACAGTTCGTGATCTGTCGGCTGTGAATTTCCGCAATGTTTTAGCAACACCAAACCCTGCAAATGCAGATGAATTTTTAAAAATAATGGAAACTACTTCCGCCCGCTTGGGTGTTTGGAGAGCCGGGCCTCGTTATCGCACAGAAACTCTTTTAAGATTCAGAGCCGATCACGCAGCCGCGATGGATGCCGTTTTTAATGATCTTCCTCAGGAGTTGCTTGACGAACTTGGTCTTGAAACCTATACAACAATGTGCACATCTAAAGACGAATTCCTAACACGTCCAGATCTGGGGCGTAAGCTTTCACTCGAAACAGTAGCTGAAATGCAAAGCAAGTGCAAAAGAAATCCGCAAGTTCAGATCTATTTTTCAGACGGACTCTCAAACACAGCAGTTGAGGCTAATATAAGAGACCTTCTCCCCTCAGTTATGCAGGGTCTAAAATCAAACAATATCGATGTAGGGACCCCTTTCTTTTTAAAATACGGTAGAGTTGGCGCTATGGATGCAGTAACTGAAGCGTTGGGCTCGGAGGTAACAGTTGTCTTTCTCGGAGAGCGTCCAGGGCTTGCAACCAGTGAATCACTCAGCGCATATATGACATATAAGGGATATGTTGGTGCGCCGGAAACAGTACGTTCGGTCGTTTCTAATATTTATCATGGCGGAACAAATCCTGTTGAAGCAGGAGCTCATATAGCTGGCGTAGTAGGGTTAATGCTTCAACAAAAAACATCTGGTATGGATTTAAAACTGTAATTTTTCCGCAGAATAAAAAAATGGTAGCAAAGAAGAAATTTGTTTCTTTGCTACCATTTTTTATGCATTGAAGTAACTTAAGTTTCTTGATATATTTTATTTGCGAAGTTATAGCTTATTACAGATTAAAAGACATGCAATCTGAGAAGAGTATAGTTACGTAAAGTGTTAACAGGTCAAGCATAAATAATGTCTGTATTAAAGCAAAACAGTGTTATCATTAATAGGTCAACGATAAGGTCAGAGTTTTTTAGGAGGAGTTTTCATGTTAATTAAAAAGTCAGAAACTGGTTTTTTGCCGGAATCTTTAGAAGTAATAGGAATGCTTGTTAATGAAGCAGAACCAGAAAATGTTGTTCTCGATCCTCTTCGGGGCGAGATACGAGATTTCTGTCGTAAACATGTTATAAATGAACATTTTTATGGAAAGATGGGGACTTCTATATTGTTGCATGTATCAGGCGATACAGTTAAATATGTATATATCCATGGTATAGGTAAAAAAAATGAGGCTCTATGCGAAAATGCCATTCGTACAGGAGCTTTTAACGTGGTACGCTTAGCGGCAAAAAAGGGTTGCTCAACGATAGCACTCAATGTTCCTTGTGCGGAAGATAAGGTTCGATCCCGTTCTATTGCAGAAGGATCAATTTTAGGATTGTATAAATTTAATAAATATTTGGCAGAGGATAAAGATGACACTTTTAAAGAACCCAGAGAACTCATAGTTTTAAACGGGAATGAAGATGGTATTAATGAAGGCACTGTTCTTGGTGAGGCTCAGTGCTATGTAAGAGATCTGGCTAATGAACCAGGTAATATTATCAATCCTCAGGTTTTGTCAGCTAAAGCTCTTGCTCTTGCGGACGAGCTTTCACTTGAATGCGAGATTTGGAATGAAGAACGCATACGTAATGAAAAAATGGAAGCTTACTATTCAGTCGGACGTGGTTCAGCAAATCCGCCGCGTTTTATACGACTTACCTACACACCGAAACAGGAATTTAAAGAACATGTCGTTTTTGTTGGAAAAGGAGTCACATTTGACAGTGGGGGGCTTAATATCAAGCCTGCTGAATATATGTTGACAATGAAGGGTGACAAGAGTGGTGCCTGTGCCGTGCTAGGAGCGATCAGAGCCGCATCTAAACTGAAGCTTCCAGTAAAACTATCCGTAATAATTGCAGCTGCAGAAAACATGCCTGGTGGAAATTCTTTCAGACCAGACGATATTCTTCGAGCACGTAATGGTAAAACAATTGAGATAAACAACACAGATGCCGAAGGACGTCTTACACTTGCCGATGCCCTGTGTTACGCCTCGGAATTAAACCCCGATAAAATTGTAGATATTGCCACATTGACAGGTGCATGTGCTGTCGCACTCGGTTCAAGCACAGGAGGACTTTTTACAAATAATGATGAATTAGGGGAAAAAATTATTGCAGCTTCTAAATCTTCTGGAGAGAGATTCTGGAAAATGCCAATGGACGATGCGAATTTACGCAAATCAATTAAGTCTTCTTTCGCGGATTTATCTAACTGTGGAGAACGTTACGGTGGCGCTATAACGGCAGCGATGTTCCTTGAAGCTTTTGTAGAAAAAGATATTCCATGGGCACATCTTGATATAGCTGGCATAGATTTTATAAAAAAACCTTGGAGCTACTATGTTGAAGGTGCGTCAGGATTCGGAATGAGAACTTTGGCATCTTTATTAATGGAACTATAGAAGGCATATAAAATGTCAAAGACGTTGAGAAGTGACTCTATTGCTTTGATAAACGGTGAAATTTATCCTATGGATTCACCGAATCGATTTAGTGCTCTTTATGCAGAAGGGGGCATTATAAAGGCGATTGGAAACGATAGAGACATCCTTTTAATGTGCGGAAGTAAAACTGTAGTACTAGACATGAAAGGGAAATACTTAATGCCTGGTTTTACAGATACACATGCTCATCTTCTCAGCATTGGCAAAAGACTTGCAAAAGACAAAAGTGACTTATCAGAAAACAATTTTAAAACTTGGTATGCAAAAGCTATAAAAGAGATGTTGAGGCTCGGTATAACTTCAGTACAGACAAATGATATTTTTATATTAGGGACTATTTACAACGTCTTGGATTTTTACATAGAAATGAAATCTATTGGCAATATTACCCCTAGAATTACTCCACAACTGTATATTGAAAATGTGACTGAGCTTTGCGATTTTATAAACTCTAAAAAATATAAAGACTATAAATCTGAGTTTCTAAATTCTCTACCGATAAAAATTAGAGTAGACGGTATTTTGAAGGACAGAACGGCAGCGTTGAAAGAGGAGTATTCAGATAAACGTAAAGCTATAGGGACTTATGAATATTCTCAAGATGAATTAAACGAGATTGTAAAAATTGCACAGCAGGAAAACATTCAAATAATTTTTCAGGCTACTGGAGATGGAGCAATTGATCGCTGTTTGAATGCTATAGAGAAACATATGAATGCTTCATCCGTTAGACATAGAATCGAAAGTTGTAAGGTTGCTTATGAAGATACATATCGTCGCATGAAAGGTTTAGGCGTAATGGCCGGAATTTCACCTGCCTCATTAAATGATGATATGCATAGGCTTTTGAAGCGTCTCGGAGCTGAGAGATCAAGAATATGTGACAGTTGGAAATCAATGGTAATAAATGACATTTCAATCGGTGCTGGCTCTGACGGTTTTAGTGAGCTAAATCCATGTGTTGGTATTAGGACGCTTATATTCAGACAGGATGAGAATGGAGAACCTAAATATGGCTGGATTCCTTCTCAAAGGCTTGATAGAGCAGAGGCGTTTGATATATATACTCTTGGAGGAGCTAAAGTCTGCGCAGAAGATTCTTTTAGAGGAATTCTTTCAGTAGGCAAGGCAGCTGACATTATTGCTTTTATGGAGAATCCTTTCACTGCTTCATATGATGAATTTTTTGAAATAAAAGTCGGACTAACCATAGTTGACGGTAAAATCGCATACTTACAATAATATGAAAAAAATAGATAGAGAATCAACAATGCCAGAAAAATCGAGATCTCTCACAGGAGAAATTGAAAGAGTAACATATAATAATTCGGAGAATGGGTATAGCGTTCTCCGTCTTACTGTGCGCGGCTACCCTGAACTTGTTACAGCTGTTGGCTTTATAGCTAATCCTGCTGTCGGAGAAGAGCTTGTCATGAAAGGCGAATGGCAGGAACATCCTAAATTCGGTATGCAATTTCAGATAAACAGTTGCAAGTCAGTAGCTCCCTCGACACAGACTGGATTAGAAAAATATCTTGGATCAGGACTGATTAAAGGTGTAGGACCTGCAATGGCAGAAAGAATTGTCGCAAAATTTGGAGAAGAAACCTTTATGGTTCTTGATAATAATCCAGACAGATTGCTTGAAGTAGAGGGTATAGGCGAAAAAAAAATAGCTGTAATCGTTTCGTCATGGACCGAACAGCGTGAGATACGTGACCTTATGCTTTTTCTTCAGAAATATGGTATTGGTAGTGGTTACGCACCACGAGTTTTCAAACAATATGGTAACGCTTCTCTTATGGTACTCAAAGAAAACCCATACCGTCTTGCCATAGATATTTTTGGAATAGGTTTTTTGACAGCAGATAAAATAGCTTCAAACATGGGGTTTCCAAGTGATTCACCTCTTCGCATTAGAGCCGGCGTTTTGCATATCATGACACAGTTTGTAAGTGAGGGATATGTTTATGTCCCTCTAGAACAACTTACCAATAAAGTCGCTGAAATGCTTTATGTTCCTAAAGATTTAGCTGAAAAGGGAATTGAGGATGCACGACTATCCCAAGAAATAGTAATGGAATGGTACGTGGATGAAAATGGTGATGATGAATGTGCTGTATATCTACCAGCCTTTCATTATGCAGAACTTCATTCTGCGGAAAAACTTCAAGAGCTTATCTCATCTCCTTTTAACGGGCAATATGTTAATTCTGACGCAGTTATTCCATGGGTTCAGGAAGAGTTGCGCATTGAATTTGCAGGGCAACAAATTGAGGCTCTAAAAACAGCTGT
Organism: Synergistaceae bacterium; assembly: GCA_012728165.1. Taxonomy (GTDB): domain Bacteria; phylum Synergistota; class Synergistia; order Synergistales; family Synergistaceae; genus JAAYFL01. The sequence continues at coordinate 10,343 of JAAYFQ010000055.1, read as the reverse complement.
AAGTTCTCAAATTATGGTGTTAACGGGCGGTCCAGGAACAGGAAAGACAACTCTTATACGAGCGATACTTAAAATACGTGAGGCTCGAGGTTATCGTGTAATGCTAGCTGCTCCAACTGGACGTGCTGCGAAACGGATGACAGATGCTACTGGCCATGAAGCAAAAACAATTCACAGAATGCTTGAATATATTGGAAACAGCGGAAGTTCAGGAGGATTTATGCGTAACGATTCTAATCCTCTCGAATGTGACCTTTTAATAGTTGATGAAGCTTCTATGATAGATCAAATATTATTTCATCATCTTCTCAAGGCTATTCCAAAAGGAGCGTCTTTGATATTTGTAGGAGATGTAAATCAGCTTCCATCTGTTGGTGCTGGCAATGTTTTAAAAGACATAATTGATTCCGGAATATGCCCTACAGTGATGCTTCATGAAATATTTCGACAAGCACAGGAAAGCAGCATTGTTGTTAATGCACATAAAGTCAATGCTGGCAAAATGCCAGAATTTGACAAAGATTATGACAGTGGGCTCAAAGATTTTTACTTTATAGAACAGGATGATCCTGAAAAGGCATTGGAACTAATAAAAACTTTAGTGACTGAAAGAATCCCAGAACGTTTCAGTTTCGACCCAGTGCAAGATATTCAAGTTCTTACCCCGATGCATAAGGGATCCATTGGAACAGTGAGACTTAATGCTGAGCTTCAAAAAGTTTTGAATAATACAAAAGGGGCGAAAGTTCAGCGCATGGGGCGCGTCTTCCAAGAGGGAGATAAAGTAATGCAGATAAGAAATAATTATGACAAGGATGTTTACAACGGAGATATAGGAATTGTATATCGAATCGAGGGTGAAGCTCAGAAGCTTATCGTAAAAATGGACAACGGTCTTGTCTCCTATGATTTCCAAGAGCTTGAGGAATTGATTCATGCTTACGCAGTTTCAATACATAAGTCTCAAGGGTCAGAGTATCCCGCGGTCGTTATCCCTATACTCACACAACACTACGTCATGCTTCAAAGAAATCTTTTGTATACTGCGATTACCCGTGGCAAAAAACTTGTAATTATTGTAGGAACAAAAAAAGCGTTGGCTATTGCCGTTAAAAATGAAAGCACTCGTAAACGCTGGACAAGATTGTCTTCACGGCTGGCAAAGGGATTCATGTAAAGAGGTAAAAAAACAAAACCTTGCAATCTAAAGTATTACTACTAGTATTTTAATATCCGAGATCTTTCTTTGTTTTTGCTATATCTACGGTTGTTTCATCAATCCACCGTTTTAGAGTCTTTGGTTTTATTTTTTTAGAATTTGAATCATTCAGAAGCATCTCAAGTTTTTTTTCTTGTATGCTAAGCCATTCTATTTTATTTTCACGATGTTGTATGTCTGACAGAGCATTAATTCTCTCTGCATCGTCTTCTTTGACAAAAGCACGACTCATAATATACCTCCGAAGGCATTTATTAAACTATATAGTTTCTTTGGAAAAAGGACGCTCTTTCATACCGTCGGTTATGACCAGTTTCATTCCACGTTTTACGTAAGGTACGAGAACGTCTATTTCTGCATTGCGCATACGGATACAGCCATGAGTCACTCTTCTGCCGATTGAGTTAGGGACATTTGTGCCATGTATTGCAATCTGCCACTTATTATAAAAAGAAATAAGTTTTGATCCATATACACCCTCCGTGGGTTCGCCTGGTTCATCAAACCATGAAGGATCGTAGACTATTTTGCTAGCGTCTTTAATTGTTCTATAAATTGTGTATGTGCCGGTAGGTGTAATAAAATCAAAGCGTGACTTTTTAATAGTGCCGACACCTCGCCCAACTGATACGTACCATGATTTTTGTGGCTCATATCCTTTGAATAATGAGATGCGGAGTTGTTCTTTGTTGACTTGGATCCAGTACTCATCTTTTGCCGGCGACCAGTTGGCTGCAAATACAGTCTTTGTTGCTGAGAATAAAATCAACATTAAGAATATAATAGCGATACCCTTTTTCATAAATACGTACTCCTTTAACATAAAATGTATACTGTGATATATTATAATACAAATTTAGTTTGTATTGTGACTTGTAAGCAAAGCACATTATGAAGTATTATAAATGATTGAATGAAAATTAATGTTATTAGGAGGCGTTCTCCGTGGAAGTCATAAAAGCGCCGCGTGGTACAAGAGATATTCTCGGTAGTGAGTCATGGAAGTGGGCGTATGTATCATCTATCTGCCGCGAAGTTGCAGACGATTTTGGATATAAAGAAGTCCATCTTCCAATATTTGAACATACTGAACTTTTCTCGCGTGGTGTGGGAGAAACAACTGATATTGTAGAAAAAGAGATGTATACCTTTGAAGATAGGGGCGGAAGGAGCATTGCTCTTCGTCCTGAAATGACGGCTTCAATGATGCGTTCTTATCTTGAGAACGAAATGCGTAGTGCCAACCAACCAGTTAAACTTTGGGGAATTGGTCCTATGTTTCGTTACGAACGTCCGCAAAAGGGTCGCTATCGTCAGTTTCAGCAAATGGATATTGAAGCTATAGGAGCACAAGATGCCTTCGTCGATTTAGAGGTTATTAATTTTTCAATGGAGCTTTATCGACGTTTGGGACTCTCAAATCTTCAAGTTCTAATTAATTCAGTAGGCTGTCCAAAATGTCGTCCTAATTATAGAAAAAAACTTCAGGATTTTTTGAAACCAGAGCATGATAAACTTTGTGATTCTTGTAAAAATCGTTTTGACCGCAATCCACTTCGCACTCTCGACTGCAAAAGACCTGTCTGTAAGGAAATCACAGCGAATGCGCCGTCAATAATGGAATGTCTTTGTGATGAGTGTAAGGAACATTTTGATAAACTTATGCTTGGGTTGAATCGCATTGGAGCCGTTGTTAAACATGACAAGAGGCTTGTACGTGGATTAGATTACTACACGAAGACAGCGTTTGAAATACTTTCAGGAGACCTTGGTTCGCAGAATGCGGTATGCGGAGGCGGACGTTACGATAATTTATCCGAAGCTATAGGTGGCCCCCATGTTCCAAGTGTCGGATTCGCAGCTGGTATTGAACGAATTGTTTTAACCATGGAGGCTCAAGGTTGTAGTTTTGGCAAAGAACCTTCCAATAAAGTATATGTAGTTGCTGCTGAGCCATGCGTTCGCATAGATACGATGGATCTTGTGCGTAAACTTCGCATGAATGGAATTTCAGCTGATATGGATTATATGGATAGAAGTATGAAAAGCCAGATGAAGAGCGCAGGTAACATGGCGCAATATGCATGTATTATTGGCAGTGAAGAGCTCGCAAAAGGTATTATCACAGTTAAAAACATGTCTGAAAGCACACAAGAAGAACTTACAATAGAACAGCTTATCAGCAAACTTAAGTAAAAGTTAGAAAAGACCGTTTCGCGATTTAGAATACAACATTAATCAGAATAAAATTTTGTAGTGATAAATTTAACTGTAAAGAGGGTATATGCAATGACACGACATTATGACGAATCATGGAAGAGAACCTTCTTCTGTGGAGAGACAAAACTTGAGGACGTAGGTAAAGAGGTTATCCTAAACGGATGGCTTCGTCGACGCCGCGACCTCGGCGGAATTATTTTTATAGAACTCTGGGATAAAACAGGAGTTACTCAAATTATTTTTAACCCTGAACTTAATGCAGAAGCTCATGAGCGAGCAAGTTCACTTCGCAGCGAGTATGTTCTTGCAGTAAAGGGAAAGCTCCGCAAACGTCCGGAGGGCACGGAAAATCCAGAGCTCAAAACCGGACTTGTGGAAATTATCGTTGATGATTTCCTTGTTCTTTCATCCTCAAAACAAATTCCATTTGAGATAGATACTTCTGACACTGTAAACGAAGACCTTCGCTTGAAATATCGTTATCTTGATTTAAGGCGTGAACAGATGCAGAAAAACCTATCCACACGTAATACTGTAACAAATTTCACAAGGAACTTCTTCGCAGATGCTGGTTTCATTGACATAGAAACTCCTATGCTTACAAAATCTACACCTGAAGGCGCAAGAGATTATCTTGTCCCAAGCCGTTTAAGTCCCGGATGTTTTTACGCCTTACCACAGTCGCCTCAGCTGTTTAAACAGCTCCTTATGGTTGGCGGATGTGATAAATATATGCAGATAGTTAAATGTTTCCGTGATGAAGATCTTCGTGCCGATCGTCAGCCGGAATTTACACAGCTAGACCTTGAAATGAGTTTTATTATAGAAGAAGACATAATTGGACTTGTAGAAAACTATCTTGCTCAACTGTTTAAAAAAGCTTTAGACGTCGAAACAGAAAAACCATTTATACGTTTAACTTGGAAAGACGCAATGAATCTATACGGAAGCGACAAACCAGATTTGCGTATAGATATGACAATGGTAAGTCTCGAAGAAGTTTTTGCTGAAGGAGAGAACCCTTTTGCCGACTTGGTTGCAAAAGGTGGAACTATAAAGGGGCTTTTACTTTCAGGAGGAGCAGAGCTTTCTCGTAAAGATTTTTCTGACTGGGAAAACAGAGCTAAGGATCTTGGAGCAAAAGGCATGGCGAATTTCCAGTTCAAAGAGGGTGTGCTTAAGGGGCCACTCGTAAAATTCCTCAACGATGAGCAGTTAAGCAAACTCAAAGACCTTTCACAGATAAAAGATGGAGACGCTCTTTTTATTATGGCTGGAGAAAACTGGCAGAAATCATGTGAAATACTCGGGCAAATACGTCTTGAACTTGGAAAAGCCCGCGGACTTCTAAAGGAAGGATTTAAATTTCTATGGATAACAGAATTTCCACTATTCAAATGGGACGAAGATGAAGAGCGCTATACAGCGGTCCATCATCCATTTACAGCGCCTATGGATGACGACGTCCAATACTTACTAACAGAACCAGGTATAGTGCGCTCACGTGCCTATGATGTCGTCTTAAACGGCACAGAGCTTGGTGGTGGATCAATAAGAATACACGATCCTAAATTACAGGCCACAGCATTTGAAGCGTTGAACTTTACACCTGAGCAAGCACAAGAACGTTTTGGATTTCTGATTAACGGCCTAAGCTACGGAACTCCTCCTCATGGTGGAGTTGCTTTAGGTCTTGATAGGCTTGTAATGCTTATTACAGGCAGCAAGTCAATTAGAGACGTAATGGCTTTTCCAAAGAATCATAGGGGACAGTGTCCCATGACGGCAGCACCTACGGTTGTTGATGACAAACAACTACAAGAATTAAACATCAAAACTTTGGAGTCGCTTGTGTAACGTTAAATTTAAAAAAAATAACAGTTTTGCGAAAATAGAAGAATATTGAAGGGTCAAAGGCATTGGTGCCTTTGACCCTTCAATATTTGTTTCCACATTTATGTGTATAATGTTTATAGAGTTTAATATTGTTCAGAATTCTATTCGAATGGAGGAAGTTTAATGGGAATATTACGTTATTTAGGCCATAGCGCGTTTTATATTGAAGGGAATGGAATCAAGGCATTGTTCGATCCATTTTTTACTGGAAATCCCATGGCTTCTGCTGTGCCTGAAGATTTTAAGGAGCTTACAAGTATTTTCCTTACTCATGGACATGATGATCATATCGGTGACACCATAGAGATTGCCAAAAGAACGAATGCTACAGTGTTTACGTGTAATGAACTAGCCTGTTACCTTCAATCCAAGGGAGTCAAAGTTGAAGCGATGCACATAGGAGGTCGCGCCAATTTTCCATTTGGTCGCGTAAAACTTACTCCTGCATGGCATGGCTGTCCCATTGTAGAGAATGGTGAAATACGCTACGGCGGAGTTGCCTGTGGCTTCGTAATTGAAGTTGATGGTAAAAAAATATATCACGCAGGAGACACGGGTCTTACAATGGAAATGATGTTATTGCAAGCCGAAAAAGTTGACATTGCAATGCTCCCTATAGGCGGCTATTACACTATGGATACAGAAGATGCAGCTCGCGCAGTAGGGATGATTGAACCCTGTATTGCTATTCCTATGCATTACAATACATTTCCTGCTATTCAGACAGATCCTGAAGAATTCGCGAGACGTGTTGGTAACGAACTGACTGAAGTCAAGATATTAATACCAGGGGAAGAACTTTGTTTTTAGCACGCTAATTTTCTTGCTCCCTTTCATTATATCTAGGTAAGCGATACAATTATATGAGAAATAACAACTAAATATCAACTCCAGGAGGAGATTGCAATGAATGTTAATAGTAAGGCGTATCAGGAGTTACTAAAAAAACGTCCCCTTAATGTTCAGGCGCGTTTTGGAAATGAAGCAATGGGACTTGTAAGTGGCCGGGATATTATAGCTGCAAACAAGGAAGTTGATTCTATTGTGTTGGCAGCAAATGCACGCCACCCTCTTGTCATTAAGGCTGTTCTAAAAGCAGCAAAAAAGAAAAACGCTGCTGTTCTTATTGAAATAGCAAAGTCGGAAGCCACATATTGTGGTTCTAACTTTGATAACATTCCTGAGTATGCGCTGAAATATTCGGCAGAAATGGGGCACGGAGCTGTATTTGGGCTTCATGTTGACCACTATGCTATAAAGAGTCAAGAAGATGTTTTAAAAGGTGTGGGACACCTCAACGAAATACTTCTCAATGGTTTCACATCCGTAGCCATCGACGCTTCCCATTTGGAAGATTACGACAATTTTGTCGCAACACGTTCATTAGCCGGATGGTTGCCTTCAGAGCTTGGGCTTGAAGTTGAAGTTGGAGAAATCAAAGGCCCGGGAGAACTTTCAACCGTAGAAGAGGCTTCTTACTACATCGGTGGATTAAATGCATGGGGAATTTTCCCTGACTATCTCGCTATATCAAACGGGAGTTTGCATGGTACCTATGATCCAGCAGTTGGACAGATGGAGGGTATTGACCTAAAAAGAACTAAAGATATATCAGATGTTATTGCACCGTACGGAGTAGCAATTGCACAACATGGTATTTCAGGGACACCTTTGGACAAATGTTCAACTTTCCGTAAATATGGCATTCGTAAAGGGAATGTGGCGACACTTTTCCAAAATGTTTATTATGGAATAAAAATGGATAGTGATACAGGTAACGCAATTACAGATGGTGGTACTTATATAAAGGAATCAGACAGAGGAATTTCGACAGAGCTGTGGGAAAAGATAGTCGCAGCAGGAGACGAGATCGGTATGAGCCGCAAGAGTGGAGATTACAAAAAACTAAACCTACCCTTTTGCCAAATGATTTTAAATGAACCACAACCAATTATTGATCGCATCGTTGATGAAATGCAGAGCTGGGCAGAACGCTTTATTGACGCATTTGGTGCTGAGGGAAGTGCTGATGCAGTGGCAGAAGTAATGTCGCGTCGTCCGGATCACAATGCTTCGCCAGACCGTAAAGTTGTTGGTAAACGTGCTGACTATACAGCAGAAAACGCTCCTATGAAAGGCGGAAATGACGGCAAAAATTACGATGATTAAAATAAATTAATTAACATAAGCGAAGACCAGCTCGTATTTGAGCTGGTCTTTTTATTATTTTTATATATTAAAGAAAAAATACAGGTTACATCAAAGCCCTTCAGGGATTATATTTTACTCATCCAACCAGCGGTGTATATTGGCAGTGAACAAATTATGTAGACGCAAGGTTATAGGTCCCGGCTTGCCATCTCCAATTATTTGTTCTCCAACTTTAACTATTGGGAGAACTTCCTTTATGGAGCTAGAAGTAAACGCTTCTTCTGCTTTTGCAAGTTCACTTTCCAGAGGGCATCTTTCTATGACTTCAATTCCATTTTCTTCTGCGAGAGTTAGAACAATATCGCGTGTGACACCCTTAAGAACTTTGCCGACTGGAGCTGTAATGACTTTTCCATCAATGCATAGGAAGAAGTTACTTGTCATTGCCTCAGAAATTTCACCCTCAGGAGTAATATATAAAGATTCAAAAAAAGAGTCATCTCTTTTAGAAAGAGGTATTAAGCCACAAAGATAGTTTGTACTCTTTATAAGGGGAAAGGCCCTACCCACACGGTTTGGTTCGAGAGCAACACCGTTTTTTCTTTCTTCACTTGTCGGTCTATGTAAATCATCAAAAATTACAAAGAAACGAGGATTGGGGAAATGTCCTTTATTATTAATGTCTCCACCAGTGATATAGGGTTTTACAATACCGTTTTTTGGCGCGTCATCTCTTTTTAGTCCCTCTTTGATTATTGTTGGGAGTTTGGTGAATATTTCTCCAATATCTACTCCAGATCCAATCGCACTTCCCTCAAGTCTCTTTAGATGGGCAGCAATTGCAAAGGTTCTTCCATCATAAACTCTAATTGAATCAAATGCTCCAACGCCGCGCTGAATAGACATGTCCGTGACAGGAATAGTACATTCAGATACCGGCATAAACTTTCCATCATAGTAACAAACTGCCATAAGGAAACATCCTCCTTTACATACTAATTACGATAAAAAGTATACTGCTAAAAGGTAAAAATCGAAAGATATATTTGAAAAGATTACGTTTTTTCCATATAAAACTGAAGTAATAAGTATCTTTGTGCATTTTCGCATGACTATTAGTTTGTAATAAAATAACATTAGTAAGTAACTTCTTGTGCCATTTTAGTGCTGCACGTATAATTATATAAACTATGGAGGTGCTTTACATGCATTTGATAATTGTAGCAGGAGTAGTTGCACTTGTTATAATTGCTTTTTTAATATTTGCAATTATAAAGTTAAGAGACAGCAGTTCTGCTATGGATACAGCCGCGAGAGAAACTCTTGTTCGTCTTCAGCTAATTGAAGCGCAATTGAATGACACAGAAAAAGATATAAACGAAAACTTAACCTCCATGAGGAAAGAACAACGAGAAGATGCTCGTTCTGGACGTGAAGAACAGGCTAAGGGGATCTCATCTTTTGGTGATGCTCAAGCTAAACGTATAAAAGAAATAGGAGATTTGCAACGAGAAAGTTTAAAATCATTTTCCGATCAACTAGCAAATATGAGCAAACTCAATGAAGATAAACTTGAGGCAATGCGTTCAACTGTAGAAAAAAAACTTGATGAACTTCAAAAAAACAATGAAACTAAACTAGAAGCGATACGCAAAACTGTTGATGAGCAGCTGCATACAGCTTTGGAGAAGCGTCTGGGTGAAGCATTTAAGAATGTCTCAGAAAGACTGGAACAAGTTCACCAAGGACTTGGAGAAATGAAGGTTCTTACAGATGGTGTTGGTGACCTCAAAAAAGTCCTCTCAAATGTCAAAGTTCGTGGAACATGGGGAGAAATGCAGCTTCACTCTCTGCTTGAGCAAGTATTGACAGAAGATCAGTATGCAGAAAATGTAGCTACAATACCAAACAGCACAGAGCGGGTCGAATTCGCGATATCACTTCCTGGAGCCGGAGAAGGAAAAACACCGGTGTGGCTACCTATAGATTCCAAGTTTCCGCTGGAAGATTATCAGCGTCTTGTTACGGCTTCTGAAGAGGGAGACGTTGATGCTGTCGCATTATGTCAAAAAGCCTTGCGGACAAGAGTGCTTAACGAAGCAAAAGCAATACGCGATAAATACATTGAGCCTCCTTATACAACTGATTTTGGAATACTCTATCTGCCCATAGAGGGTCTCTATGCCGAAATTCTGCGAATTGATGGACTGTGTGACACTCTGTCTCGCGAATACCGAGTCGTGCCTGCTGGCCCCACGACAATAACAGCACTGCTAAACAGTTTGCAGATGGGATTTAGAACGCTTGCAATAGAAAAACGCTCTAGCGAAGTTTGGATACTTTTGGGTAAAGTTAAAACAGAGTTCGATAAATTTGGTAGAGCTCTTGCGAAAACAAAGCAGAGAATAGAAATGGCAGGAAAAGATCTTGAACAGGCTGAAGTCAGATCTCGTGCGATAAAGAGAACTCTTCGTGATGTACAAGAACTTCCTTGCAAAAAAAATAGCTCTAATTTTTTACTAGACGATTCAGAGGAAGAAGAAGAAAAAGAAAACTTAGAGGAATAAGTTAGAGTTTGGAAATAAAACAAATTAATAGCAATTGAGAGTCCTTGAGGAGGTATTTATGTTGCCCAATCGGTGCTCTCAATTTCTCTGAAGAGAAAGTGAAGAATCATACAAAACAATCACAAAACAAGTTTTTATTTTTATTTCAGTTTTCATAAAAGATTACACATAACGGAAATAAAGCATTATGATTTTATTTGATAATATTTTGTATTTTGTGTTATCCCTATAGCTATTTATTTTTATCATGATGCTACGAAAAAGAATGAGAGTTTTTTTCGGGTTTATGT
>JAAYFQ010000054.1 GCA_012728165.1 Synergistaceae bacterium | reverse complement strand
ACTTTTTCCCTTGGTTGGGACAGAATAAAGCTTTATTTCATGATGGGTTTGCCCACGGAAACTCAGGAAGACCTTGAAGGCATAATAGAAATATGCAATAAGGCTGCTGCTATAGCTCAGAAACATAAACGCCGAGGAGATGTGAGCGTTTCCTTAGCCGGTTTTGTGCCTAAAGCCCATACTCCATTTCAGTGGGCCGCACAGGCAGACAGAGAATCTCTTTGGGAGAAAGGGCGTTGGGTAAAGAACAACATAAGAAACAAGAAGGTAAAACTCTCATACCATGAACCTGAACAGACCTTTCTTGAAGGAGTATTCGCAAGAGGAGACAGTAAATTAGCAGATGTATTGGAAGAGGTTTGGCGTAGGGGAGCCAGGTTTGACGGTTGGGCAGAATGTTTCAACTTCAAATTATGGATGGAAGCATTTAATGATTTGGGAATAAATCCTGAAGAGTATGTTTCTCGACAGCGTTCTCTTGATGAGCCCCTGCCGTGGGATCATATAGATTCCGGAGTGTCAAAAGAATTCTTGCTCTCAGAGTGGAAGAAAGCACATAGCGCATCCACTACCCATGACTGTCGCAAGGGATGTAACGCCTGTGGCTGGCAAGGTAGAACAGACGTAAGGAGCTGCAGAATTGTTTAGAATAAGGATAATTTTTAAAAAAAGCGGCTGGATAACTCATCTAAACCACATGGACTTGCCAAATCTATTTTCTAGAGCGGCTAAAAGAGCGGGATTGGAACAGGAATACACACAGGGTTATTCTCCCAGACCTCGCACAAGTTTTGGACCTCCCCTTGCTATAGGAGTGACGGGAGAAAATGAACCGGCGGAATTCTGGTTCGCTAATTGGGATGAAAATTCTCAAAACAAATGGAATGATAATTTGCCGGAAGGCATTAAAATATTAAGAAGTGCGGAAGTAGAGGGGCCGGTTTTATCCCAAAGCTGCAATGCAGCAGTTTATGAGATTCAAAAAACAGATAAAGAGCTGCCGGAACTTGCATTAAACGTACTGGAGGAAATGATAGAAAAAGAGGCGATTCTTTATCAATCATCATTTCAGTCGGGACTCATAATTTTAACAATCGGACGTGTCGAGCGCTGTTCCGCCGGTAAGATGGTTAGGACGCTGCAAGAAAATGAATTTTGCTCCGGTTGGTCAGATTTAAGAATAGTTAGACGCATCGTAGGCAGTTGGGATTCGAAAACCAACTCTGTACTCTCCGTCATTTAATTTTGGGAGGATATTAATGGGAACAAAAAAAGGAACAAAAAAAATAATAGCTAATATGATAGATCCTGAAGAAATCAGAATCGCCATACTTGATGAAAAGGGGAAACTGTACAATTTCTTCATAGAGAGAATGTTTGAACAGCAAAGAACGGGAGAAATATACAAAGCAAAAGTAGACAGTGTTCTCCCAGGTATGCACTCGGCTTTTTTAAATTTAGGCGACGGCCGCAACGGCTTTTTATATTTAAACGATGTTCAAAACGTGGAAGTTAAGCCTGGTATGGATATGATAGTGCAGGTAGTAAAGAATGCTCGAAAGGGAAAGGGTGCGAGAGTCTCTCCGCGTATTTCTTTGGCCGGACACTATATGGTGTTGATTCCTGACGGGCATGAAACCGGCGTTTCAAGACGTATTGAAGATGACGAAGAAAGAGCAAGACTCAGAGATATTGCAAAGGAAATTAGACCGGAAGGTTTTGGGATAATAATAAGGACAGTCGCAGAAGGCTGTGATAAGGAGAGCCTTTGCGACGATATAGACGCTCTTCTTCTCCAATGGGAGGAAACACTCTGTAAAGCAAAACAGTGCAGCGCTCCCTGCCTAATACATAAAGATTTGGGACTTTTAGAGCGGGTTTTACGTGATGAACTTAATGACGACTTTGATGAAATAGTGGTAGACACAGAAGAAGACAAAGAGCTTGTAGAAGAGTTTATAGAACAATTCTTTGTAGAGAAGAATTTTGACATAACTTATTACGGTGAAAGTACGCCAATCTTTGATGTATACAATATTGAAAATCAACTTTCAGAATTGCGTGAAAGGAAAGTTTGGCTTCCTTCAGGAGCCTATCTTATAATAGATCAGACAGAAGCCATGACAGTAATAGATGTCAATACCGGAAAGTTCGTGGGATCAAAAAATCTCAATGACACTGTAACTAAAACGAATATGGAAGCAGCCGTGGAGATAGCAAGACAGCTTCGACTTCGTGCCATAGGCGGAATAATTGTTGTAGATTTTATAGATATGAAAACAGATGAGAACAACAATGAGCTTATACAAAAACTGCAAGAGCTTTTCAAAGAAGACAGATGTAAGCCCGGCGTTTATGGTGTGACCGGACTTGGCCTTGTTGAAATAACAAGAAAAAGAGCTAGAACAGATACAAGAGCTGCACTCTCAAGAAGTTGCCCTTTCTGCGGAGGATTGGGACAGGTAACCAAAATTGAAAGCGTGGCCATTCAAATCAAGCGCTTTATAAGGAAAATAGTCGCTTCTTCAAGATCGGAAGCTCTGCTGGTAGAAACTTATCCGGCAATAGCAGATTTTATATCGGAGACCTTTATTGCCCTTTGGGAAGAGGAATTTGAAAGAAAGATATTTATAAGAGGTTGTCCCGAATTTGCCTGGGGCAAGTATAAACTCGATTTTCAGGGTTCGTTAAAACAGGTAGAACAGAGACTAAAAACTCTTGCAAAAAGAGAGGGTTGAGTAATTGTACATAGGACGTCTCCAGCTTAAGGGATTTAAAAGTTTCGGAGGATCACACGACCTCATACTTTCGTCTGGATTTACGGCAATAGTCGGTCCAAACGGAAGCGGCAAGAGCAATCTCCTTGATGCTCTAAGATGGTCCCTTGGAGATAGCCACCCAGGGCGCTTGAGAATAACAAGGCAAAGCGATTTGCTGTTCCAAGGGTCTGTAAGCATGTCTGCTGCGAAAGAATCTGAAGTAATTTTGCAGCTGAGAGATGCGGAAAGAAGCTGCACTATAAAGCGACGTGTCACTGCTCCCGATGGAGCAACCGTGCTATATGTGAATAATGACAGAAAAAGCCTCATTGAACTAAACGAGATAAAAAGAGATTGGAAACTTGAAGGAGACAGGTTCGCCTTTATCGGACAGGGTGAAGTTGCCGAAGTCATCAGGCAGGGACCTGTGGCTCGCAGGCAACACTTTGAAACTCTTTTCGGCGTAGACGTGTATCGTAAACGCAGAATGGAAGCTTCAGACAGATTAGCGATAGTAAAAGAAGAGCACGAGAAACTTCGCAATCTTATGGCTGAACTGAATGTAAGGCGAGAAGAAATCGCGCCTGAAGTAAAAAAAGCCGCCAAACTACGCGAGATATTGGACAACATTGAAGAAAAAAGGAAATTACTCTACTGGCTTCGCAGGGCTTCATCCGAAAAATCTATTGAAGACATAGAAGCAGATATTGCCAGATCATATGAAGAACACAAGAATTTAATCTTTTTCACCAAAGCTTGGGCAAAAGCTCTCACAGAGTCTGAGGAGGCTTTGGCCGAATCCCTTCGTTCCAAGGAACAGCAGTCATGGGAGCTTGAACAGTGTAAAAAAAGATATGACGGTCTCGCTAAATCCGGATTCGCATCAGGTACCAACCTGCGCAATGCTAAAGCAAGGATGGCCCAAGCTGAAGAGGAAAGAGAAAGAGCCAAAGAACATTTAAATAAGCTCTCAGAAGAACAGAATACATCAAGTGTTAAGAAGAAAGACGCTGAGGAAGAGCTCAAAAAAGCAGAGAAAGAGCTTGAAACAACAGAGCAAAAATGGCGCCTCTACAATGAGCGCTTAGAAGAAGAAAAAGAAGAGCGAGAGGCCTGGAACAAGGAAAAAGGAGAGCTTGAAGCTTCATTGCAGCAGATAAAAGCCAAGCTTTCTTTCTTGGGCAAAGAGGTACTGGAAACGAGAGAGAAAAAGGATAACTTCTTAGACCCTCGCAATGACATAGATAAAGAAATTAAAGAATTAACAGACAAGAGAGACGCTCTTCTTAAAGAGCAGGAAGAAGTGGTGAAACGCCATAACGAGCTATATGCTTCACTGCAGACATTAGCAACAGACTTGCAGCGTGCTCGCAGAACAGCGGGACAGGCTCGTTCAAAACTGAATCAAGCCACAGACTCGATATATTCAGAAGTTTACCCTCGTCCCGTTCACTACCTGCTTTCCATGACGCAGCTAAGCGACAAACTAAAAGCGGCGCCAAGAGCCGTCATTGACGTGTTTACTTGCGAAGCCAATCTTTCCACTGCATTGGAAGCTTATCTTGGAGGACGCCAATTCCAGCTGTTGGTCGAAGATTTAGAAGAAGCCGGCCGCTGCATAGACGAGTTGAAAACTAAATCGGTAGGAAGAGCCACGTTTCTTCCTTTAGAGCGCTGCAAACCACGCTTTCCCGACAAAAACTTCAAGCTGCCTACAAAAGGAATAGTAGGTTGGGCAATTGATCTAATAACTGTTGAACATCACTGGCTGCCTGCCATACAGCAAATCTTGGGAGACCTACTTATAGTTGATGCTTATAAAACTGGACAAGCTCTCGTTCGTTCAGGTTTTAGAGGTCCAGTTGTAACGATGGAAGGAGATGTCTTCCAGCCTGGCGGAACTGTGTCCGGTGGACGCTCACAACAAACAGGAAAAACATTAGAATTAAAAGCACAAATAGAGATATTTAAAAAAGAGGCAGAAGATGCAGAGAGAGAATCAAAAAAGATAGAGAAACAATTTAAAGAAACAGAGCAGGAAGAGCTGCGCCTATCGGAAAAGAAAGAAGAATACATCAGAGATATTAGACAATTTGATGGCAATATAGCAGTTTTAGAAGATAAAAAAGAGTCCTACTTAAAAGAAAGCAAACGCATGGAAGGTGAAAAAGAGAGAATATTTCTTGCAATAAAAGAAGAGGGTGTGAACTGGCAAGAAACTTTAAAATCCCTCTCAGAATTGGAAGAAAAATGGAATAGACCTTCAGAAATAGAGGACGACCAGAAACTTATAGAAGAAAGAGAGAGACTTCGTGCGCAAGTAACAGTAGCTTCGGAGCGTCTTCGTTCTCAATTCGCACTTATGGAGCGTGTCAGCAACGAAGTAAGAGCAGAAAATCAGATAATCAACAAACTGGATGAAGAGATAGCGGAATTGGATCAAACCTGTGTCAAAGAAAGAGGCAGCCTAGCGATAATAGGTAAAAGCTGTCTTGAAATATTCCACAGACGCAATGCCCTTATAGCAGAAATAGATAAATATATAGCAGGTTATTCCGGACTTGAGAAAAGGCGTGAATATCTCAGAAAAAGACTTTCTTTCTCAGAAGTAAGAGCACGCACTGGAATGGAATCTACGACAAGATTCGAATCAAAAAAAGGTGAGATAGAACGAGAATTAATCGAGCTGAAGGAGACATGGGAGCTTCAGTATCCATACCCCGGAAGTGAAGGCTTGCCGGATGACGTCAACGTTGACGAGCTTAGAAGGACTATAAACTCAGAAGATAGAAAGATAAAAGCTTTCGGAGAAGTGAACATGGGAGTTCTTTCAGAGGATACGAGCTTAAAGGACCGTCTTGCCTTTTTGGGAGAACAGCTTGATGACGTAAGAGCTAGCGGGACAGAATTGGAAAAAATGATACATGATGCGGACAGACAGGCGCACAAAGTCTTTTCAGATGCACTATATGATGTAGACAAAAAATTCTGTTCGCTTTTCCAAAGGCTGTTTGGAGGAGGCGAGGCTCATCTTGAAATGGAAGAAGAAGAAAGTATATGGGAGGCCGGAGTAGACGT
>JAAYFQ010000053.1 GCA_012728165.1 Synergistaceae bacterium | reverse complement strand
GTCACAATTTCTTTTGCAGTTACTGCCTCGCTAGTTGTTGCTTTAACACTTAGCCCTGCAATGTGTGCACACATTTTGACCGATGCTAAGCCAAAAGAAAGAAAAGGTCCTCTGCGTTGGTTTAATGCAACTCTCGAGAAGTCAACAAATAAGTATGTATCAGGTGCAACCTATTTAGGTAGAAGATTACTGCTTACGGTCGTCTGTCTACTGTTGGTTGTCTTGTCAGCTTCCATGATAGTGAGGCTTTCCCCAACAGAATTTATTCCGGATGAAGACCAAGGTGCTATCTTTGCTACGGTTCAGCTACCAGAGGGAGCCACACAGTCACGCACAGTAGCAGTTATGGACAAGGTTCTTCCGAAGATAATGAAAATTCCTGGACTTGCCTACACAGTGAATATTATGGGATACAACATAATGGGTGGGGCGGGAGAAAACGTTGCTTCTGCAATTTTTCCACTTGATGATTGGAGTAAAAGACAAACAAAAGAAACGAGCCTTAGCTCAATTGTTGGAAAGATTCGCGCTATAGGGGCTTCGGTTCCCGAAGCACAAATTAGTGTCTTTACTCCTCCGGCAATTTCAGGACTTGGTGCAAGTGGAGGTCTAGACATGAGACTTCAGTCACGCCTTGAGAATAATCCTGAAAAATTGGCAATGGTACTTAGGGATTTGGTCGGTAAGCTGAACCAATCGCCTGAATTCCTCTATGCCTTTAGTACATATACGTCTGACACACCGCACCTTTTTCTTGATATAGATCGTGAAAAAGCAGAGATGCTTAATGTTCCTGTGGGGTCAATATTTGCAACTCTGCAGACATATTTTGGTTCTGCGTATGTAAACAACATTAATATTGGTACGGAAGTCAATAAGGTTATGCTTCAGTCGGAAGGTAATTTCAGAAGTAACATAGACAACATAGGAAATATTTTTGTAAATAGTACCTTCGGTGTTCCTGTTCCACTAGATAGTCTTTTGACAGCAAAAAAGACACTAGCGCCCCGCTCTATAAGTAGATACAACCTGTATCCCTCTGCAGCGATTACGATCGTTATGAATCCAGGATATTCAACGGGACAAGGAATCAAAAAAATAGAAGAGATGTCGAAACAGTTGCCGGAAGGCTACAATTATGAATGGTCCGGAATGACCTTTCAACAGCAGGAAGCTTCGGGTGGTATAGCGATAATTCTCATAATTTCACTGCTATTTGCATATCTATTCCTAGTTGCTCAATATGAAAGCTGGGTCGTTCCTGTCCCTGTTATACTTTCGCTCTCAGTCGCAATGCTTGGAGCATTGATTGGGCTTTGGGTAATGGGACTGTCTATAAGTATTTACGCACAACTGGGAATTCTACTTCTTATAGGACTAGCAGCGAAAAACGCTATTCTTATTGTAGAATTTGCAAAAGAAGCGCATGAAGAAAAGCATATGTCCCTTATTGACGCTGCCTCGGCGGCCGCAAGAGAACGTTTCCGTGCAGTTCTAATGACGGCTTTTACTTGTGTTCTCGGAGTTCTCCCGATGCTTTTTGCAAAGGGTGCAGGAGCTAATAGCCGTGTTCATGTCGGAACTACGATGGTCTTCGGTATGATGGCTGCTACGGTAGTTGGTATCTTCTTAGTCCCACCTCTCTATGTTTTATTTGAGGGAGGAGCAGAAACATTTATTCGTCAAGTTGTAAGAAGGTTTAAAAAGAAGAAAAATATCAAAGAAGTAACTGCTGAAGAAACAGAGGTACACACAAATGAATAAAATTAAAATTATACTTATTTCAGCCCTGTTGCTAATGCTCTCCACGTCGGGAGCATTAGCAAAATCACCATCGCTAGTGGAAGCAAAAATTCTTGAACTGTCTGAAGCAAAATGGACAGAGATGTCAACGCGCTATCCTATTCCAGCTCTTCCGGACGGTGTGTCAAAAGCTCCGTCTGCGGTAATTCTAGCAAGCTGGTGGAATTCTCTGGGAGACAATACACTTACAGAACTCATAATGATGAGTCTGGAAAGCAATAATGACCTTGCCTCAGCCCGTGCAAAGATAAAAGAAGCCCGTGCCTCGCTTGGCATAAATAAAGCGGCAATGCTTCCTTGGCTAGATACAACAGATTATTGGTCTGGCAACAGATCTCCTCTTACTACAGGAGGGGATAAAGTAGATACATATCGTTTAGGATTGGATGCGTCTTGGGAAATTGATATCTTTGGCGGACGTCGCGCCACTGTTAAGGCTGGAGTCGCGACTTTAGAGGCGCAGCATGCGGCGCTACACGCAACATGGGTGAGTTTATCTGCAGAAGTTGCAATTAACTACCTCTCTCTTCGAACTTTGCAAGAGCGTCTTGATGTTGCGAAGAGCAACCTTGCTTTGCAAGAAGATTCTCTGAATATGCTTTCTTCTCGGTATAAAGCGGGGCTTGTTGATGGGTTGGCATACAGTCAGTCAAAGTCTATTTATGAGCAGACAAAAGCCACTATTCCTCCAATTGAAACGAGCATAGAAGGCGTTAAAAATAACCTCGCAGTTCTTACAGGAGTTATACCAGGAGCTCTAGAAGAGAAGCTAAAAGACAAACAACCGATTCCAAAGGGTGACACAGTTGAGCTTGTAGGCATTCCTGCTAATGCTCTCCGCCAGAGACCAGATATTTATGTTGCAGAACGTCAGCTTATTGCGCAACTTTCCCGTACAAAGTCTGCACGAGCTGATTTGTGGCCGAAATTTTTCCTTGTAGGCTCAATAGGAACAGAGGCTCTTGATACAGGAAGTTTGTTCTCCGGACCTGCAAAAGCGTACAGCTTTGGCCCGAAGATTACATGGCCTATATTTCATTGGGGCGCAATAAAAAACAATATTCGTGTGCAG
>JAAYFQ010000052.1 GCA_012728165.1 Synergistaceae bacterium | reverse complement strand
TTTTGCTCCGTTTATCATATCAAGAAAGAAAAGAGAGGCTGTTTCAAATTCATCTGCTGGTCCAGAAGGAAGACTCAAAGCAGTAACTGTTCCGCCTGGAACTTGTTTTGGAGTCCAATTTAATTTTGGAAGACCCTCTTTAGAAGCCCAATACCAGTCTTCTGCAAAGGAAAGCTGCACAGCTTGAACCACAGGTCCTCTAACTTCTACGTGAGTATCTCTCCACGGAGTCAATTTTGGATTCAGTCCAAGATATTCGTTCCCCACATTAAGACCGCCCACATAAGCGACTTCTCCGTCTGCAATGACTATTTTTCTGTGATTTCTAAAGTTGACCTGAAAGCGGTTGCCTTTACCTTGTCTGGTATTAAAGGCAAATATTTTTATTCCTGCGTCTTCAAATGCTTTACTGTATTCTTTACTGAGGCGACTCCCTATTTCGTCGTATATGACTAGACAAGTCACTCCCTCTTTTGCTTTCTTGATAAGAGCATTCTGAAGTTTTATTCCCAGTTCATCTTCTCGAAGAATGTAGTATTGAACAAGGACATAGCTTTTTGCTGAATCTATTCCTTTGAATATCGCATCGAAAGTTTCTTCTCCGTCTATAAGAAGCCTTGCCGTATTGCCTTTAGTGAATGGCATTTTTGCTAGACGCTGCACGAGTCGCGCGTTCGTTTGATCTATTTCGTCTTTTAAACCATATCTCACAAAATCCGATAGGAGCTGTTGCAATAAGGGTTGAGCTTCTACAACTTCTGCTTTGCGCGCTGTAACATATCCTGAAAACTTACTGTTTCCAAAAATCCAATATGCAGGTAGAGAGACAGAAGGAAAAGTGTTCAAAGAAATGACCCAGGCTATTGCTCCTTGAGAAGTGCGCACATCCATTATCGCTCGGACAGATGTAAGAAATCCGGCAACGTGGAGTAGTATGAAAAGAGCGATAAATAATTTAGATCTTTTTCTCATGCTTCTATTTTATCAGTAAATGACTACATATTCGAATCTGTTTCGAAATTCATTTGAAAACATATGAACGTGAACAAAAAACTCGCTCAGATAAAGACAAAAATTAAGATACAAAATCTTCTGAATGGCTTTGAAACCTCAGTCCGTCAGGCAAAGGAGAATCTTCTTTTCCTCCATCCGCAGAATTGAACTCGGATTTGGGAGCCCATTTTCTTTTATGATTGGGCGGTTCAAAAAGGGAGGCAGGTTTTATAATACCTTTTCGAAATTCGTCGTTTATAGAGTCTACGGCAGACGCGACTCTAAGGTTTTTCTCATCCTCACAACGTTCTTCGTCGAAAAGACAGGTCTGTCTTCCTATGGAAACGTCTTCGAAATTTGACAGAATAACTCCACATTTCTTATATTCATATCCCGGAATAAATATTTCTTCGAGAACAGCCTCTGCACACTCCATTAGCTCCGTATCTGTACAACAAGGTTTGTTGAAGGAGATCACCTTGCCATTTGCATAATATTTTTCCGCGTTGAATCTGCTAGTTGATATATAGACTGACATCTTTCTTGCCATCTGCTTAGAGTTACGAAGCTGTCTTGCTGCAGATACCGTAAAACATAGAAGTGGATCGAGCATATCTTCGTATGTGGTTATTGGTTTACCAAATGAGCGTGAGACCATAATGGACTTTGGAGGCTT
>JAAYFQ010000051.1 GCA_012728165.1 Synergistaceae bacterium | reverse complement strand
TAACATATATTTTTGTTGACAAACATAGAATTACATATAAAGATGTGGATTAAAAATTTGTGATTTAAGTCGAGGGATCAATAAAATTGAGGCATAAAACTAATAAGATTGTCTTATCAGGTTTGTTCATAGCTCTTGGCATTGTAATACCTTTTCTATTCGGACACTCTTTTGGAATGAGGGGAATCGTATTTTTGCCTATGCATATGCCGGTGCTTTTGTGTGGCTTGACCTGCGGTCCCATATATGGTCTGCTTTGCGGCATACTCACACCGCTCCTATCAAGTGCCATAACAGGCATGCCTTCCACATTTCCCATGTTGCCAGTTCTAATTTGTGAGTTATCTCTTTATGGAATGATAAGTGGATGGACTTATAGTATTAAAAGTTATCCAATTTATTTATCTTTATTTTTTACAATTTTTATTGGAAGGATCACGAACGGAATAGTTTTGGCTGTTCTCTTGAGCTTACACAGTACTGGGCTATTCCTTCTGTCTGCAGTTTATTCTGTTTTGTCTGGACTGCCAGGAGTCATAATACAGTTTTTGTTAGTACCCATTTTGTTAAGATATTTTGAATCAGAAATTAATAAACTGGAGCATAGCTAATGATAAAAGACAAATTGTATATTCCACTAAGTGTTATAGAAGAAGCACGAGGCATTTTAGCTTCAGGTGAAGCCGACTGTATTTTGATAAAAGATAGTAAGATAATAGAAGTTGAGAAAGGGAGAGGAATTTCCCCATTAATGAACCTATATATTAATAAGAGAGACAATATGGAGGGTTCAGTTGTAGTTGATAAAGTTGTAGGAAAAGCTGCTGCAATGTTATGTGTGTGCGCCAAAGTAAAAGGTGTATTTGCAGAACTTATTAGTCAACCAGCGTCAGAGTATTTGCTAGAAAAAAAAATACTACGAAGTTGGACTAAACTTTCAGCCAACATAAAGAACAGACAGAAAGACGGGATTTGTCCTATGGAATTCTCGGTTCTTGATGAAGACGATCCACATGACGGATTAAATAAATTATGTACTGTATTTGAAAAGATTAAGAAATCAGAAAATATAAAGGAGCTTTAAACAAAAATATAGCCTTATGTGGTTTGTACTGATGTAAAAGATTTGAAAATTTGTTACTTTTACAATGCATATCATAAATCGGTTCACATTAATGTACTTAGCATTTTTACAATATCAAGAAAGGCGTGAGCATGTATGAAGAAATTGATTAAAAATAACGTTTCATGGGTAGGGAAGGTCGACTGGGAGCTTCTGAAGTTTCACGGTGATGATTATTCGACTCATAAGGGTTCGACCTACAATTCTTACCTTATTGAAGAGGAGAAGACAGTTTTAATTGATACTGTCTGGATGCCTTTTGCAGATGAATTTGTAGAAAACCTACAAAAAGAAATAGATCTCGATAAAATAGACTATATTGTTGTAAATCATGGAGAGGTAGACCACAGCGGATCTCTTCCTGCGCTCATGAAACATATACCGAATACGCCGATATACTGTACAGCTAATGCTGTAAAGTCTTTAAAAGGGCAGTATCATCAAGACTGGGATTTCCATGTCGTAAAAACTGGTGACAAATTAAATGTTGGGAATGGCAAGGAGCTAATCTTTGTAGAAATGTCGATGCTTCATTGGCCGGACAGTATGGCCTCGTATCTTACAAAGGATAACATTCTTTTCAGTAATGACGCTTTTGGTCAGCACTATGCTACAGAAAAACTTTTCAATGATTTAGTTGATGATTGTGAGCTTCAAACTGAAGCAATAAAATATTATGCCAATATTCTAGCTCCTTTTAGTCAAATTCTAAAAAGAAAACTCGACGAGATTATGTCTCTCAATTTGCAAATCGATATTATTGCAACTAGTCATGGCGTTATCTGGAGAGATAATCCTATGCAGATAGTCGAACAATATGCTAAATGGTCGGATAATTATCAGGAAAATCAGATTACGATAATATATGAGACCATGTGGAATGGCACGAAACAATTAGCAGAAAAGATCGCTGAAGGAATTGAAAAGGTAGATAAAGAGGTAGTTGTCAAATTGTTCAACGTTGCTAAGAATGACAATAATGATCTTATCACCGAGGTATTTAAGTCTAAAACAGTGATTATAGGCTCGCCAACTGTAGGTAATAGCATTCTCCATTCAGTTGCTGGATTTATACACCTTATGAAGGGACTCAAGTTCAAAAATAAAAAAGCAGCAGCCTTTGGTTGTTATGGATGGAGTGGAGAAGGGAATAAGGAAATTTCTGAGTCTATGAAAAATGCAGGATTTGAAATCATTGACGAAGATGGCCTCAGAAACCTCTGGAATCCTAACGAAAGCGCTAAAGAAGAAGCAGTAAAATTCGGAATGAAAATAGCAAAGGCTTAAAACACAAAGAAAAATAATGGTGATAAAAATACAAAGGAGGAAAAATATATGAGTATGTTCTGTTACCAGTGTCAAGAAACTGTAATGAATAAAGGATGCACAGTAAAAGGTGTGTGTGGTAAAAATGAAGAGGTGGCAAAGCTTCAAGATCTTCTAGTCTATTCTTTAAAAGGGATTTCAGACTTAGTTGTTAACGGAAAGATTAATCCAGAAGAGATCCCCGATGTAAATCATGAGGTTTTAAGAAGCCTCTTTATAACGATAACCAATTCTAACTTTGACGCCGACGCTATACAAAAGCAAATAACGAAAATGATTTCCTTAAGAGAAGGCCTTAAAGACAAAGCAGAAACTGCTGACTTTAATGATGCGGCTGTATTTAATGTTGTGACCAAAGAAGCCATGTTAGAAAAGGCATCTTCCGTAGGGGTACTTGCAACGGAGAACGAAGATGTTCGCTCACTAAGAGAAATGATAATTTATGGAGTTAAGGGCATCGCTGCTTATGTAGAGCACGCTCTCAATCTAGGCAAGGAAGATAACTCTATATATGAGTTCATTTATGAAGCGCTCGCAGCGACGTTAGATGATAATCTGGGTGCAGATGAACTCGTAGCTCTTACTCTTAAAACCGGCGAATATGGAGTTAAGGCGATGGCATTGCTCGATGGTGCCAATACATCAAAGTACGGCAATCCGGAGATTACATATGTAAACATTGGAGTAAGAAAAAATCCAGCCATACTTATTTCTGGGCATGACCTAACGGATCTTGAACAGCTTCTTGAGCAGACAAAAGGAACTGGCGTCGATGTATATACACATGGTGAAATGCTGCCAGCTCACTATTATCCGGCATTTAAAAAGTACGACAATTTCGCCGGAAACTATGGTGGTTCATGGTGGAAACAAGTCGGAGAATTTGAAACTTTCCACGGACCCATACTGTTCACTACAAACTGCATAGTTCCGCCGAAAAGTGAAGAAGTGGAAAAGCGAATTTTTACCACAGGTTCTTCTGGATTTCCCGGATGCACTCACATTGTTTCTGACGCCAATGGCAAAAAAGATTTCTCGGAAATAATTGAAATGGCAAAAAAACTTCCTGCTCCTGAAGAAATAGAAACAGGAAACATAGTCGGAGGATTTGCCCATAATCAAGTTTTTGCTCTTGCTGATAAAGTCGTTGATGCAGTCAAATCAGGCGCTATTAAAAAATTCTTTGTAATGGCTGGCTGCGACGGAAGAATGAACTCAAGAGATTATTATACTGAGTTTGCAAACAAACTCCCTAAGGATACGGTAATCCTCACAGCAGGATGTGCTAAATATCGCTATAACAAGCTTGATCTTGGCGATATCGGAGGTATACCAAGAGTTCTTGATGCAGGACAGTGCAATGACTCTTATTCGCTTGTTCTTATAGCACTTAAGCTCAAGGAAGTTTTTGGCCTTGACGATATCAACAAGCTTCCAATCGCATACAACATAGCGTGGTATGAGCAGAAGGCCGTCATAGTATTATTGGCGCTCCTCTATCTAGGAGTTAAAAATATTCATCTTGGACCAACATTACCTGGGTTCCTATCTCCAAACGTGGCGAAGGTGCTTGTAGAAAAATTTGGTATAGCTGGAGTTGGCTCTGTTGATGATGATATAGCCATGTTCATGGCGTAGCTAATATTATTTTATAATTTAAGACGTGTGATGCACTTTGCATCACACGTCTTTTTTATATACGGTAGATTTACAATAAGCAATTTTAATAGAAGCTGTTCAAAGCACAAAGTTTGCAATAAAAAGCAGTAGAATAATCCGAAGATTATTCTACTGCTGCTTTGGGTTTGTTTTGTTAATAATTTATTAAAGTGAGACTACTTAGGTTTATAACGATTTTTGATGTATGAGTCAATTGCAACTGCGGCTCCTTTTCCTGCACCCATAGCAAGGATTACTGTAGCTGCTCCCGTTACAATATCTCCGCCTGCAAATATTCCTGGAACGGAAGTTTCTCCTGTTTCAGGGTCGGCTTCAATGTTTCCCCATTTATTCAGCTTTAGTTCTGGGAAGGTGTCCAAAAGGATTTTATTTGATGCTTGTCCGATTGCTTCAATAGCGCAGTCCGCATCAAAAGTAAATTCACTACCTTCAATAGGGACCGGGCGTCTGCGTCCTGAATCGTCTGGTTCACCTAGTTCCATCTTGATACATTTAACAGCGCAGAGCTGGCCTTTTCCGTCATTAACGTATTCGATAGGATTAGTAAGCCAGTTAAAGTTAATGTCTTCTTCAACTGCGTGATGATACTCTTCAATTCGCGCTGGAAGTTCTTTTAGAGTGCGACGATAAACAATAGTTACATTTTTTGCTCCAAGTCTTTTTGCACAGCGGGCTGCATCCATTGCAACGTTACCACCGCCAATGACTACTACGTTTTTAGATTTTATTACAGGTGTATCATATTCGGGGAATTTATATCCGTGCATGAGATTTATTCTAGTCAGGTATTCACTTGCAGAATAGACACCGTTAAGGTTTGTGCCCGTAATTCCTTGGAAAAGCGGAGTTCCAGCACCAACTGCAATAAAGCAAGCGTCAAATTCTTGCATTATTTCCTGCATTGTTATTGTTTTGCCAACGACAACATTACATTCAATATCTATACCTAAGTCTTTCATTGCGCCAATTTCCATTTCTACTATTTTCATGGGAAGTCTAAATTCTGGTATCCCGTATGTTAAAACTCCACCGGCTGCATGCAGGGCCTCATAGATTTTTACTTCATAACCAAGTTTGGCAAGATCTCCGGCAACTGTCAGCCCTGCTGGACCTGAACCAATTACAGCAACTTTTCCCATTTTGACATCTGATTTTTTTGACTTTTTAGCAACTTCTTTTTTTGTGTTAGCATACTTCCAATCGGCAACTAAGCGTTCGAGCTTGCCTATCGCGACTGGTTCAAAACCTTTTATTTTGCCTACGGTGCATAGTTCTTCACATTGAGTTTCTTGTGGGCATACACGTCCACATACTGCTGGTAGATTTGTGTATTCATCAAGAATGGCAGCAGCACCTGGCATATCATTATTTTTAATGCATTTTATAAAGCCGGGAATGTCAATAGCTACAGGACATCCGGCAACACATGGTTTTGTCTTGCAGTCAATGCATCTTCCTGCTTCCAAAATTCCCTCTTCTACGGTATAGCCCAAGCAGACTTCTTCAAAGTTCTTTGAACGTACTTTGGGTTCTTGTTCTTTTATAGGAGTTTTTTCCTTTGAAAAATCTAATGCCAAGGTTGTTCACCTACTTCAGTCTCGTATTTTTTCATAGATGCTTTTTCTTCTTTTTTATATTGCGTTAATCTGCTCATAAATTCATCCCAGTCCACTTTTAGTCCATCAAATTCAGGACCATCAACACAAGCAAAACGAATTTTATTATCGACTGTTACACGACAGCAGCCACACATGCCTGTTCCGTCGATCATTAGTGAGTTTAAGGATACAAAAATAGGAAGGTTGAGTTTTTTAGCTGTTATTGCGCCGTACTTCATCATTATTGAAGGGCCTATGCACCAGCAATGATCAATTTCCTCACCCTTTTCGACAACCATTTCCATTGCACCTGTTACGACGCCTTTCATTCCTTCAGAACCATCATCAGTGGTAATTATTAACTCATC
Source organism: Synergistaceae bacterium (assembly GCA_012728165.1). Classification (GTDB taxonomy): domain Bacteria; phylum Synergistota; class Synergistia; order Synergistales; family Synergistaceae; genus JAAYFL01. The sequence goes on along the minus strand of JAAYFQ010000051.1, from coordinate 7,513 downwards.
AGAATATTCTGCACAGTCTTCTTTCATTATAACTAAATCTGAGGTTCTACCTCCGAGGATTGTAATGACTTTGTTACCAGCAAGTTTTAACGCTTTTATGATAGGATAAAGCGCGGCAATTCCAACACCGCCACCAACCATAAGAACCGTTCCATAGTTTTTAATTTCACTTGGCGTACCTAGTGGTCCTGAGATATCGAGTATGCTGTCTCCTACTTCTAGCGTCGACATTTTTGCTGTTGTATTCCCGATTACCTGAAATATTAGCCGTATTAGACCTTTCTTTTCGTCGTTATCTGCAATAGTGAGGGGGATTCTCTCTCCGCACTCATCTATTCTGATGACAACAAATTGCCCTGCTTTTGTGTGTTTTGCGATTCTTGGAGCTTCGACCCATATGTCAAATTCCTGTGGCGCAATATTTTTTTTAGATACAATAGTAAACATAGCTAACCTCCTTGAATTAAAAAAATTAACGTTTGTTATTATACATGATAAATCGTTTTTTTTGATTTCATTCATAATCCCTAATTTGGGCTATAATTCAACAAGTTATACATCTAAAAATCTAAAGGAGTGAAAAACATGACGGTTATAGTTTATTCAACTTCAACTTGCCCTTGGTGTGTTAAGGCAGAGGAGTATCTTTCGTCACTGAATGTCCATTTCGAAATTAAAGATATTGCTGGAGACAAGGAAGCTGCAATGTTTTTAGTAAAGAAAACCCGCCAGATGGGCGTTCCTGTTATTCAAATCGGAGAAAAGTTTATTGTTGGCTACAAGCCTGACGAAATAAAGGCAGCGCTTCAAGAATCGAAAATTATCTAAATAAAAATAACAAGTTGCTTTTCAATACGTATTATTCTGTTTATTTCAATTCGTTATATTCTGTAAAAGGCATCACTAATACAGGAGGTTATGATGAGCGACTTAGCTATTGAATTTTCTTTTGGGGGAGCATTTGGTAATAATAAAGTCTCTTTAGAAACGCTTGATGAACTATATGGTTCTAAGTGTTCTGAGGCTGTTGCATGGCTTCGTAACACGCCTGCATCAACGGAAGGACATGGTTGGCTTATCCTTCCTGATGCAGACCTTACTTTAATTAAGGAAGCGGGAGAGTGGCTTAAAAGCTTTGACTCGATCATCCAAGTTGGAATAGGTGGTTCAGCTCTTGGAAACCTGATGCTGAATCAAGCTATCCTAGGTGATTTCTTTAATGAAGAAATCAACTACCCCAAATTTTACCTTGCAGATAACCCTGACCCTGCTAAAATGACCTCTATTTGGAATAGAGTCAAAAATGGAAGTGTTGCCCTTATAGGTGTAAGTAAGTCGGGGAAAACTCTTGAGACTATGTCTCAATTTTTGTGGTTTAGAGACAAAATGAAAAGTATTGGAATAGACGCAGATAAAAGCATTATTGTTATTACTGATCCACAAAAAGGTGTTTTTAGAGATTTTTCTAAAGAAACTAAATGTAGAGTGCTTGATTTGCCGAGCTCTGTCGGCGGGCGGTATTCTGTGCTTAGTGCAGTAGGGCTTCTTAGCTCACATGCTATGGGTATTGATATTGATGCCTTGCTTTTTAGTGCGAAAGCTATGAGAGAGGCACTTTTTTCAGCAAAAAACACAGAGAATCCTGCATGTATCTTAGCTAAATTAAATTGTTTTCACGAAAAATCAGGCAGGTCGATGGCTGTTATGATGCCTTATTCAAGTAGAATGTCTTTCTTTGCAGAATGGTTTGCTCAGTTATGGGGAGAAAGTCTGGGCAAAGAAGGCAAAGGAACTACACCTGTGCGTTTTATCGGAGCAATTGACCAACACTCACAGGTTCAGCTTTATACCGAAGGACCTGATAACAAATTCTTTACAATTATTAAAGTAAAAAACCATAGCCAAAAAGTTTTTGTACCAACTGCTGATTCTGAGGTTTTATCTCCTCTTTCATATATGTGTTCGGTAGAAGTAGGAGATATGCTTGGAATGGAAGCCTTAAGTACTGCTTCGTCAATAATTAAATCAGGTCGTCCCCTTGTTTGGATTGAAATAGAAGCTCTTAATGAGAGAACTTTAGGAGCACTGATCTTTTTCTACGAATATATGACAGCTCTTACAGGTAGAATGATGGGGATAAATCCGTTTGATCAGCCTGGAGTTGAGCAATGCAAACATTATACTTATGGTCTAATGGGGTGTATAGGATACGAGAAAGAAGCTATCGAAGCAAAAGAATGCTTTAATGTTATTAAAAATAACTCTATAAAATTATAATTTTTATATTTGAATAGACATATTAAAAGAGGGAAGCTATTTTTTTAGCCTTCCTCTTTTAGTATGAAATAGTCAGCTTTATGAATTGTCCTTGTAAATTCCAGCTTTTTTCGATAATGTTTCCTGTTTCGCCAGGCTGTTTCCATGGAATCATGTTGGCTTCACCAAAGGCATCAACTACAGTTATGAAGCGAGCCCCGCTGTCATCAATATAGAGATATACCCCTTCTTGTTGCTGTTTCGCCATAAAAGAAACCTCCGAATAAAATTATATAATATATATTTTTTGACATGTATATGTTACTACAACAAACGGGTATCAGCTACCATAAAATGGTTAGAACGTTTGTCTTAAAGAAAAAATAACTATTGTTTTCTTTGATAACCTGTTGCTTATATAATAGTTGTGCATGAGTATTATTATAATTAGCTAATTAAGGAAAGATGAAAAAGTAGCCTGTCAATACAAAAAGGAGTTAGTTTTTAGTAGAGCTTGCTATTAGATTTTTGTTTCACAGAAGTTTATTCAGAGATTTTAAGTAAGGAATAGCAGCTCGCTTTTTAAGGTAAAAGTGTATGAGGAATGTTCATGTTGAAATCCAAACTCTTGAGAGCTAGGACATATTACAGCACTGATACTTTTGGACAAAATACTTATAACAAAAACAATTATACAAAACAAGAAAGTATTTTAGCGAAAATTAGAAAACGATAACATTAGCAAAGCAAAAATATAAATAAAAATTCTGCAACTAAAAACGTTACTATAAAATTGCATAAATGCTATAAACAGAAAAAAGCAAGAATAAGGGTTTCACTTTAGTGTAATTAATAGCACGAAATTTAAAAAAAGAAATGCGATTTCAAAAGCTCAGAAATCGCATAATTTGCAGTGGTGGGCGATAATGGGTTCGAACCATCGACTTCCACCGTGTGAAGGTGACACTCTGCCACTGAGTTAATCGCCCGACTATAACGCAAGAAATTATACTTGTTAAGAGAACTTATTTCAAGTCTAGAAAGCCGTTAAGTGTTTTGCGCTGTTAAAGTTTTTTACAAGTTATATGTTACACTTATTGATGTAAAATAACTTTGTTTTATTTTCTAAAGGAGCGAATATTTATGCTTACTTGCGCGAAAATGAATAGCAATGGAAATGACTTTATAGTAATTAACAATATGGATAAAAAGGTTGATTCTGCAAATTTTCCAAAAATGGCAATAAATTATTGTAGACGAAGAGAAGCAATTGGAGCAGATGGGATACTTGTTGCAGAGCCTTCTGATTGTGCTAATTTTAAGATGCGTCTTTTTAATCGTGATGGCAGCGAGGGTGAAATGTGCGGCAACGGTTCTCGATGTATTGCAAGGTTTGCCTTTGAAAAAGGAATTGTAAAAACAGAAAATATAGTTTTTGAAACTATAGGCGGAAATGTTCATGCTGTTGTTGTCAAAGACAAAGTTACTGTTAGTCTGGCTCCAGTTTCTCTCAATGGTATTGTTCTTGATAAGCCTGCCTCTGTTAAAGGTTTTAACTTTAGCTATACTTTCCTAACTGTAGGTGTTCCTCATGTAGTTATTTTTGAAGAAAAGCGCAGTCGTACTGATGATGAGTATCGCGAAATAGGCAAAGCCATACGAAATAGACTAGATCTCTTTCCAGAAGGGGCAAATATAAATTTTGTTGTTCCGAAAGGAAACTTAGAAGGAGACCTTAATGTCCTTACTTATGAACGTGGAGTAGAAGATTTAACACTTTCTTGCGGCACAGGTTCAACTGCCAGTGCAATTGCCTCATTACTGCTTGGAATTTCAGGGCCAAAAGTCAACGTCTGGAATCCTGGTGGACTCAATAAGGTGTCTTTGAATTTCGAAACAGTAAATATAATTCTCCCTAAACTTGAAGGTGGGGCAGTTTATGTTGCTGATTTTACAATAGTTGATGAGTTAAAAGTTAAATAGAATAAAAAAGCAATAAACTAAGTCACTCTTAATAGTGGTTTATTTTAAAATTATGTATTTTTATATATTATTGGAGGTTTTTAAAAATGCCAAAACCATGGTGGCGCGAAACAATTGAAACTGTTTTTTGGGCTCTAATACTTGCCCTAATACTGAGAACGTTTGTAATACAAGCTTTTTGGATACCAAGCTCTTCAATGGTTCCCACATTGGAGATCGGTGACCGTGTACTCGTATTAAAATTTTGGTATGCATTACCGAAGACTGAACCAGAACGAGGACAGATTGCCGTATTTAAATACCCAGTTGATCCTAGAAGAGATTTTGTAAAGAGAATAATAGGACTTCCAGGGGATAAGGTTGAGATTCGTAATGGAACAATCTATATTAATGACGAAGAACTATTTGAATCTTATGTTAAAAACACAGATACTTATGAGATGGAGTCACTAATAGTTCCGGATAAAAAATATTTTTGTCTTGGAGATAACAGGCCAAATTCACAGGATGGACGTTTCTGGGGATTTGTGCCTAAGAACTTTTTCCGTGGCCCTGCGGTATTCAGATATTGGCCGCTTACGAGGATAGGTTTAGTTAAGTAAATGGCTCGCACTGTCTGGTACCCTGGACATATGGCCAAAGGCAAACGACAACTTGAAGCGCTTGCTAATAATATTGATCTTATTATTGAGGTTCGGGACGCTAGAGCTCCGAACCTTTCATCGTCGCCTTTGTTAAATATTTTTAAGTCTAAAATCCAAATAATAGTTGTTCTCTCAAAAGCTGATCTTGCAGAAGAAGCAGTTACGCGGCAGTGGTGTGAGTATTTTAAATCGCAAAATCTACTTGCCTGGCCCCTAGACCTTAGAAAAGGAAATATGGGTAAAATCAAGAAAACTCTTTTCGATAAAAAACCTGCATTTAGAGATTTGCGAATGGCTATAGTTGGTATTCCAAATGTTGGCAAATCAATTTTGATAAACCAACTTGTAGGCCGCAAGGCTGCAGCAGTAGGAGGCATTCCTGGAATTACTAAAGGAGTCTCTTGGTTTAAGGGACAGGGCTTTTTGCTTGTAGATTCACCAGGAATATTGGATCCACACAGTGACGCTCGTGCACACCGACTACTTTCATGGATTGGCTCATCAAAAGGTCAGGTTATAGGAAGTTGGGAAGAGCATGCCAAAGAATGCATGTCATTTATGATAAAAAAAGATCTTTGGATTGGTGTTGAAACAGCTTGGGATGTAAAGCCAGAAGGCACAACATCAGATATATTAGAGAATGTAGGACGTAGATTAGGGAAATTGTTGCCAGGAGGCATTGTTGATAGAGAATCTTCAGGTAAAACCTTTATTGAAGCTTTTTCTACAGGAAAGCTTGGTAGGTTGAGCCTTGAAAAACCAGGCGATTCTCCTTTGTGGGAGCTTCTCTAGCATTGTCTTCTCAAACTTATATAATAGCGGGGACGGATGAAGTAGGACGTGGGCCTCTTGCCGGTCCAGTTGTTGCCGCAGCCACAATACTAAATAATGAACAACGTTTTATTCTTCTGAACGAAGGATTAAGAGACTCAAAAAAAATGACTCACATAGTGCGCGAACGTCTTTTTTCTAGGATTTGCGAATTAGGGGTTGTTTGGAGCGCACAAGCAGCATCTCCGGGCAAGATAGACATAATTAATATCCTTCAAGCTTCCCTGTGGTGTATGAAACGTTCGATTGAAAAACTTACTGTCGTTCCTGACTTAGTGCTTGTAGATGGAAATAAAGAGATACCAGATTTACTAATAAAACAAAAGTTTATTATTAAGGGTGATGACAAGGTTCCCTCTATTGCTGCTGCGTCTGTTATAGCAAAAGTATTGCGCGACAGAGCAATGATTGCACTTGATAAAATTTATTCTGAGTATGGATTTGCTAGTCACAAGGGATATCCTTCGGCTAAACACAGAGAAAAACTAATAATGATTGGAGCTTCACCTGTTCACAGATTATCGTTTAGAGGTGTTTTGTTGGCTAAAGACGATGACTCTTGACAGAGCACTTGAGCGTTCAGTAAAGAAAATTAAAAATATTCCTTACAAGAAAAAACAATCAAGTATTCCCTTACAACCTAGTCATCTAATTTTGGGTAACAAGGGTGAGGAGATGGCTATGGAATATCTGATTGCTAACGGTTACGAAATTGTAGACAGGAATGTGCGATATCGTTGGGGTGAAATTGATATCATCGCCAATGATCCTGATAGCAATGATTTGGTATTCGTAGAAGTTCGCACAAGGAGTGTTGGCAAGATCATGCCCCCCGACAAAACAGTAGGCCCCAATAAACTTAAAAAACTCATACGTTCCTCAAGAACATGGACAGAAACCAGAGAATATGCTGGGTTTTGGAGGATAGATCTTTTGGCAATAACTGTAAACGAAGGTCAAGCTTCTAATATAGAACACATCAAAAATATAACGGAGGGAATATTGTGAACCCTATTTCCGGAATTACTTTGCGTGGCATTCAAGCTGTTCCTGTCGAGGTTGAAGTGGAAACAACTGGCGGACTTTTTCAAATTTCCGTAGTAGGATTACCTGATACTGCAGTTAAAGAAGCGCGAGAAAGAATTCGTGCAGCTTTGCGCAGTGTAGGGATAAATGTTAAAGGAAGAGTAGCTATAAACCTAGCTCCGGCAGATATACCCAAAGAGGGAGCTCTTTTAGATCTTTCTATGGCAGTTGGCATAGCTTGTTCACAAGGTGGAATAAAAGTTAAAAGACCTTCGTTATTTCTTGGTGAACTTGCTTTGGACGGTAGGCTCAGAAAAGTCAAAGGGGCTGTTCCTGCTGCATTTCTCGCAAAAGAAAAAGATATGGACCTTTATATTCCCGAAAAAAATGCACTAGAAGTCGGATTAATAGATGGTATAAAAGCATTTAAAGTGCCAACATTAGGTGCTCTTTTTGATCACCTGAAAGGGAAATCTAACCTTTCAGTTGTTGAACCAACGATTATTGATGATGTTGAGTCCAATATAGATCCAGATTTATCTGATATCAAAGGACAAGTTGTTGCAAAACGAGCACTTGAAATTGCGGCGGCAGGCCACCACAATATTCTTTTCGTAGGCTCCCCCGGTTCAGGTAAAACAATGCTTGCCAGAGCACTTAAAGGAATATTACCTCCACTTTCTTATAAAGAACTTATGGAAGTTCTTTTGCTTAAAAGCACAGCAGGACTTGATTTTGCAACTTTGTACGAAAGACCCTTTCGTTCCGTTCAC
>JAAYFQ010000050.1 GCA_012728165.1 Synergistaceae bacterium | reverse complement strand
TTCAGTGGCTCAAGAAACACGCTAGACAAATACAAATTGTTTCCGGAGTCGTTCTTGTAATAGCTGGACTTATGATGGCTTTCGATCTTTTTGTATATTGGGAAAGATTCTTTTAAAAGAAATTTTATTACTAATCTTTTTAATTTCAGATTAGTATTTTAGAACGAAAGAGGCTCTTACGTAACAAACTCAAATTCGAGCTTATTACGTAAGAGCCTCTATTATATTCCGTGGTTAATATTTAGCGTTTCTTTATTAATGAATGCGGAAATACAAGAACAAGTTTACTGTTATTAATCTAAAGGTTTCTCTCAAATGTTAAGAAGTGAAGGTGAAGAGTAAAACAAAATCTAAAAGGTGAGAATCATATCAAACCAAACCGCTCCACCATGTTGCGACTTTGATAGACCCAGATTTTTATAGCCAAAAGGCTCATAAAAAGGTATGAGTTCTTTTTTACAAGTAAGAATAACACCCTTGCACCCCTTGCTCTTAGCAGCTTCAATTAGAGCGTTCATAAGTGCTGTGCCAACGCCTTTTGCGCGATATTCTGGCAAAGTGTTTATGCCAAATACAGACTGATATGCTCCATGAGGGTTATGCAAAGATGTGTTATCAAACATTTCATCGTCAAGTATTTTGCTGTCGGTGACCATACCATCAATAAACCCAATGATTTCACCATTCTGTTCGGCAACGAAGAAGCATTCAGGAAAAACTTCAAAACGCTCTACAAAACTTTCATAAGAAGCGGCTTCTGCTGCAGGAAAACAAGCTGCTTCGATGTTGGCAAGAGTTCTTATGTCTTCTTTTATTGCATTACGTATTTTCATTGTTATCTCCTAAGAATTCAACTTTTACTAAATAAACGTTTGTAATATTATTCTCTATTATCTATTACTCGTTGTGTTTTTTTCTCGCTCCTTGGCAAATCTCCGAGCTCTACTAATTCCGGAATAATTTTTATTCCTAAACCAGTTTTGCATTCAAGTACCAAAGCTTCAGCTAGAGCTTCCTTGTTCGCTCCTTTTTCAACTTCTGCTTTAACAATCATTCTATCGCGCAAATCTTCGTTTTCAAGAATAATTCTATATTCACTTGAGAATCCCTCTATTTTTGCAAGAATTGCTTCAACTTGTGCAGGATATATATTTGTACCCTTAACCTTGATCATGTCATCACTTCTACCTACGATACGGTCAAGTCTGGGAAATGGCGAACCACAGGCACACTCTCCTGGGATAATTCGAGTAATGTCATGTGTGCGATAACGAATAAGAGGTGCTCCTTCTTTACGGTATGTCGTCGCGACAAGTTCTCCCTCTTCTCCTTCTGGAAGTACTTCACCTGTCTTTGGATCAATTATTTCGAAATATATATAGTCATCGAAGTAGTGCATGCCAGAATGCTCATGACAGTCTATTCCAATACCAGGGCCATAGATTTCAGTCAATCCATAAATATCGAAAAACTCTATTTTCAAAGACTGGAATATCCTATCGCGGATCTTGTCACCCCAACGTTCTGAACCAAATATACCCTTTTTAAGATGTATTTTGTCGCGCAGACCACGTGTATCAACTTCCTCAGCGAGAACAAGGCCGTAAGAAGAGGTACCAATAAGGACTGTGGTTTCTAAATTACACATGATTTGAATTTGTCTAAGCGTGTTTCCCGGTCCGGTAGGAATTACCATTGCACCAAGACGTTCCGCTCCTGCTTGAAATCCTAGTCCGGCTGTCCATAGACCGAACCCCGGCGTAACCTGCACTTTGTCATGGCTTGTAACTCCTGCAAACTGATAACAGCGTTCCATCATTACAGCCCAATCTTCAATATCCTGTGCTGTATAAGGAATCATGACCGGCATCCCTGTAGTTCCCGATGACGAATGTATGCGAATTATTTTTTCGTGCGGAACAGCGCACATATTCATAGGATAAGCTTCACGAAGGTCATCTTTAGTTGTAAATGGCAGCGTTTCAAACTGCTTTTTTGTCATCATTGTCTCAATAGGTAGTCCTTTAAATTTATCTTTATACATAGGACTATTTTTTGCAACGTTTCTAACTTGCTCAAAACATCGGCTAATTATTGATAGTTCATTCATTTTTTGATTCTCCTATTTCTGATTTTCATCATATTTTATTGATTCTATATACTAATTGTAATATTTACTCTCTAATTCACGACAGAGAATGGCTAGTTTGAATATACTTAACCTACTATTGCACAGATTTTCAACTATTGCTGTTTCGTAATTTCTTCGCCTCTTGCATGCCCAAATTAAATGCTTTTACATTCATTTCTACCAGCTTCGGTTTTAAACAGGATTTTATTGCTTCAAGTATTTCTTCTTCGGTAAAGGGAAGAGCTCCTGCTCCAACGGAAGCTCCTAAAAGCACAATATTCAAAGTTCTTGCGTCACCCGCTTCGAGAGCAAGTTTTCCTCCGCTTATAAAAACACCATTAGGGAAATAGCTTTTTAACGCTTTAAGATATTCATCAGCGAGATATTTTCCTTTTTTAAGCGCCACATTTGTTGGAATTATTGTATCTATATTAACAACGCATTGTGCTCCGTGAGCAAGTTTCAGTATTTGGCGAGCTGCTTCTGCAAGTTCAAATGCAATTAACATATCCGCATGTCCTGATGGAATAACCGGTGCCAGTTCTTCAGAGTCAATGCGTATATGACCGCACACAGAACCACCACGCTGAGCCATTCCAATTGTCTCAGAAGTTCTGACAAAGTAGCCCTTGCTTTGCGCAGCACATGATATTATTTTGGATGCAAAAAGAGTTCCTTGTCCTCCCACTCCTGCTATTACAATACTCTTAACCATTACGCTCACCTCTTTGAATAGCATCGACAGGGCATACATTTGCGCAAAGGCCACAGTCTGTGCAAGTTGATTCGTTTATAACAACAAACCCTTTTTCGTTAGGAGTCATTGCGGGGCATCCAAGTTCGTTTATGCAGTTGAGACAGCCAATGCAACTTTCATTTACACGATGTACGGTCGGAGGCATTTTAATTAGAGTTATACATGGTGCTTTCGCTATAACAGCAGAAGGACCGTTGAATGAAACAGCTTTTTTGAAGACTTCAACCGACTCACTATAATCAAACGGATTAACAGTATATATTTCTTCAACTCCACAGGCTCGAAGTATCGCTTCAATGTCTAAAGCTTTAGCTGGCTCTCCCATTGCAGTTTTACCTGTCCCAGGATGCGGCTGACATCCCGTCATTGCTGTTGTTCGATTGTCCAAAACAACAATAGTGATATCCGTATTGTTATATACAGCGTTGATAACTCCAGGAATACCAGTATGGAAGAACGTTGAGTCACCAATAAATGCTAGGCATTTCGTGCCTGGTTCGGCTAATGCAAGTCCTTGCGCTACTGTGATTCCTGCACCCATGCAGAGACATGTATCGACCATGTTAAGAGGGGCTGCATTTCCAAGAGTGTAGCAACCTATATCTCCACAGTATATTGGTTTTTTAAAATCTTTTGTGGCAATTTTTGCCGCATAGAAAGATGCTCGGTGTGGACATCCGCCGCAAAGTACCGGTGGTCGCATTGGCATCTGCGGGAGCTCTTCTTTTGGCTCTTCTTTATTTTCAATGCCCAGATATCCAAAAAGTGCTTTTTTGATTACTTCAAAGCTGAATTCGCCGTTGTAAGGAGTGTCATCTGTGTTTTTGCCAAAAATAGGAATACGACCTGCAGCAAGTATCAGCAACTGCTCTTCTACTATTGGATCCAGCTCTTCTATTACAAGAATCGAGTCAACAGTTGAGACAAATTTCTCTGCGAGTCCTGCAGGCAATGGATAGGGCGTTCCTATTTTAAAAATAGAGACATCAAGATTGAATTCTTTAATAACTTCTTTAAGGTATAAATATGAAACACCTGATACTGCTATCCCTTTTCTGCTTCCTTTAAATATTTTATTGAATATAGAAGTATCAAATTTATTCGATAATGTGTTCTGTTTTATTTCTAACTCTCCATGTTTCACGTAAGACAATGATGGAAATATGCACCATTCAGGTCTCTTTTCGAATCCGAGTGTTGTTATCTGCTTAACATCATCTTTGAGCCTTACAGTGGCGCTGGCATGACACACACGTGTTGTGGGGCGCAAGATGACAGGTAGTTTGAACTCTTCTGAAAGATTAAAGGCTTCTTGCACCATTTCATATGCCTCTTCTGGCGAGGAGGGATCAAAAACGGGAAGATTGGCATGTCTTGCAAAACTACGTGTATCCTGTTCAGTTTGTGAAGACCATGGTCCAGGATCGTCGGCAACTGCTACGACCAAGCCGCCTTCAACTCCTATATATGATAAACACATGAGAGGATCACTGGCTACGTTAAGTCCCACCTGTTTCATGGTTACCATAGCACGTGCACCAGCATAAGCCGCTCCTGCAGCAACCTCCAATGCAACTTTTTCATTTGTAGACCACTGTACGTTTACATTAGGATTTTTCTCGTGAACAAAAGTTTCTATTATTTCAGTAGAAGGTGTGCCAGGATACCCAGTCACAACTTTAACTCCAGCAGCTATTGCGCCTAATGCGATTGCCTCATTACCCATACAAATTCTTTTCGACATTAATTTTCCTCCTTGTGCAGCTTATCAAAAAAAGAATCCCCGTCACAAGATGACAGGGATTCGAATATTTTTCTTATTTCGATCTCGTCTCGTCTATTCAAGCTAATCTAGTCTAATTAAGAAAAGAGCTATCCCTTTCCTTCCAAGACTTTATACCATTATATTGCAGCCTATGTCAAGGTATTATCCTTTATTTATCACTTATAAAAATGTAGATTGATTAAAAATATAAAAGATGTATGCTATAAAAAGTTATTTTTATAAGAATTAGAAGTATAGAATTATTTCCATTTTTTAAGTAAGATTGCATTTGTGTATATTCATTGCTATGACTATAATTAGCAAAGTCAGTACGAGAAAGGGACGGTGAGAAACATGTTCAAACGCAGACCCGGAGGTTGTCCTCCATGACTTTTGTTACTTCCGTTTGTGGCAGTTGCCGCAATTTTCCCATGGATTACCGCACAGTTTAAAAAAATCACAAGTAAGAAAAATGATGATACTTCGAAGGAGGAATAGGTTATGTTTTTATGTGAATTAGACAAAACAAATATTCAGAAAAGTAAAAATCGCTTTTATTTAATTGGTGGATTAATGTCGCTTGTCGGGATTCTAGCACTTGCTATGCCATTTTTGGTAGCGTTTGCAATAGAAATGTTTATTGGTGGACTACTTCTAGCAACAGGACTTTTTCAGGCTATAGCGGCATTCAAAGGTTTTTCAGATGGAGATAAGCCCTGGCAGCAAATTTTTATGGCTATAATTGCATTTGCAGCAGGTTTTATCTTTTTTGCTAAACCTCTGGCAGGTGTTTTAACAATTGCGATAATACTTTCCGTCTATTTCTTGTTAGAGGGAATACTGAAGATTATGGAATACATAAGTGTTCGAGGAATTCCCGGTGCAGGCTGGATATTATTCTCAGGAATTATAGCAATACTTTTAGCCTTTATGATGTGGAATAACCTCGTCACTGCAACCGCAATGATTGGCATTCTTTTTGGCGTCAACCTTCTCTTCGGAGGAATCAGCTTTTTGTTGCTTGGTCATGGCTGTTCAAAATTCAATCAGCAACTTTAGTTGTGCACGAATAATTTTATAAAACTCAAAACGTTTACAATTCTAAATTTTTTGAGATCGACTTAAGTAGTATAGATAATTAATAATGTCCTCTCTTAGAGAGGACATTGTTTTTTTATCGATACAGTATTATTGTTAATAACTTCATTGTTTTTAGCGATACTAAAAAACAGACAGGCAAAAATTAATTAAGAATTAACAAAACAGCACAAGATGATTTCTAAATTAAATTAAGCAAAACATATGTGACTTGTAACTTAATTTTATGGACGAATTATATCTGCGACAGTCGCCTCTGTAACTTTAATAAAATCATTCGGATGGAGTTTAAAAAGCAATCCTCTTTGTCCTGCATTAACTGTTATGAAGTCAAAGGTAGTTGCTGTTTTATCTATATATACAGGATACTTTTTTTTTGTTCCAAGAGGAGAACAACCACCTCTGACATATCCAGTGAGATCCGTAACTTCTTTTAAATGAACGAGATCTACTCTCTTGTTATCACTATTAGCAGCAAGCGCTTTTAGGTCAAGTTCTCGACCAGCAGGAACACATGCCAAAATAACTCCGGTTTTATCTCCTCTTGCACAGAGAGTTTTAAAAGTCTGCTTTTGCGAAACATGAGTTTTAGCGGCAGCATCCTCTGCAGAAAGCGTCTCTTCATCTATTTGATATTCAATAAGTTCAAAAGCAACTTTTGCATTTTCCATTATTCGCACTGCGTTGGTCTTCTTTCGACTTGCCATTGCCATTCCTCCTGCTTGGTTATAATATAAAGTATAACGCAATATTTAGTGAATGGAAGAGGGTTTTTTATGAAGGGATACTTTGATGGTGCATCTCGTGGCAATCCCGGTGTTTCCGGAGCAGGAGCACTACTTATAGATGATTGTGGCAACATTATATGGGAAACTGCACGTTTTCTCGGAACAAAGACAAATAACGAGGCTGAATACACTGCGCTTATTTTGCTTTTGAATGCTGCGAAAGAGCGCGAAATAATAAAACTAGAGGTGTTTGGAGACAGCAAACTTGTTATATGCCAGGTTGATAAGAAATGGAAAATAAATAAGCCTCACCTTCGCTGTCTTGCAAAAGAGATATGGGAAATTACAAAAGATATGGATGTCACTTATAATTGGATTCCACGTGAAGAAAATGAGCTCGCCGATGCCCTATCAAATGAGGGTATTGACGGAGCAAAATAAGGTCTTTATTAAACAGTAGCGGCTTCTCTTCTGATTTTAGGACGCTCAAATGGGATTCGAAGGTCGCTTTTCAAAATTTGTATAAAATACGAGACAGAATGACAAATTATGCAATTAAGTTACAAAGAGGTGAAGCTCTTGATAGAAATTAAAGGACTCTATAAGCATTTCGGAGAAACAAACGTTTTAAATAATATCTCTTTGAGAATATCAGAGGGCGATATTTTTGGCATCGTTGGACATTCAGGTGCAGGAAAATCGACTCTTCTGAGATGCCTCAACGGTCTCGAAAGTTATAGCAAAGGCTCAGTAAAAGTCATGGGAAAAGAAGTTTGTGAGCTGAATTCCAAAGAACTCAAAAACCTTCAACGTGAGATGGGCATGATTTTTCAAAACTTCAATCTTATGAACAGAAAAAACGTCTATGAAAATATCGTATTTCCTCTAGAAGTCTGGGGCATTCCAAAAAATGAAGCTGAGAGAAGAGTA
>JAAYFQ010000049.1 GCA_012728165.1 Synergistaceae bacterium | reverse complement strand
CACATTAGCCTTATAGAAAGAGCTCGAAAAGAAAATGATTTCGTTGTTGTAAGTATATTTGTCAATCCGATACAGTTCGGTCCCAATGAAGATTTAGACAAATACCCACGCAACATTGAACACGACACAGAAGAATGCGAAAAAGCTGGAGCAGATTTGATTTTTATACCGAACTCATCAGAAATGTACCCTTCCGAAAATCTTGCTTTTGTCGACATCAAAGAACTTGGTGACGGCCTGTGCGGAGCTAAAAGACCGGGACATTTTCAAGGAGTATGCACCGTCGTTACAAAGCTGTTCAACATAATTTTGCCTGACAGAGCTTACTTCGGGGAGAAGGATGCTCAGCAACTTAGAATAATTAAACAGATGGTTAATGATCTCAATTTCGATACGAAAATCGTTTCATGCCCGATAGTTCGTGAAGCTGACGGCCTTGCAATGAGCTCTAGAAACCTTTATCTTTCATCCGAGGGAAGAAAGGCTGCCCTTTGCTTATCTCAAAGCCTAAAAGAAGCTAAAGAGCGTATAATCAAGGGTGAAAGAAATGCGGTCAAAATTAGAGAGACTATTGTGTCCTATATCTCTGCCGAGCCTCTTGCCAAAATTGATTACGTTGGCATATTTGACGCGGATTCTCTAAAACCAGTGGAAAGAATTGAGTCTCCCATCCTTGTCGCATTAGCCGTATATATTGGAAAGACGCGCCTGATAGATAATTTTACTTTCGGAGGAGAAGCAAAATGATACTTACAATGCTCAAATCAAAAATACACAGAGCTACAGTTACAGAATCCAACCTTAATTATGTTGGAAGTATAACTATAGACAAAGACCTGATGGAAGCTTCAGGAATACTGGAGAATGAAAAGGTCAGTGTATTAGACATAAATAACGGAAACAGGTTTGAAACATATGTAATAGCAGGAGGGTGCGAAAGCGGTGTTATTTGTGTTAATGGCGCTGCTGCAAGACTGGTGCAACCTGGTGATAAGGTAATAATCCTTGCATACTGCCAGATTGATTCTGAAGAGGCGGAGAGCCATTTGCCCAAAATTGTGCTTATAGGAAGTGGCAACAAAATCCTTGAGATCAAAAACTCCGAAGAAGATACAGGCATAATATAAAAAAAGACCGAGCTATTGCTCGGTCTTTTTCGTTCTTCGTTATTTATTGAGTACTAACAAAAGCGCAGAATCATAACATAGTGCGCAGTGCTTCCAAGTATTACGAAAACGTGAAATAGCTCATGAAAACCAAGCCAACTCGGAAATATATTGGGTTTCTGTATAGCATATATAACTCCTCCCGCTGTATAGAAAAGACCTCCGGCGAGAAGCCATAGAATCGAACGAGCCCCTCCTGCATTGTATAGCGGCACCACAATAAAAACAGCTATCCAACCCATAAGAAGATATATTCCAGTGTAAAGAACTCTAGGTATGTTAAAGAAGAACATCTTAAACAATATTCCAAAAACTGCGCAAGACCAAACAAGAGAAAGGAGCCAAAAACCGAGGCTTCCTCTGAGCAGAGTAAGGCATATCGGAGTGTATGTGCCTGCGATGAGCACGAATATCATACTGTGGTCTATCTTTTGAAGTATGTCTACCACTTTTTCCGTACTGTTTACCAGATGGTATATGGTGCTCGCAGAATATAGGAGTATCAAACTTGTTCCAAATATTGAAAAAGATACTATCTGCCAAACATCTCTGTTTGAAATCCCAACATGAAGCAGTGATATTAAGGCAACTACTGATAAAATCGCTCCAACAAGATGGCTAAATCCACTCGCTGGTTCACGAAAAAATCTTCCCACTAGAAATCCCTCCCGAACTTATCCGAAGTACAAACTTGCATTCCGAGCCCAACCATATCTGTAATAAAGT
>JAAYFQ010000048.1 GCA_012728165.1 Synergistaceae bacterium | reverse complement strand
CAACAGTCTCTTAAATTTGGAGATTTATTTGAAAAGAAATTTCTTAAACAAGGAAAAGAGGAGAACCGTGAAATAGGAGCTTCGCTTGATATGGCATGGGAGATACTTTCAACTCTGCCAAAGAACGAGCTAACTCGACTCACTCTTGAAGAAATAGAAGAGAACATAAAACAGTAATAACTTTTTCAACATAGCAATACACACTTTTTAATATGCTTAGTGTCAATTACAAATAATCCCTCAAGTTCAGCCACTAGAAAAGTGGATTCTGTTTGAGGGATTATTTTTATTATCACTGAGATTTGTATTCGTCAAACAATGCGCTAATTAAAAAGTTGCAAGACGTTTTTCATGTATTGTGTCAGGGATGTTCTTACTACAACTAAGTGATAATACTTCAGTCATTGTAACCTTATAAATATAATTATATTTAGTTAAAAGGTGATTTTAGGTACTGCTTCGGCAAGTAGTCTTGTATAGGGATGCTGTGGATTTGAGAGAACTTCAGCCGAGCTTCCCGACTCACAAACCTTGCCCTCTTTCATAACAATAATATTTTTTGCGACACGTCCTGCCAACATAAGATCATGTGTTATGAAAATCATTGACATTCCAGACGCAACACAGTTGTCTAAAATATCTATTATTTCACCTCTCGTTGAAACATCTTGCATTGATGTAGGTTCATCACAAAGTAAAAGTTTAGGAGAAAGCATAAGAGCTCTGGCAATTCCGACACGCTGTCGCTGTCCACCTGAAAGGCTAACAGCACGTGATGAAATTATGCGTGTGGTTGTAAGTCCCAAAGTTTGAAGCAAAGAAATTGCCCTATCTTTTCTCTCTTCTTTAGAAAGACCACTCTTTGCAATGAGATCTGGCTCTACAACAGCTTCTAAGACTGACAATCCAGGTGGAATCGCTCCGTAAGGATCCTGAGGAACATATCCGCACATACGCCTTACATTATTAAATTCGAAAGTAGAAAGGGATGCTGTTTCACGTTCAAAGAGTAAAATAGAACCTGAACTTCGATCAGTAAGGCCCATTATTGTACGAATAAGAGTTGTCTTGCCACTTCCCGATTCTCCAACAATTGCAAGAGTTTCGCCATTCATCAAAGAAAAAGACACTTCGTCAACCGCAGTATGGACGACTCCGGATTTTGATTTAAAGCGAACAATCAAATCTTTGACATCAATGACATTATTAGGTTTCGAGTTCATTCAAATCACCACTTTTTATTCATATAACAATTTTGTATTATAGCTATCTTTTTCGCTTAGTTTAGTATTGCATTCACTAGAGCTTTTGTATGGGCGTCCTGTGGGTTACATATTATCTCTTTCGGAGTTCCCTCTTCAACAATAAGCCCGTTTTTCATGACAAGGAGTTTGTCGCAAATTGTTGCAGCCATCGGTAAATCATGTGTTATTAGAAGAACCGTCAACTTTTTTTCTTTGCGAAGACGTGCCAGCAAATTTAATATTCCTGCTTGTGTTACGACATCAAGTGCAGTCGTAGGTTCATCAGCAAAAAGTAGCGAAGGAGAACAAGCGAGAGCCAGTGCTATCGCTGCACGCTGCTTTTGTCCACCTGAAAGTTCATGTGGATATCTATTTTTAATTGAAGCATCAAGCCCTACTTCTACAAGAAGGCCATCAACTTTATCTTCTGCTTTATTTCCAATCATATTCGAATGTTCTGCTAGTACCTCTTTTATGTGATGCCCAATTGTTATTACAGGAGTAAATGAGTTTAAAGCGCTCTGGGGTATTAAAGCTATTTCTTTCCATCTTATTGTACGAAGTTCATCTTCTCTCATCCTTAGAATGTCTTTGCCTTCAAAAAACATTTCGCCTTTTGTTTCCGCACCTTTCGGCAAAAGACCAAGTGAGGTAGAAACAATAGTACTCTTTCCGCTTCCTGATTCTCCGACAAGTCCTGTAAAAGATCCTGCTTTTAGCGAAAAAGATACTCCGCAAACAGCATCGTTGTCGCTATTTTGGTATTTTACTGTTAAATTTTTAACATCAAACATTTTTGCCACTTCCAAGTCTTGGATCGATTAATTCTTCAAGATAACGTCCTGTGTCCATGAAAATAAGACAGAGAATAACTATGCCTATTCCAGGTGGAAGCAGCAACCACCATGCGCCTTCAGTGAAAGCTCCGAATGCGTGCGCCTCGTGAAGCATGCGCCCCCATGATATAAGCCTTGGATCGGATAATCCTAAGAAAGCAAGAGCTGCCTCAGACAGAATAACTCCAGGTACTCCTAGAG
This sequence comes from Synergistaceae bacterium, assembly GCA_012728165.1. Taxonomy (GTDB): domain Bacteria; phylum Synergistota; class Synergistia; order Synergistales; family Synergistaceae; genus JAAYFL01. Next base: position 4,559 of record JAAYFQ010000048.1, on the reverse strand, counting down.
CAATATTTGCAAGAAGTATCGGAGCAGTTTCGGGAACAAGATGTCTTCGTAAAATATAACTTTTTTTAGCACCGAGAGCTTTTAACCCCTCTACCCACGGACTTTCTCTAACAGTTAGAACAAGCGAACGGACGGAACGAGCTGTTCCCATCCATGAAAATATTGAAAGTATAAGAACGAGTTGCCATAGTCCCTTGCCCCATATTCCGGCAAGAACCATTAGTATTGGTAGCGTAGGAATTGAAAGTAGTATGTCTACCGTGCGCATAATGAGAGCATCCGTGAGCCCTCCCGTGTACCCTGCAATAAGACCAAAACCAAGACCCAAAATACAGGCAATTATCGTGGCAGAGATTCCAACTATCAGAGATGTGCGTATTCCGTATATCAACATTCTGAATACGTCTCGTCCTCTTTGATCTGTTCCAAGTAGTCCCTGTCTCTGTCCCGGTAAATAAAGCTTAAGCTCGCAATTTTCAGCTCCATCTATTGTTATTGAGTACTTTCCTTTGGAAGGGAAAAGAGCCTCAACACTCTTACCTATAAGAGGAAGATTCAAAGCCTGCTTAAAAATCATGTCTCGTCCATCCATATTTATCCAATAAAGAGACTGTCCGATGAGTGTCGCGAGGACGAAATCCTTATTAGGTGTATGCCATACAATCTTTACCTCGCTAGTGGGATTCGCCTTTACTGTTCCGCTCAAAGAAAAGATTGCCGGAGGATTCTTTCTCCATTCAAAACTTGTCTCTTTAGTAGAAATATCCATTTCGACTAATGCAGGAAGGTTTGAATTCCAGAATATAGGTCTGGCAAAGGGAGCACCAACAGTATCAGCAGGATGTCCGTCAAGAAGCATCGGTAGAAATGCACCTATAAAACATATGGCTATAAACGCTATTATGCTTTTACGTTTTAACAGAGAGATCATCGATTTCGTCCCTCTATTCGCACGCGCGGATCGACTAAACCATAGACAATATCAGCAAAGAAGTTAGATATAATTGTAATGAGGGCTAATAGATAAAATGCCGCTCCAGCAGATGGATAGTCATGACCGGAGACAGCTTCAAGAAGAAATGTTCCCACTCCGTAAAGAGAGAAGACAGACTCTGTTATTACAGCTCCAGAAACAAGTCCCGGCACTGACATCAAAAGGATTGTCAGTATCGGCGGAAGTATCGTACGAAACGCATGTCCATAGACAATTCGTTTCTCTGTAAGTCCACGAGCTCTTGCCATTAAAACATAATCTTCTCCAAGCACTCGAACCATCAGATTGCGAACATAGAGAGCCCAGCCACCAAAACCCATAAGAGTAAGAGAGAGAACCGGCAATGTCATATGCCAAGCATAATCTAGTATTATTGCGAACGTTCCGGTAGGCGGAGGGACTGAGAGGCTGCCTCTAAGTGGAAAAATAGCGAATGTCCTTGCAAGTAGCATCAAGAGAACAAGCTGTACAAAAAACCCGGGAAAAGAAGTAGCAACCGCACCAAGACGTAATACTAAAGTCTCAACAAACTTACCTCTGTTCAGCGCGGCCTTTATTCCAAGCCATATTCCAAGTATTGAGGACAAAACCATCGAGACTGACATTAGTATGAGAGTTGAAGGTAATCTTGAAAGAAGTTCTTGCCATACTGGTCTTCTACTCAAAAATGAGAGCCCAAAATTAAACGTCAACATTTGTTTCATATATATAAAAAATTGTTCAAGCATAGGTTTGTCTAATCCATAAAGTTCACGCAGAAGAGCCTTTGCTTCTGGAGAAAAACTTGGGTCTATTATTGTACTTATTGCATCACCCGGCATTATACGGAACAAGACAAAGTTGAGTACAAGCACAGCGGCTAGCACTCCAAGAGAAGAAAGTATTCGGCGAATCAGCCATTTACGATTCATTTTGTGTTCCTCTTCGGATTGGAAAGCATTCTATAATGTACGTTTTTGTTCATCATCACATATTCTCCCGGCTTGTATGTTTCGAGCATGAAAGGACCGGAACCAATTAAGCCGTAAGGGCCTGATTTGCCAGTCTTATCAAGTGGATTCCAGTTTTGCCAATCCTTTATTTTATCTATAATATTCTTAGGTAAACAAGGCAAACTGCCAACATTATTGAGGTGCCAGTAACTTATATTATTCATACGAACAATGAGACGTCCATCATCAAAAGCTTCTACCGATTTAACATCCTTAACAGAATCAAAAAACCGCGGCACTTTATTTTTTTTCAAAAAATCTATTGTTGCTTTAATATCGTAAGCGGTTAACGAACTTCCGTCATTCCACTTTAGCCCCTGTTTCATTTTAAATAATAGCTCTGTATGAGTAGCCTCTCCACTTCCTGACGTTTTAACACTCCAAGATTCAGCTAGGGCTGGCATATCTTCGAGTGTAAATGGATCGCTTCCAATCATGCCTTCATATATCATTCCCAGCACTTGCCAACTGTATGCACTACTCGCGACAAAGGGATTCATATTACGCGGTTCTTCTGCCAAAACCATGTTGAGAGTTCTCATTTTGCCATCGACAGGTTCAGCCATCATAAGAGTCCACATGTTGTCAGCTGTAATCTTATCTGTTGTTAAAACGTTTTTCCATTTACGCGAGACTGCGGCTACGGAAAACCGACTATATATTGGAACAGAAGGCACAACATCTGTAAGTAAATGCTGCGCTTTGATAGATGCTTTCTCCGCCTCGGCCTTATCTTTTGCAAAACGCAATCGATGTAGAGTTTCGTCAAGCTCTTTATCTTTGGCGCCGGTTACATTGTATCCTCCCTCAACATCCATATCACTGTGATAAAACGAATATAAAGAATCGGGATTACGTCCCATTCCCCATGCAAGAACAGCAAGAGAATAATCTTTGCGATCAAGTTTTGAAATCATGGCAGAAAAATCCATTGGTTCAACTTCTACAGGAAAACCCACTGCGTGAAGTGAATCGGCTATCTGTTCAGCCAATTCCGCTGTGGTTGGTGCTACGCGAGCCAGAGGGGTAAGAAGTTTCAACTTTGGCACAACCTTACCTTTGGGTGTGACTAGTGTGCCTGCAAGGTTCCAAGAGTAGCCACGTGACTTGAGCTTCGCTCGAGCTGCCTTGCGATCAAATATAACTTTTCCACTTTCAGGCAATGCCCAAGGAGAGACTGGCGGAAGCCAAGTGTTTATCGGTTCGCAGTATCCAGAATATATTGTTCTTACTATGTTGTTTCTATCAATAGCTTGAGCAGCAGCTTGACGCACATATTTATCATCCCAAGGGGCTGCTTTGTTGTTTAGAAGAAGAAAGAATGCGTGGAAACCACGTGCAAGTGACATAGTTAGCCTCGAATCACGACTCAATCTATCTATATCAGAGGGCAATGCCATATCACCCATGATATCGATGTCACCCTTCTGCGCGGCCAATATCTGTGCATCTGAATTCCTTATTATTACCATGCAGAGTTTGTCTATACGAGGTCCATAAACTTTTTGCGGGTCAAAACGAACTTCGGAATAAGAAGTCGAAGCGGCTACTAGAAGAAATATAAAAGTTATAATTGTTAGAGATGTGATTTTAAAACGTAAAATATTTTTAATAGCGTATGATTTTCTTTTCACTCTTGTACTTCCTCTTCCTTTTTAATTATTATTTCACGTATAGGCATGGGCTTTCCTGCAATCAACTTCATTAAAAGCCTACCTGCTTGAGCACCGGTTTCAAATGTAGGAATAAAGTCACCGTTTTCAGAAAGGAGTGCAATCGCGCCCTCTTTTTTAAATCCAAGTGTCAAAGTTGGAATTTTCACATTCTCAGGAAGATTCTCTGAGTCGCCCAGTATCAAACCCTCTATCCCTCTATCTGAAAGCTTAACATATTCGCATGCTGCTCGACGCTTGTCACCATCTGTACATTTTATAAGGATGTCATATTTAAAGTTAGACATTGAACGATCTAATCCTGCAATAAAGTTAGACGTCCATGGCACGTTTAGTTCTCTAAATACAACGCCGATAAACCCACTTTTATTTGTAGAAAGATGGCGGGCATTCAGATCTGGGCGATAATTTAGAGCTCGAACAGAGTCCATTACTTTTATGCGAGTCTTCTCAGAAATACGCGAATCACCTTTAAGTACTCTACTTACCGTGGCTTTATCAACTCCTGCATGTTCTGCCACATTGTGCATAGTTGTCTTCATTGCTCAGCCTCCATATGCAACCGATTGTATTATTATAAGATATTGTAATGATAAGGTCGAGAGGAAACGATCGTTAGTTTTAATTCTCAGCATATTTACAATCTACTTGTACAAGCCTATGAGAGTAAGAATCGTTGTTTTATTCTTTTATTGCGCGTCTTTTTCCCTTGACAAAGTTTTAATCTCATACGATAATTCATCACTGCGGTTGTAAATACCGCTTAATATATGGCTCTGTAGAGCCTCCGCTGTTGCACAAACATCCTTCCGCCTTTCGCGGCTTTTTACTGGGAAGAAATACCTTTCATTACCTTACTCTGGTTGCGCCATACGTAGGGATTTTAGCAACGGCGCAATT
>JAAYFQ010000006.1 GCA_012728165.1 Synergistaceae bacterium | reverse complement strand
GTTAATAAAAGAATTTTCCACTATTTATCCTAAAGCCACTCACTATTGCTGGGCTTATCGCATTGGAATCAACAATCCTCTTGAACATAGCTCTGATGCTGGCGAGCCGTCTGGAACTGCGGGGCGCCCAATTCTTGGCGCTTTAAAACGTCATTTTCTAGACAACACGTTACTTGTCGTTACACGCTATTACGGCGGAGTGAAACTAGGAGTCCGAGGACTTATTGATGCCTATGGTGACACAGCAGAGATTGCTGCTACTGAAGCTGGAGCAGTTGAGATGGAACTAAATAATATGCTAGAGCTTTCTTGTGGATATGACTATTCCAAAACAATGACAGTTACTCTTCATCAGTTAGGGTTTCCAGCAGATCGAATTTCCATAAACTATGGAATTGATGTAGATTTCCGCATCGAAGTGCCCTGTTCTATGAGGATTTCAATCACACCGCTTTTAGAAGAAATGGTAGCAAGAGGATTTTTGACTCTGTTAAATTGGAATGAAGAATATATTGTTCGAGAACGATGGGTATATCAAGAATTATAAAGAACTATAAAGAACTTCGTTTTTTCTTTTTATTACGTTTATGTACGCAAAAAATGTCTTTATATAATAATTTAAGCCCCTAGTAAGAAAAATCTCTCCTTCTAAAAACTTTGACTTTCCGTTTATTATTTCACCCACTCGGAATCTTTTACTTCTATAAAATTTTATCTTATCTTATAAAACACACGGAAGCCCAGCATTCTAAAATAGCGGTTTGCTTCCGCGATTCATTATTACTATAAATTATAGAAGAGCTAAAAACTATTTACTGAACATCCTCAGGTTGTTCGTAATACTGACCCATAAGTTTCTTCCAATCTACTTCGTCATCTAATAGGTTCGGACATGAATTGTCAGGATAGAACCATTTGCGTCCTAAGCCCATCAAAACCTGCCACCAATCATGAACATCCGGGACAAGTATCTTGCCTTCTGGACCAATGCGACGAAGTTCACGATAAACTAACGCGACCATCTGATTTTCATCCATTGTCGCTGTTGTTTTTGCATAAAACTCAATTGTAAAAAAATAGGAATGAGCTCCTAGCTGGTGAAGTATTTCTATCCACTTAGGCGAAATACGGCTTGTTTTTGCAAGAACCATCTGTTGCTTGCTCCCTGCGTTTTTATAATTTACTATAAAAAGAATCTTATCCGGTTCGATGTGTTGTAGCTCCCTATATTTCTTTATGAGTGCCTCTGCGATCGGTTTTATTTTTTTGTTACATATCTCATAATCATATTCTGAGCCTGTCTTTTCTTCCATTTTTTCTCCTCCTAATACTATATAAACGCGTTAATTATATCACCTACTATCTTTTCCTCTTCAAAAACTGTCATTTTTCTGTTTTTCAACAAGTTAAATGTGTCAAATAGAGTTGACCTTCTTTAACCTTTGTTTTACTTAACAGGGATTAGAACCGCCTTCGCTCTCTTTTTAGTAGATAGAAATCGTTGATTATATTTTAAAACATGTTGCTATGAGAGCCTTCATGTCACCTTAGGCAGATAAAAAAATCTTATTTCTGGGTTTATTGTGTGTGCTTTAACGTAATGGCTTTAAAACAGAAAAGACGCTGCATAAAATAGCAGCGTCTTTTCTGTTTTATTATAAAATCTTATTTTAATTTATGAAGGGTCTTCCCTTGCCTTGTAAATGTTGGAAAGTCGATTTTATCATCTGCTGTACAAACAGGGGGCTCCTCTATTTGTATTTCTATGTTTTCTAACCAAGCAGGACAATGTGGAAAAACTGCTTGTGGTTGTTGGTTGAGTTGTTCTTCCTTTTTCGTATAAACCACTTCTTTTACATGCATTGGTTCCGGTTTTCTTGTCTCGGTTATTTGATCTCTATAACGTTTAGTTCTCGGAACAACTTGTTGTGGAACTTGTGTGGACCCGTCAAATCCTGTCGCAATTAAAACAACCTCGACAGCGCCATCCATTGTTGTGTCTACTGCACAGCCCCAAACAAAAATTACGTCTTCTGAAAGGATATCTTGTATATAGTTTGCTGCTTCTTGAACTTCATAAAGCCCAAGATCATCTGCGCTTGTAATGTTCATCAAGACACCCTTTGCCGCATGAGCCTTAAACTCCATTAGTGGGCTTTCTAGCGCTTGGCTTACTGCCTTGATAATTCGGTTTTCACCAGACGCTCTGCCAACACCCATAACAGCAAGCCCTGCTTGTTTCATAACTGTTTTGAGGTCTGCAAAGTCTAAGTTTACCAGGCCGGGGTGTGTTACGAGTGCGGCAACTCCTTGAATCGCCTGGCATAGATATTCATCAGGCAAGGCAAAAGATTCAAGAAGGAGGGTTTCCTCCTGAGCAAGATCAAGAAGCCTATCGTTTGGAACAACAATCAATGCGTCTGTATATTCTCGTAGTTTCGCAATTCCTTCTTCTGCATAGCGCTTTCTGCGTGAGCCTTCAAACGAAAATGGCTTCGTAACAACAGCGACCGTAAGAATGTTCATCTCTTTCGCAACACGTGCAATAACAGGAATTCCGCCTGTTCCAGTCCCTCCGCCCATTCCTGCTGTGAGGTAAACCATATCTGCTCCTTCGAGCATTGCACGAATTTCCGGTAAGGATTCTTTGGCGGCCGCCTCTCCAACCTCAGGAATAGCTCCAGCTCCGAGTCCTCTTGTAAGCGTTTCTCCAAGAATAATTTTATTTTTTGCGAGAGATCTATCTAGATCATTTAAATCTGTGTTTGCTGCTATAAAGTCAATTCC
>JAAYFQ010000047.1 GCA_012728165.1 Synergistaceae bacterium | reverse complement strand
TTTAAATGCATTTAGCTGATATTGAAAAAATAAGTGAAGTGCCTCTTTCTAGTATCGTAGAAAACAAAATTAAAAAGATCATTTTTTCTGGAGATCTTCCACCTCGTAGCCATCTCAATATCGATGACTTTGCACGTAGATTTAAATGCAGCAAAACACCCATTAGGGAAGCATTTAAGAAGTTGGTCGCTGAGAATCTTGTTGTTTACGTTCCCAAAAGCGGGTACTTCATAAAATCACTAAGTATGCAAGAGTACCTAAAAAGGTATGAGCTTCAAGAATTGCTTGAAACGCACCTAATAAAAAAGATGGCAGAAATACCCAGATATCTCGACTTTAATAAACTTTATCAAATAAATGATAATATCAGAAGCCTCATAGATGCTAACATGATGACCTTTGTTGGCGACGAAAATGATGTTTTTCACATAACACTTTATGAAAAATATCAGAATGACTATATATTTGCTACCCTTAAAAGGATCTGGAATGAGGTTAAAATACAACGCAACTTGATGTTTATATATCCTCAGTTCATTGGAGTCATCGTAAAAGAACATCAGACTATTCTTGATGCCCTACGAAAGGGAAACGCTGATGACGCTGAAAAAGTTATGCGACAACATTATGCAAGCGGCAGAGAGGCGATACTGTACTCATCAAAGTGGGAACTTTCCTGACTTTAAGGTGTCATTGCTCTGTTGTGCTTGCTAAAATACACAAACGTCAAATATTTGGGCATGCTCTTTGGTATTTGATAGACTGGTTTAGAAATAAAAATTTTATGCGGTCATTGTTTGTTAGAATTGATCTAAATTAAAAAGGCAGAATCGCTAATTACCATAGTAATTAGCGATTCTGCCTTTTTACGAAACTTACTAGAAATGTGGATGCTGGCTATAGCACTGAGAAGTCGGCGTCCTTTTTATCGCTGATAAACATATGGCCTGGACAATGTGTTATTGCAAATGGAGGTTTACTTTTCATAAGAACAGCCTGTGGGGTTACACCGCATGCCCAGAAAACTGGGACTTCCCCTTCTCTTACTTCAACATAATCACCAAAATCAACTTTTTTAATATCTTTGATACCGATTACTGCAGGGTCACCAATGTGAATAGGAGCACCATGAAGAGATGGGAAGCGCCCAGAACACAATACCGCCCTAGAGACTTTTTCATGTTTAACAGGTCTCATACTTACAACTACCGGCCCGCTAAAACGACCTGCTGGGACACATTCTATATTTGTTATATACATAGGAGCGTTAGTGTTACATTCAATATGTCTAATTGGTATAGACGCTTCTATCATGGCGGTTTCAAAGCTAAAAGAGCACCCTATCATAAATGCAACAAGGTCATCGCGCCAGTAATCAATTATATTGAGTGGTTCAGCGACGAGTGATCCGTTTTCCCAAACCCGATATTTGGGCAGATCGGTTCTGATATCTGCTCCCGGAGCAATATTTACCGGCACCCCACTACCTATCTCAGTCACATCAAGTATAGGACACGCCTTGGGGTTCCTCTGGGCGAATAACAAGAAATCAAAAGCCCATTCTTTTGGTAAAATTATCATGTTCCCTTGAACATATGAATTACATAACCCGGAAGTAGGATGGACCCATTCCTCTTTTCTAATTAGCTCACGCATTTCAGACGGGGATGTTTTCCTGTATAGAGAACTGTCAAATGGCAACAATTTTATCCTCCTCCTACATTCTTAATCTGGCAGCCATTTTCCACAAACTATTAGTCATCGGCGGCCTTATTGTCAATCGTATATCTTTAGATCTACAGTAATCTGTGATAGCAGCTTTAATTACAGCAATTTCTTCAGATGTTGGAATTCCACATTGGCTTTTTCTTTTTCTAATTGCTGCAACCACTGCAACTATTTCTTTAATATGATTCTCAGAGACATCTTCACTCTCAAGATCTTTGTTGTAGCTGTTTTTAGTAATAGATATTTTATTGTTGTTATTTTTTATTATTATAATTGTGATCACCTCTAATACAATAATTTTTAATTAAATTCCATTAAATTTTTAATTCATCAATTATTGTATTTCTAAAGATGTACCACATTGACAACAGTGATATTCCCCACCAACATACAACCCAGGCATACTGTGGTGCGACACCCATAATTAATTTAGTCGATGTGATATATTTCAGTCCGTAGCATATCGCAAGCATTTGGATTACCTGAACCATTGCCGCAATCACTATTCCGGGATTTGTAGGAAACCAGAGAGAGTTAATATCCTTGTGATATATTCTTGAGACAAGCCCCGGAATTCTATCGATTACCTCATCGGATGACTTCGGAGTCATATAACTAATTACTACAAGGGCAATGAGAGCAGTCGCTGATCCCCACAACCCTGGGTGAATTCCCAAGAAATTCTTCTTTACAAAAACTGTAAACAAAAGAACAATCAATCCAATAAAAGGAGCCCAGATAGCACCTTGTTTCGTTGCACGAGGCCAGAAAATGGCTGCGAGTATGGAAGGGGCTGTAACAGAAAAGAAAGATATGCCAATTGCCCCGAGTAGCATAATGCCTTCCTTGGCTAGCATTGCTAGAACAATCGAGCCAACTAGAATCAGTACTGACATTGCCCGGCTTATAAATAGCACGCTTTTTTCTGAGGCTTTCGGATTAATTATTCTTTGGTAAAGGTCATATGAAGTGCAAAGAGAGACTCCTGCAAGTACTGAAGCTGCTGTAGATTGAGTTGCACCCAACACCCCAGCGACAACTACTGCACCTATAATTGGTCCGAAAAATTGGACAGCTATTACAGGAAAAATGTAATCAGCTTTTACTACCTCTATACCAAGTGCAAGGCCCGCAATCCCTAGGAGAATCGAACCAAAAATATAGCCGGCTGGACAAATTACGCTATAAATACTTGCAGCTCTTTTCAAAGTACCGGGACTTTCGGCTGCCAGCATCCACTGTATAAACATATATCCAAAGCAATACAGGATGATATTGATATTAAAAGAAATTCCAAAGAGGGGGGTAGCAAGACCCTTTAATCCAGGAGAAGTTATTCCGGCCACGCCAACTTTGTCAATAAGCATTTTGAAAAGACCACCGTTAGTAATTTTTACTGCGATCAGACCTCCTCCAAATAGCGCTAAGAACAACAACGACGCTTGCAGTGTGTCTGTTAAAGCAGTACTTTTGAATCCTCCCATCATTACGTATATGCTCAAAACTAACGAACCAAGTATAAGTGCTATCACATATGGAATTCCTGCCAGTTGTTCCAGAACAACGGCTGCACCCATCAATTGTATTCCGGTGTAATACGCAGAAAAAACCATAGTGGTTATAATTATTGGCAATCTGGCCCATTTAGTTTCAAATCGGTCCTCAAGCAAGTCACCAACCGACATATAGCCGTTTTTTCTTCCCAATATATTGACAGCCGAACCAAAAACATACATTATTACTGCTGTTGGTACAAAATAAGCAGTAGCCAAGTTCATAACAGATAGTCCTTCAGTGTAAGCCTGTCCCGATACACCTAAGACTGCATAAGAACTAAAATAAGTAGCTGACCAGGCCAACCCTAGAACTATTGCGCCAAGATTACGACCTGCAACCGCCCAATCTTTAAGTTCACTTTCACTTCCTTTTTTTGTTCTGCCTCTATATCCAAGATACAACGTGGCAGCAAAATAAAGAATAATAGTTACAATGACAATATTACGACTCTCATGCAGTATAGCGTTATTCATATTCACCAGTCCTTTCGATTTCTGTTTTAAGTAAAAAAACAAATGGAGAAACAATTAAAAGCCATTACAAAGGCTGGGATTTGAATTCCAGCCTTTGTAATATACGCATCGTTATTTAACAATATTTGAAAGATGGGTCACTTCTATCCCGTTTTCCTTAAACACCTTATTAATATCACGTAATCCCTGTAAAGTCTCTGGATTGTCTCCATGTACACACATTGTTTCAAATTCTACGTTCTCAATAAGAGTTCCGTCCATAGCTACAACCTCATGCTCTTTGGCCATTCTCACAGCTCTTTCCATAACTTTATTGTGGTCCAATATCACTGCTCCGGGGACTCGCCTTGAGACATGCGTCATGTTTGCGTTGTACTCTCTGTCGGGGTAGACTTCGGAAGCAACTTTTAATCCCATATTACGCCAGATGTCCTGAGTTGGAGCTCCAGACATCCCCATAACTATCAAAGATTTATCGAATTTCAGGACTGCTCTTCCAATAGCCTCAGCCCAGCTTGCATCCCCAGCCATTGCTTTTGAATATGTCATGATGTAAAGGTTTCCGTGTGGCTTGAAGTGCTGGATTTCTCCGCCGTATTTTTTTGTAAAAGCGAAAATAGTCCCAAGCTGGTAAGTACAAAGATTTTCGACTTCCTCAGGAGAAAGTTCCATGTTTCTCCTACCAAATCCCTGCAGGTCTGGAAAGCCCGGATGACATCCAATACCTACATTTTTTTCAACAGCCCATTTGACTGTTTTGTCCAAAACCATAAAGTCTCCAGCGTGAAAGCCACAAGCTATGTTTGCTGATGAGATTTCATCCATAACTTCAAAATCGCAGCCTAGCTTGTAACTACCAAAACTCTCTCCCATATCACAATTAAGATCAATTTTCGCAGACATAAAACATTCCTCCTTGTTTTTTTAAATATCATCGAATTGGTTTGAATCTGTTAATCGATTTCTTCTACAAACACGTCATAAGAACTGTTGCCTATAACTACACGGAGCATGTCTCCGTCTTTCGCGCCTGTTGCAGCTAGTATCTTTTGCTTAGTGCCTACCTTAGAGATTTTGTATTCCATTTGCTTGAGAAGATCTTGTGCCTCCTCAAGAGAGATCTGTTCAAATTTGGCTTTATCTCCGGGTTTATTCTGTCCAAACCTGAAAACATCTAAAGTGCACAGCGTCCCAATTTTCGTGTAACCTCCAACAGTGCCCCTGTCTTTTAGGAGTACAATCGGGTATCCCTGAGCCGGTACTTGGATAGCTCCCATCGTTATTCCGTCAGAAACAATTCCTGCACCCTTATCATTATGTTCAATTTCTGGTCCGTCAAGACGGGCGCCCATTCTGTCGGATTTATCAGAAAGGCTGTATTCGGAATTCAAAAATGTTTCTATCCCTTTTTCTGTAAAATAATCATCTTCAGGTCCCAAAATTACCCTATAAACCCCATTCTTCGAGCCAAACTTAAATTCATTCGGGTCAACGGAATAACCTACAAATACTTCTGGTATTGATTTAGCTGTACTCTTAAGGACATCACCTTTTCCCAGTTTTCGCCCTTTATATCCTCCTATTTGTCCTTTTAATCCAGTAGAAGCGCTTCCCATAACCATAGGAATGCTGAAACCCCCATTTATGGCAATATAAGAAAACATTCCCTTTTTAGTGGGACCAAAAGTTACAACGTCACCGGGATTCAGCTTAATTGCTGTATAAAGTGGTGCAATTTCTCCATTGACTGCGAAAGACAAATCTGCCCCTGTCACAGAAACAAGAGTTTCTCTGACTACTTCTAACTTAGGTCCTACCATGGTGATTTCTAATGCTGGCGAGTTGTCATCATTACCAACGATGCGGTTTGCTAGACGGAAAGCTAGTTCATCCATTGCACCTGAAGCTGAAATTCCAAGTTCTTGGTAACCATACCTTCCTTTGTCCTGGATACAGGAAAGAGCTCCGGGAGTAACTACTTTAAATACCACTTCGCCCTCTGGATTCCAGTTTGAGTAATCGGGTGGATTGTCTGCGGCTTCAACATCCCCTCTTTTTTTCTCAAACTCTTCAGCTGAAATTGGAACGAATCTTACGTAATCTCCGGCTTTAACAGGACATGGGGGATCGAGTTCAGGGTTGTAAAAACGCATTGTTGTTCTTCCTATCAATTGCCATCCACCGGGTGATGATATTGCGTATAGTCCAGTCTGTTTACCTGCTATTCCGACAGAGCCGGCAGGAACTTTTAGACGAGGGTCTTTAATGCGGGGCGTCGCCAAGTCATCGCCTAGGCCCCCACAAAAAGTAAAGCCGGGAGTGAATCCCAACATGTAAACTAGATAATCTGTACCTGAATGCCTTTTTATGACTTCTTCAACTGTTAAATCATGTGCTTTCGCCACGTTCTCAATATCCGGTCCATGTTCCCCACCGTATGCAACTGGTACTTCAACAATATTAGGTTCTGGTAAAAGGTCTTCCGACGCTTCTTCCCCGATGGCTTTCAATTCTTTAATAATTGCATTGGTACTTATAACAAGCGGATCATAAAAGACATATACGGTACAGTAAGTAGGGACAAGTTCAATCAAACCTTTGACCTTGCGTTTCTCAGTAGCCAACCGAAAACTTCTTACTTTCTGGTTAACCTCCTCGCTTATTTCATTTCCAAATCGCACAACCAGAGTACTATCTCCTGCAATAAGAAATTCCACAAAAACACCTCCTGATTTTTTGTTTACAATACAAATGTTTATTATTTAAAAAAATAATAAACAAAAATATTCAATTGTCGTAATTAATCTTGAAAGCATCTCCTTGCTTATAAATCGGATACTATCGCTTGCTAATCATATACCATGTTTTTGTGTTATGTCAATTCAATAAATCTCATAATTTGAAAAATAAGTCATCATTCATTTTAGACTATAGACAATTCTAATAAAATCGTCTGTTTCTAATGTATTCATTTTTTAGAATAGAATCATTTATCACATACAATACGGTTACAGCCTGTGTTAATGAGATACAAAATGTTATGACGAATAGAAAACCAGTCCTAAAGCAAAGAAACCTTACTGAAATGAAACCTAAAGCAACAGAGAATCCACAAGATAGAGTTTTCCAAGCGCACCTTAGAAACATGATAAACATGAGACACGAACTTGCATTGTTTTATAAGAAAATGAACGGGAAAGCATTCAAGGATAAATTCTTTGAAGCTTACATGCAGGATGTAGATCGCCCCTGTCTGATAACAAGACTTATGGTTGGACAGCATTTACTGAAAAGTTTATGCGATCTCTCTGTCGAGGCAGTATCGGAGAGATTCATTGAAAATATCTACCGGCAAATATTTTTGCGGTATTGAGTTCCTTGAACACATGGTCCATGACAAGAGGGCGTAAAAGGGTTGTTTCTCGAGGGTTTGAGACATCGCTGAAAGAGACAATAAAACAGTACTTTCACTAACAGACGACGAAACATTACGAAGAGAGACCAACGAAAGCTTATACTGATACGCCGAGTGGCCTCTCGCAAATGTTGTGAAGTTATTAACGCTTCTTACAATAAGCGTTCTGAGCGCCGGCAAGAAGTAATGATAACGAAACAACATGAAACGAGAGACCACCGAAGGCGTATTCTCATACGCCGAGTGGCCTCTCGCAAATGTTGTGAAGTTAACGCTGCTTATAAAGACAACCAGCGTTCTGAGCGCCGGCAAGAAGTAATGATAACGAAACAACATGCAGAAAGGGATCACCGAAGGCGTATTTCAATACGCC
>JAAYFQ010000046.1 GCA_012728165.1 Synergistaceae bacterium | reverse complement strand
TGAAAAATCTTCTTCAAAGCGAACAGTTTTTGGTCCCATTGCTACCCAGCCGGAGCGTATTGACTCGGCTACGTCGACAATGGCATCTTCTCCTATGGAAGGTTTCGCGAATGGAAGAAATTCTTTTCTCATTTTATTTTGTCCTCCTGTTGAAGATTATCAAGTAATCTCCTACTTCGATTTTCTTTGTCTCTTTCATGTTTCCATCAGGAAAGAGTGTTTTTATACGATCTTTATCTGAAACAAGAACAAACGATTTTGATCCGTTGCGCCACTGTGGCAAGAACTCTTCTGATTTTAGAAACCAGCCTTCTCCCTCTTTTTGCTTTGCTCCAAATTCAAGTTCTCCCATGTAGTCTACAAGCATAACTCGTTGTTTTGTATAAAACGGGATACCCTGAAGGACTTCTCCATAAGAAACGATGGTTTCATTCGGCCTTATCTCTTTCGTTATCACTGCAGAGACTGCTTTAGTGGAACGAGTTTCTCCCATAACAGTATATATGCCAAGAAGACCATAAATAAAAATAAAAGAAGAAACGCACAAGACGGCAACAGCTGCTTTAAAATTCTTTATTTTTGAATATGAAAGCCAAATAGCAAGAGCTGGTCCAATCAGAAGTCCAATAGATACTTTAATTGCAATTGGAAGAGAGGTTGCTTGTGGAAGTTCATTACCAAGAATGGCATAACCAATCAGAGCCGCCGAAAATAATATTGCGATTCCTATCTCCCAAGCCATAGCTCCGCCGTGCCAACGTTTGTTTTTAATCATGCGTGAAATATCCGCTCCTATAAGAATCGTTAGCGGTGGTATACATGGAACAATATATGGAATGAGTTTTGAATCGGACAAAGAATAAAAAAGTAAAATTACTCCAAACCACAGCAATAGATATATATTTGAATCACGCTCTCTCTCATCGGCTGGTGAAAGAAGAATACTGTCTTTGGAAAAGAGAGAAAAAAGAAACCCAGTCCAGGGCATTATGCCCGCGGGAATCATAGGGAGAAAGAACCAAAAAGGTTCATAGCGGTCATGCATTTTTGTCGCATAGCGTAAAAAGTGTTCCTGTATAAAGAAGAAATGAAAAAAGTCTGGATTGTCACGGCATACAAGCCAAAACCATGGAATGGAAATACCGAAGAAAAGAAGAATGCCTGGGATATAGAGTGCTTCAAGAATTAATTTCCACTTACGAGTAAAAATAATATACCAGAAAACCACTCCTCCGGGTAAAACAATCGCGACAAGTCCTTTTGTAAGCAATCCGAGTGCCATAGATGCGTAGAAGAGAAGATACCACTTTTTGTTTTGGCTTCTGTGCCCGACATAAAAACTTACAAGCGCAAGCGTTATAAAGAAAGAAAGAGGCATATCTGTAAGGTTTATTGTGCCTATAGCGAAATAAAGCAAAGATAGAGCCGTAATTATTGCAGATAGAAAGCCTGCCAGACTTCCAAACATAAAGGCGCCCAGAGCTCCAGTTGCAGCAATTCCAAGAAGAGCGCAGGATGCTGTGAATAAGCGTGCAGAGAACTCGTTTTGTCCAAATGTCATGAAGTTGATTGCATTCATCCAATAGAGTAGAACGGGTTTTTCGAAATATTTTACATAATTTAATTTTGGAGTAATGAAATTTCCGGATTCAATCATTTCACGTGGAATTTCGGAATATCTACCTTCGTCAGGTTCAAGGAGCCCATGAGATCCAAGTGGAACCAAGTATATTGCGAGTATGGCTATAATTACAGCAAGACAAATATAAAAACTCTGCTTACTTAGGCTCTTTGACATTGATGTAGCCCCTTCCATATTTAAAGTACCTTGTTGTATTTTGCCACGAATGGACGCATTCAAAAATTAAATCCAAGTACAGCATGATGCTCACAATTATAAATGATTGCAAGCAATTTTAGAATACAAAAAAGTGGGATTCTTTATTATTAAGAATCCCACTTTTTGATAATACTAAGATATATAAGAAAAATATTTTATCCTTTTGAGACTTTAATTCCGCGTTCCTCATCTGTACCTGGAATTATGTTATCACAAAGAGCGGCAAGAATACCAGCTACTGCCATAGGCGTTTTCATGATTGCCCACACCGTTCCGCCGAAAGTTGTTCCAAGTTTAGCTGCAAAAAGGGCTTCTCTGGATTCTACCCATCCCGGAAGTCCGAGAGCCATTAGAAAAGCGAAACCAACGATGAGAACATTTCTCTGACTTCCCATGTCTGCACGCATAAGGTTTTGTATTCCAAGAGCACCGATTGTACCAAAGAGAGTTATATATGCTCCTCCAATTACAGGAGAAGGCATTGTAGCGATAAGAGCCCCGAGTTTACCTACTAGAGAGAGGATTATAAGTATTACTGCTCCTGCTCGGACAACATGGCGGCTTGCAACTCCTGTTATTCCGATAAGACCAATGTTTTCGGTATAGGATGTTGTTCCTACTGCGCCAAGTACTCCGCATAGTGCACAGCATGCTCCCTCCGCTCCGAGTCCCCTGTTAATCTGATCAGGAGTTGGGTCTTCTATACCAGCTGCGTATGCGCAATTATGGTAGTCTCCTATTGATTCAATCATGCAGCAGAAGAAACCGGCAGAAATAGCCCCTATTGCCAAACCTGAAAATTTAGGTGCGCCCCATGGCATGAATATGTTGTAGCGAATCCAAGGAGCATCTGCAATCCCTTGTAGATTAATAAATGCTGCGTGCTGAGGAGAAAAGATTCCTGTCAATGAAAGAGCCAGACAGATAAGATATGCGATTGTTATGGAACCGAGAACGGCAAAGATGTTGAAATATTTATTTTTACTCATAAGGCTGAAGAAAAACACCAAAGCAACAACGAGTAATGATATTGGCCAGTAATTAGCGGCATTAAATTGAATTGCTATAGGTGCAAGAGTAAAACCTATTGCCATAATTGTAGGGCCTATGACTATAGGTGTAATATACTTAGTTATGCGCCCAATTATTTTGCTATAGCCTAGAAGAGCTAAAACAACTCCCCCAACGATAAGAGCTCCACCGATATATTGCATTACGACATCTGGGCCCATTGCCTTATATGCACCGATTATAGTCATAATGGATGGAATAAAGCTGAAACTTGAACCTTGAACGATTGGCAGTCCTGAACCGAGCTTAGGGTGTGTTTGAATAAGAGTTGCAATACCCATAGCGAAATAGACGCAACCGATAAAAGCTCCTATCTGTTGAGTTGACATTCCCATCGCCGGACCAAAAATAAGAGGAACAAGAGTTGTTGCTCCGAAGAGAGTCAGAACATGTTGAGCACCAGCGAGAATAAGAATTGGTGTTGGCGGACGGTCGTTGATTCCATAGATAAGTTGTTTTTTAGCCATAATGCACCTCCGAAGAATTTTTAACAGCTTTCTGCAATCGGTTGCAATAACATTTAACCAAAAATATTATATAGTTTTTTATCATGTAAATCTAGTAGAAATTAAATTTGTTATTTTATAGAGTTAAGATTTTTTCGCGGCGCCCTGATTTGCTACTGCTTTTTGTGCTGCAGCAATTGCTTCTTTGTCGCCAAGAAAATAATGTCTAATTGGCATCAAATCATCATCAAGTTCATAAACCAATGGAACGCCCGTAGGTATATTTAAATTCAAAATAGCTTCTTTAGATATATTATCAAGATGCTTCACAAGTGCGCGGAGACTATTGCCGTGAGCTGCAATTATTATTCTTTGTCCGGCTTTTATTTCTGGAACAATCACGTCGTACCAATATGGAATTACACGTTCTATTGTGTCCGCAAGGCATTCTCCAAGAGGCATTTCCTTCTCTTCAAGATTCGCATAGCGAGGGTCAGTTCCAGGATATCGCTCGTCAGTTTTTTCTAATAACGGAGGGCAAACGTCGTAGCTTCTACGCCATATTTTTACTCGTTCATCTCCATATTTTTCTGCGGTTTCACTTTTGTCCAGACCTTGAAGGGCTCCATAATGACGTTCGTTAAGTTTCGAAGTTTTCTCTACAGGAATCCACATGAGATCCATTTCCTCAAGTACACACCAGAGTGTTTTAATGGCACGTTTCAAAACAGATGTAAAAGCTTTGTCGAAGACATAGCCCTCTTTTTTCAGAAGTTCTCCTGCCGCTTTCGCCTCCAAGAGTCCTTTTTCCGACAAAGGAACATCTGTCCATCCAGTGAAACGATTGTCTTTGTTCCACGTACTTTCTCCATGTCTAATAAGAACTAATTTGAACACGCGAACCCCTCCCATATATTTAATGCTCCAAAAGTTACTGGTTTTGAATTTTTACAGAATCTCCATTTTTTAGATTGTTACCACCAAAAATAATAACCTTTTCTCCAGGTTTCAAGCCTTCGGTTATCTGCACGTCGCTGTTTTGTTTAATTCCTGTTTTAACTGTACGCAAAACAGCTTTGTCATTTATCACAACCCAAACATAGAAATCATTTTCTCTCTCATGAATTGCTGACTCAGGAACAACAATAGCATTCTTTTTTTCTTCTTCTATTATGGAAGCCTGTCCAAACATTCCAGGGCGCAAAATCATTTCTGTGTCTTTGTTGTTCAACGCTATTTCTACATTACTGGTGCGCGTGTCCGGGTCAACATATTGATCTATTTTTGTTACTTTTGCTTTAAATTCTTTTTTCGGTAACGCGTCAAACGTTAATGTAACAAACATTCCCTCTTGAACAATAAAGATTTTAGATTCAGGGATTTTTAATGTTGCTTTAAGTTGTGTAAGATCGGCTATATCCATAACGGGAGTGCTCGGCGATATCATTGCCCCTGGAGCAAGAGAGTAATCGTTCAGTACAATCCCGTTCAGCGGTGATGTGATTATGTAATCACCACGAGTTGAACGAGTCCTGTTGAGTTCTGAACTCAATTGACGTTGCTTTGCAAGAGATGCATTATAATTTGCTTTTGCACTGAAGTACGTGGTCGCAATCGAATCATACTGCTGCTGAGTGCTAAATCCCTCTTTTACCAATCGTTCGTAGCGATCGAGATTAGTCTTTGCATTCATCATCTCAGCTTTCGCGCGTTCTGCATCAGCAACAGAGGATGCTAAATTCGCTACGGCTGCTTCTATCTGTGCATTTTGCTGCGTATGCTCAAGAGTTGCTAGAATTTGTCCGGTTTTTACAGAGTCTCCCCGTTTTACATGTAGCTTGTCAAGTCTTCCAGTAACCCGTGGTAGCAGATTAACTCTGTTAACAGCTTCTATAGACATGTTTTGGACAATGCTAAGTTGTATTGTTTTATTCGACACTATGGTTTCAACTTTCACATATGCTGTCTGATCTTTGTTATTGTTTTTGTCAAAGAAAGAAGAAATTTTTTCGCGCCTGCTGTATAAGCCGATAAAGACAAGCAGTAATAGAGAGACCGCTAAAATTATTCGAACATTTCGGCCAGGTATATTCCTGCGCAACTCTTCCAGTACAACTTTTTTCGTCGATTTATTCATTGAAATTTTTCTCCCCGCTCCATTTCACAATAGTTCCCTCTGTCATTTTAAGTGCGACTATTGTCATAAGATGATTATACTGTGTAGTTGCATAGTCAAGTTTTGCAGAAGTAAGAGCTGTTTGTGCAGTAAGTAAATCTATTTGAGGGGTTACTCCCTCTTCATAACCTACCTGCGCAAGCCTAAGAGATTCCTCCGCTAACTCAAGTGCCTTTTTCGAGGCCTTTAGACTGAAAGAAGAAGTTTCGATTGACGTCCATGCTGTTTCGACCTCAGATTTTATGTCTAGCTCTTTTTGCTCAAGAGCCAGCTTATTTTGCTCAAGAGTTGCCCGAGCAGTCATTAGGTTGCCTTTAGTTATAAATCTGTCGAAAATAGGAACAGCAACAGTCAACTGTGCTTTCCATGTATCTCCAGTAATATCTTTTCTGGAATTAGGATGATTCCAGCCTGCTTCACCAGCTAAAAGAAGTTTTGGCATAAGTCCGCTTTTTTCAATAAACAGCTGATTTTCTTGATATTTGAGCTGTTCCTGAAGTTGAATGCGATCAGCTCTATACTCTGTAGCAGACAACAAAGAATTATTCCTATCCCCTATAACATTAAGTGCTGTAAGATCACCAGAAACAGTTCTCCGATTTTTTGGTTCAATTGCCATGTAGTTCATAAGCGCTATCTCCGCAGCCTCATGGTTTCCTTTTGCTCTACTTAAATTTGCTGTATTAGTAGCAAGTTGCTGTCCTGCTCTTATCACTTCCAGTTTGTTGGAAAGTCCGAGCTTATTCATATTTTTTGCTCGATTATAGTGAGCCTCAGAGGTTTTTACCGCTGATTCTTCAGCTTTAATATATTCGTTTTTAAGTAGCACATTATAAAAACGACCAAAGAGCTCGCCTATCGCACTATTTTCTCCACTAGCAATCATCATCTCTGCAATGGTTTTTTTCTGTGAAGACTGTCTGCGTAGAGCACTGTTTTTGCCGCCAGAATAAAGTACCTG